>NZ_VJZE01000001.1 GCF_009377205.1 Streptomyces phyllanthi
GCCGACGGGGGGCCCGGGGACACGTTCCTGCGGACGGTGTGGTTCTCCGGCTGGAGCTTGGCGACCAGCTCTCCTCGGCTGCATACGTCGGCCTTGCCGAAGATGGACTTGAGGTGATCCTGCACGGTATGCGGGGAGATCCCGAGCCTGGTCGCGATGTCCGAGGTAGAGCGGCCGGCGATCACCTCCCGGCAGACGTCGCGTTCGCGGATGGTCAGCGCGTACGCCGCGAACAGCAGTCCCAGGAGTTCGGCGCCCGAGGGCTGCTTGAAGGTGACCACGGTTTCGTCGTCGTCCTCCCCGGAGATCAGTCTGCTGGCCTCCATCAGGATCCAGCCGCCCGAGGCGTCGCGGACCCGCGCCCGGAACGCCCCGGAGGGGGCGGCCCGCGCACCGACCACGACCGCGCGCAGCATGACCGCGAATCGGCCGGGTGCGATCTCGTCCAGTTCGCCTCGCCAGGATTGGGCCGCTGCCGTCGCAGCCCGGGGTCTGCCGTCCGGGCCGACCACGACGATCGCGGGCTCACCGGGTCCACGGCGGCCACCGGACCGTGCCGCCAGGCGGGTCGCGGTGGCCAGCGCCGGTGCCACGGCCGTGACGAACTCGACCTCGCGGTCGCTGAAGTCGCCGGACCGCACCATGCCCGCCGCACCCCAGCACGCGCCGTCGACGCGGAACACGGCACGCAGTTCATGATCGAGCCCCAGAGGTCGCCAGACCTCGTTGGCCCGGCCACTGCGGACGATGTCGCGGTGCGGAAGGTCCGACGATCTGGCCACCGGCACCGGGCGCCGGCCCAGTTCGGCGAAGGTGTGCGGTTCCGTGCCGTTGTACTCGTACGTTGCCAGCAGTGGCTCGTACCGCTGCGGGATGCGGCTGGCGCCACTGGTCATCGAGCTGATCACTGCGGTGTCCGGGTCCAGAGAGGCCCAGCAGGACAGTTCGGCGGATACGACCCGGCCCACCAGTTCGATCGCGGCCGTGTGCAGTTCGGTGATCCCGAGGCCCGCTGTCGCGAGTGCGGCGATGTCACGGCGCACGCTCTGCGCCCGTCCTTCCCACATGTCGGAAGTATGCGCCTCGTCCTGACGGTCCGATATCCCAGATTTCCGGGATGGAAAGCCCCACGCCAGGGTCCTAGCTTCGGCTCATGGCACACAAGACACACCTCAGCAGCGTGGGCGAGGGCCTCGAACTGGACTCGCCGGACGCCAGGATCATCGTCAAAGTGGACGCCGAGCACACCGACGGCACCTATGAACTGTTCGAGGTCGACGCCCCCAGAGGTCCGACCGTGCCCCCGCACGGCACCCCGTGGGCCAAGACGTACTACGTGCTCCACGGCCGGATGACCGTGTTCGTGGACGGCGAGCTCCACGACCTGGGACCCGGCGCGTCGATCACCATCCCGCCGAACGCCCTGCACACCTTCACCGTCCACACCCCGTCGGTGCGGTTCCTCGCCATCAGCCTCACCGACGCGATGGGCAGGTTCTTCCGCGACATCGACCGGACGGTGCCCGCCGGCACACCGCTCGAGGAGGCGTTCCCGCTGCTCCAGGAGGTCGTCGGCCGACACGGCATCCGGCTGTCGGAACAGCTGCCGTGAACGCGGTCACGCAACTGTTCGCGGGCCTGGCCGCGGCGATCCATGTCTTGGTGTTCGTGTGGGAGACCATCGTGTTCGACCGTCCGAGCGTGCACCAGGGGATCTTCCACATCCCGAGTGAGGACGTGCCGGCAGTCAAGCTGTGGTCGTTCTGCCAGGGCTTCTACAACCTGTTCCTGGGCCTCGGCACCGTCATCGGCCTGATCGCGTTGCACAGCGGAAACGAAACCGTCGGCCGCACTCTGGTGTTCTACACCTGCGCTTACATGGTGCTCGCGGGGGTCACGCTCGCTGTTTCGGACCGTATGGGTCTCGGCCGCGCCAAAGGCTCCGGCGTCGGCGGCACCGTGGCACAGATCTCGCCGCCGCTCATCGCGCTCGTCGCCGCAGCAGTGTCGCTGTGAGCGGTGCCGTCGGCGAGAGACCCGGGACCGGGAAAATCCCCGTGGCTCCACGGCCCCACCCGGCAATGCCGCCCGGACCGTGGTGGTTTGAAGAGGCGGGGAGCAGGCAGCGGATTTCCGGGACGGTCAGGACGATCGGCTCGCTGTTGCGGGCGGGGGTGCAACAGGCGCTGCATTGGCCCGGGCCGGGTGTGGCCCCCGCCTGCTCGGCCGGCTGGCCGCAAGGCGACGGCGTCCACCACGCCAGGCCCCCGGGCCGGTCTCCACCCGCAGACCGGGTGCGATCCGGCGGGGCGTACGGCCCAGGGGTGCGAGGGGGCCGTCATACATCCACCGCCCATCTGTTCAGTCCCTGTCTCACGTCAGTCCCTGTCTCACGCCTACTTGATGAGGTCCTTGAACTTGTAGTAGGCGCCCGCGAAGGGCAGGAACCAGGGCGGGCCGAAGTGTCCCGGGATACGTCGGAAGGGCAGGTCTCGCCAGGGGTTGGCGGTTGGCGTCCCGTTCATGTACTCAGCCATCTGCTTGCCCATGTGCGTCGCCATCTGCACGCCGTGGCCGGAGTAGCCGAAAGCGCGAGGCTAAGCAGAACTACGGGCCTTTTCGAAGGGCTGTTGGTGAGTCTGACATCCTCCTGTCCGCTGTCGAGCCGGAGCGATGCGGTGGCCGCGGTCAGAAACTGGTCGGCTCGGCACGCACCAGGCCGGTCTGATAGGCAATGACCACAAGTTGAGCACGGTCACGGGCGCCGAGCTTGGTCAAGGCACGCTGAATGTGTGTACGCACGGTCAGGACGCTCAGCACGAGCTTGTCGGCAATCTCGTTGTTGGAATGGCCTTGGGCGACCAGTGCGGTGACTTCACGTTCGCGCGGAGTGAGGTCGCTGAGGCGTTCAACGGGCGCGATGAGGGCTGCTGGCGAGGAGCCGGTGAGGAAGCGCTTGATCAAGGTCCGGGTGGCCCCCGGTGACAGCAGGGCCTCGCCGGCTGCGACGGTACGGATCCCTGTCAGCAGCGCTTCCGTGGTGACGTACTTGCCCAGGAAGCCACTGGCACCGACGCGCAGGGCCTGGGCGACGTATTCCTCGGTCTCGAACATGGTCAGAACGAGGACTCGAGTGGTGGCCAGATCGGGGTCGTCGCAGATTGCGGCCGTGGCTGTCAGACCGTCCGTGCCCGGCATGCGGATGTCCATGAGGACGACATCAGGGTGATGAGTGCGGGCGAGGTCAACGGCCTCTTGGCCGTCCCCGGCCTCGCCGACCACCTCCATGTCGGCGCAGGAGTCGATCAGGAGCCGGAACGTGCCTCGCAGCAGGGCTTGGTCGTCGGCGAGCAGGACACGGATGGTCAAGGGGTTGCCTCTTGTCGTTCGGCCAGGCTGTTCGCCTGGGTGTAGGGCTGAATCGGCAGGGCGGTGGCCACTTCGAAGCCGCCCTCGGGGCGGGGCCCGGCACGCAGGTTCCCGCCTACCGAGTTGGCGCGCTCACGCATGCCCATCAGCCCGTACCCGCCGCCGGGTACCGTCGGGGGGACAGTGGTGCCATCGTTGGTGACTGTGATGGTCAAAAAGGTGTCCGAGTAACCGAGCCGGACACGGGCGGCGTGGTCGGACGCGTGCTTCGTGGCGTTGGTGAGAGCTTCCTGGATGATCCGATACGCCGTCAGGTCGACCCCCGGAGACAGAGGCCGGACTTCTCCCTCATTGACGACCGTGACCGCGAAGCCGGCCGACTCACACGCCGCCACCAGCTCCGGCAGGCGGCTCAGGCCGGGAGCCGGTTCAAGCGACTCGGCTTCCGAGTCCTCGGCATGACGCAGTACACCCACCGTGGCCCGCAGCTCCAGCAGAGCGGAGGATGTCGTGCCCGCCAGGTCGGCGAGGATCTTCTGCGCTTGCTCCGGGTGGGTGCGAGCGAGGTGGGCAGCCGTGCCGGCCTGCGCGTGGGCCACCGCCATGTGGTGAGCGACCACATCGTGCAGTTCGCGGGCGATACGCATGCGCTCCTCCGCTACACGCAGCCGTGCTTCCTCTTCGCGGGTGCGCTCCGCATACGCCGCCCGTGCGTGCACGGATTGCAGATAATCGTGTCGCATGCGCGCGCTGCCGCCACCGACCAAGGGCAGCAGCAGCCACAGCACGGGACCAACCGTCCGCAGCAGGAGCATGTCGCTGTTGGGCTTGTCCAAGATGGCGGTACTCACCACCATGGCCATGATCACCAGACCGTACCAGCGCGTGATCTTGGAATCGGTGCGGACCGCAAACCAGTACAGCGCCATCATGAGGGGCGCAAGCAGCAGCGGAGTGGGAAGGTAGCCGAGGGCTCCGGTGGCCACAGTGCAGACAGTGGTCACTGCTACGGCGAAGCGCGGGTGACTGCGCGCCCTCAGCAGGCTGAGGCAGGAGACGGCGGCCAGGAGAGTCGCGATCCGATCGTCGCGTGGGAGATCGGCCCCGGGAAGACTGAGCGAGGTACCGAGGGCCGTGCATGCGAACAGCGCCAAAATCGCCATCGTGTCCACGGCGTGGGGATGACGCTCCGTAAAGCGCTCAATGTTGCTCGTCATCGTGTTTCTCCGGCTGCGAGTACTTGGTCCATGGTGGCTGATGCGGCGGCGAACGGCCCGTGCGGGCCGCCCGAGGCGTGGCCTCGGGCGGCCCAGGAATCGGCAAGGCCGGGGTCAGACACGCACCTCGACCGACTCGTCCGGGGTCGGGTCCGGGTCGAGAACCTGACTTTCGGCAGGCCGACGGCTCAAGGCCTCACCCTCCACGTCGACCCGGGGCAGGATCCGATCCAGTCCATTCGGCATCCACCAGGCCTTCTCCCCAAGCAGGGCCAGAACAGCGGGCACGATCGCCATCCGCACGACAAAGGCGTCGAAGAGCACTGCGGAGGCCAGGCCGAACCCGATCATCTTGATCATGGAGTCGTGCTCACCGATGAAGCCGGCGAAGACCGCGATCATGATCAGCGCGGCGGCCACCACAACTCGAGCACTGTGACGGAACCCGGAGACCACCGCCTGCCGGGCCGACTCCCCGTGGACGTAGGACTCCCGCATCCGGGCGACAAGGAAGACCTCGTAGTCCATGGCAAGGCCGAAGACGATACCGACCAGGAAGATCGGCATCAGGCTCATGATCGGCCCCGTCTGCTCCACGCCGAACAGGCTCGCACCATGGCCCTGCTGGAAGACCAGGACGACCACGCCGAGGGCTGCCAGCACCGACAACAGGAAGCCCAGTGCCGCCTTGATCGGCACCAGCACGGACCGGAAGACCACCAGCAGCAGGACGATCGCCAAACCGACCACCACGATCAGATACGGCACCAGCGCCGACTGAACCTTGGTGGCGATGTCGATGTTCAGCGCGGTCGTGCCGGTGACCTCGAAGGACGCGTCGGCCTCCGACTCGATGGCGGGGCGTTCACCACGGATGGTCTTGACGAGGGTCTTGGTCTTCTCGTCGGTGGGGCTGGTGGACGGCGTGGCCATGAACACCGCGGTGTCACCAGCCTCGTTGAAGCGCGCCTGCGAGACCGAGACGATTCCCTCGGTGTCCCCGATCTTCTCGCTGATCGTCGCCACGGCCGCCTTCGCGTCGGCGGAGCCCTGAGCGTCCACGACGATGGTCAGAGGCCCGTTGAAGCCGGGTCCGAAACCCTCGGCGAGATCGTCGTAAGCGCGGCGTTCCGTAGTGGAGGTGGGCTTGGCCTCGTCGCCGGGCATACCCAGCTGGAGGGAGGTCATCGGTATCGCAAGTGCGCCGAGACACACGACGCCGAGGATGAGTACGGGGAGCGGGCGGCGCAGCACGAAGCGGGCCCAGCGGGTGCCCATGTTGTCCCGGTCGCGCTTCTCCGCCGAGAGGCTGTTCAGAGGCACGACCTCGCCCTCTGTGCTCTTCCGGGCCAGGGCCTTCCGCCCGGGCAGCAGCCGCCTGCCTCGCGCGGCTCGCCGGCGGACCTCGGCGGTCTCACCCTCCTTGGATTGCTTGCGGGCCCGGCGTGTCAGCACGGCGTTCGGCCAGAACCCGAGGAACGCCGGGACGACGGTCAGCGCGACCAGCACGGCGACGACAACCGCGCCGGCGGCGGCCAGACCCATCTTGGTCAGCATCGGGATACCGACCACCGACAGGCCGACCAGCGCGATGACCACGGTGAGCCCGGCGAAGACGACCGCCGACCCGGCGGTACCGACAGCCAGCCCGGTCGCCTCCTCCGGCGTCCGGCCCTTCGCGCGTTCCTCGCGGTAGCGGGAGACGACGAAGAGGGCATAGTCGATGCCGACCGCCAGCCCCAGCATCATCGCCAGCGTGCCGGTGCTCGTGGACAGCCCGAGCGCGTCGGACAGGGCCAGGATCGAGAACAGGCTCACGCCGACGCCGAGGATCGCGGTCAGCAGCGGTAGCCCGGCGGCGGCCAGCGAGCCGAAGGTGAACAACAGCACGAGCGCCGCCACCGAGATGCCGATGATCTCGGCGACCCCGCCCGGACCGCCACCACTGTCCATCGCCGAGCCACCGGCCTCGACGGTCAGGCCCGCCTCACGCGCCTGGTCGGCGGCCTTCTCCACCGCCGTACGACTGGCGTCGGTGACCTGGTCGGACGCTACCTTGTACGACACCGTCGCGTACGCCGTTGAGCCGTCCTTGCTGACCGCCTGCGACTCGAACGGGTCCGCGACGCCCGCCACCTGCGAACCATCGGCCAGCGAGTCGACCGCTTCTTCGATCGCCTGCCGGTTGTCGGTCGCGGTCACCTTCTGGCCGTCGGGGGCGACGAACACCACCCGCGCGGTGGCCCCGTCGGCCGCTGCGCCAGGGAAACGCTGTTCCAGGAGGTCGAATGCCTTCTGGGATTCGATCCCAGGCATCGAGAATTCCTCGTCGGAGGCTGCCGGCGCCTGCAGAGCACTCAGCCCCACGGCGGCTAGGAGGGCCACCCACATGAGGGCGACATAGCCTCGCCGCCGGAAGGCCATACGGCCCAGTCGATACAGAAAAGTTGCCACGTCAGCGAACTCCAAGTCCGTTCTCGATTGCCCCTCCAGCCTTGCCGGTGAGGACCTGTTCCGTCGTCATACAGCTACTGGCAATGCCGCCTACCGAATCCGCTGGACTGGGTACTGAATTCGCAGTACAGCCGGGGTCGCCCGTTGCTCTGCCGGTCCCGCGGCGCCTGCGTCAGCCGGTCGCGCCTACCACGCGCAGAACGGCCCTGGCCATCCCGAGCTCACCGCGTTCGTTGGGGTGCACCGGAGCCGCTGCGGACTCCGGGATGAGCGGTTCGACCCAGCGCACGTCCTGGCCCGCACAGGCGTCACGCCCGATGGAGGACGTGTAGGTGTCGACGTACACCGCTCCGGCAACTCTTGCGCTGTTGCGCAGCATCGCGTTGAGCTGCTGTTCCTTCTCCCGAAGGAAGCTCACATCACCTGGCGCGAGCCCCATCGCGCGTTCGCACCCGCTGCTGTCGGCGGGCAGAATCGCCGGATAGCCCACCACGTACACTCGCGCCTTGGGCGCCCGGCGTTCGATGTCGTCAAGCACGCTGGACAGCCGCCCGCCTGCTGCCTCGATCTTCGCCTGGACCTCATCGGTGCCAGCGGAGACGAACTTGCGCCGGCACGGAGCGTCGTCAGTCTCCGAGTCGATCCTTGTCTCTATCTGATAGCGGACGCCCACCTTGACGCACGTGGTGATCATCGAGCTGAATCCGATGTCATTGCCACCGATTCCCAAGGTGATCAGCCGGGTCGCGTCGGACACGGCGGACAACTGGGCCGGGTTGACTCCGTTGTCCGTGGACTGCGGAGCGAACAAGTCGTCAGTGGTGGCACCGCTGCAACTCATGTCTCGGAACTCATCTGATTTCACGCCGAGTTCGCCTGCCACCAGCGCGGGGTAGTTCCGACTGGATCGGTCGCAACCTGCAGGCCTGCCATTCTGTGCAGGTATTTTCGGCCCGGACGTGTAAGAGTCTCCGAGGGCTACGTACGGCCCGTTCGAGGGCTTGAGGTAGGACGACGCGGACTTACCGTCGCTGTCCCTACCGATCCCGACCGCGGTGACCAGCGCAGCGCACGAGGCGACTGCCGCAAGCCCGAGAGTAGTGCGAGTCTTCATCGAGGTCCTGCCTCCAGTACGCGGCCCGAGTGGGATCGTCCGGTCGAACGCGCTGGCACGTGAACAGATCTGACGGATCGTCAGGCGCCGCAAAAAAGGTGTGCGGCGGCAGCCCTCACCGCTGAAGCGGCACGGTTGCCGGTTTCCGAAGTCACCTCAGCGTCTCGGGGCGCGGCCCCTACGTCGTCGTGCCACTGCTGGCACTGTTCGTGCTGCAGACGCAGTAGGGCCGAGTGGGGCAAGTGCTTCGAATTCAGGTGGAGGCTCATCGCGGAGTACGAGTCCAAGCGGCGGTGATCCACTCGCGCCGTCGTTCCGTCGTTACATCCGGAAGCGCTCCGCTGCGGATACGCCCTCAGCGGGACGGCCTCGGCGCTGGTTTGGGCGCCACATCCTGACTACCTGCACCCTCCTATTCATAGAGACGACACAGAAGCAGGGTTCAGAATGTGGTCGATATGCGCACAGAGCGCGTACTTAACGTACGCCAGATCGCCACGGGAAACCGGCTCGAACCTACGCCATCCCCCGTGGCAGCGAACCCGGCGCCCTCATTTCCGAGAAATGGGCTGGGCCAACCTCTCGCCGTTCTCCTTCGGCAGAGCGGCCATGATCCGCGCCGCACATGCCTGGAGCGCCTCGATCGCCCGGCTCTCGTCCGGGTTGACCCCCAGCCACACCACACTGACGCTCGCCGTAGCCCTGCCTTCCGGCCCCAGAACCGGGACCGCCACGCCACTCGCCCCCGTGAAGAGTTCGTCCCTAGTCACGGCGAAACCGACTTCGCGCGCCTTCGTGATCTCCGGTCGCTCTCCAGGACGGGGGTTGTCACCAGCCAGAATCGCCAGACCGGAAGCTGCCTGCGTGAGTGGATGGCGAAGCCCAGGGCGGTAGGCGATGTGCATCCGAGAGACGACGGGCTCCTGAACGATGGCCACCACCCCGTCCTCGCCATGACGGATCGTGAGGGCACAGGTGCAAGAGAGCTCGTTGGCCAGTTCCTGCAGCTCTTGCGCGGCGACCTCCTGGAGCCGTGAACGCACATTGGCCGCGAGGTTGAGCAGCCCCAGGCCGAGCGTGAATCGCCCGTCCGGCCGGCGCTCTACGAGGTTCGCCGCTTCCAAGGGCTTGAGGAGCCTGTAGATGCCGGCTCGGTGCGTCCCCATCTCTTCAGAGATCGCGGACACCGTCAATCCCAGTGGACGCTCACCGAGCAGCGTGAGCACGCGCAGCCCGCGCTCGAGAGTGAGAGAACCCCCGGCCGACTCACCGGCAGCACTCTTTGGTGCTGATGGCCGGGACACCGTTGCGTCTTCTCCGTCCGGACCCTGGGGCTCTTTTGTCACAAGAGCGAGTATAGCGTCGCACTATCTGTACACCGTGAGGATGGGAGGAGGGTCCGATCTGGGCTTCGGCCCGAATTCGGCCGCCCGTCGATCCTCAAACGCCGGAGCAGGGTCACTGCCTCGCCGAGGAGCCCCGGACAACCAGCTTCGACGTTGCCGACCCGCTCAACACCCACGGCGACGGTCCCTCCTCCTGGTCATCTGACCGAGCGAGCGTCATCCGCAGCTGAAGATCCATGGTGCGCAGCTCGACTCAGATCAGTCGATACGTCGGTGCGCCCGATGCCAACGGTTGGCATCGGGCGCACGGGCGGGGGCTCGTAGGACGACTAAAGCGAGTACGTAAGCCCAACTCCTACTACGCCTCCTCGCGTCCGATTCGGGCATAGATCTCGGGACGGCGTCCACGCAGTGCGACGGCGAAGGCGACGCCCACGATGAAGACCGCCGAGAAGACGAGGAGCGTGCCGTTGCGGAATGCCGCTGAACCACCCATGAGAGAAGGAAGGTTGAGGAGCGCAATGGTCACGCAGAGCAGCAGGAAAGCCGTGGCAAGGGCGGCAGAGATACGGTATCGCCAGATCGCGGCAGAGCTCTGGACGCGCGCGAAGTAGACGAGCGCGGCAAGCGAGGTGAGCGACAGGGCGAACGCGATCGGAGCTGAGGACGCACCGGCGAACCATGAGTAGACCTCCTCGCCCTTCATACCGAGAGCGGCCATGACACCGGCGCCCAGGAGCATGGCGCCGCTCGTCGTGAGCGAGGCGATGTGGGGCGAGTCGTGACGTCCGTGCACCGCCGCGAGGGGCTTGGGGAGGATGCCGTCCTTCGCGAGGTTGAACACGTACCGGCTCATCATGTTCTGCAGCCCCAGGTGGGAGGCAGCGATGCTGGTGAGCAGCAGCACGGACGTGACGTCGTTGAAGCCCGCGCTGATGTAGCGCTCGGACACGGTGAAGAAGGAACCAGCCAGGTCATCGTTGACGGCCTTGACAGCCTGGGAAGTGCCGAGCCCGGTGATGACCGCCCACGAAGTGATCGTGTAGAAGACGCCGATCAGGACCACGGAGATGATGGACGCCCGCGAGATGGTCTTCCCGGGCTGGGAGGTCTCGTCGCGGTAGATGGCGGTCGACTCGAAGCCGACGAAGAACAGGATCGCGAGCACCAGGGCGAGGCCGACCTGGCCGGAGAAGAACTCGTCCGGGGTGAAGACGGTGGCGGAGACACCTTCGGGGCCGCCCTTGGCGAAGACGACCGCATCGAAGATCAGCACGACAAGCACCTCGACGAACAGGGCGACGCCGAGCACCTTCGCCGAGATGTCAATGCGAAGGTATCCGAGGGTGCCCACGATGGCCCAGAACAACAGCGACCACACCCACCACTGCACATCCGGACCGCCCTCCCGGACGACGAACGCTGCGGTCGCGACGCCGGCATAGCCGTAGAAGCCGAGGGACAGGACGGCGTAGGCAAGGAGGGTGAGGAACGAGGCACCCAGGCCGATGGGCTTGCCCAGCCCCGCACAGATGTAGGCGTAGAAGGAACCGGGTCTCTCCACGTACTGCGCCATCCCGCCAAAGGCGACCGCGAAGAGGGCGAGCGCGACGGTGATCACCAGGAAAGTGGTCGGGGTGCCCAGTCCGTTGCCGTAAGCGATGTTGATGGACACGTAGCCCGTGGTGGCGCTCAAAGGTGCGGCCAGGGCTATCGCCGAGAAGATCAGGTCACGGGTTCCGAGCTTGCCACGCAGCTGCTTTCCGGTGGCACCGTCCGCCGATGAAGGCGATCCAGGGTCCACGGCAATGGGTTCACCAGTGGTAGCCATCGACGTTCCTTTCGAGGGGGAATCCTGCGGCCTCAAGGCTGTGCCTGCGGCCTGAAGGCTGTGCCTGCGGCCTGAAGGCTGTGAGAGATGAGCGGAGAACTGACCAGCCATCGCCGGCGAGTGCGTCTTCGACCCAGTGCTCTGGGCGACGCGTCAGTCTTGTTCTCGTACACTCAGGGAGTGAGCGATAAGTGTCAAGACGCGCACAGATAACGTTCGACCGATTTAACTAACCATTGCCGACCCCGAGGCCTCAGGCATCTGATCCACTCCACGCGCACCACGCGCCGGAGACATGAGATCCCAGGAGGGGCCAGCAAGAGATGACGCCGGTCGAGGCAGGTCAGGCCCCGAGCCGACGATCAGAAATCACACACGAACAACGGCAGGAGCGATCTACGGGCGGCAACTCATCGCACGCTCCGAGCAAATTATGCGAGCAGCAAAAATGGTGCCCTCAACAGCAATGAAGGGGCGCCGCGTTCACCAAAGGGAATACCGTTAACCGTGCGGCCAGATGAGGCATTTGGTAGCTTTGGTCAACCGATGGCGAAGGTTCTGGCCTTGATTGACGCCCATACCACCGCCAGACAATGCGTCCGCCGGAGCACGCCCACGGCGGATCGAGCTCGCTGCGGCAGTCGAGTCCGAGCACCCAACACTGGGCGCGAAGAAATACTGCACCTGGTGTTCAAATAACGTCCGTCGGCAACCACCTTCCGCATGTCCGACAGGCCCTGCCGATTGGGCTGACCGTACGGTCGAATCCCGACCACCCCACTCCCACGACTTCACCGAGAGCGAGGCAGCCCCCTTCGGCAGGGCCACTGGGTAACCCCAGCTCAGCTGAAGCTGATCTTGAGATGCTCGGTAACGGGCAATGACTGGCACACGAGGCGGATGCCCTCCTCGATGTCCTCGGGCTCCAGCACCTCGTTCGTGACCATCTCCACGTCACCCTCGATCACCCGGCACGCACAGGCGCTGCAGTCGCCGAGCCTGCAGGAAAAGGGGGCGGGGATGCCCTTCTCCAGCAGGAAGTCGAGCAGCAGCACCCCGGGCCGCCAGTCGTCGAACTCGAATGCGGCACCATCGATCTCACCAGAGACCCGCGTGCACCCGGCTCCCTCCGGAGCAGCCGCGCCGAGGTCGGCAGCATCGACGACCTCGGCACTGATCTCGAAGGGGTTGCCGCTCAAGGACACGAACTTCTCCTGACGGCGTCGTTCCCGCGGGAAATCCAAAGACTTCAGAACGTCCGAGACAGCCTGCATGAAGGGAGCCGGGCCGCACATCATCGCGTGGCGGTCCGTGAACTGCTCCGCGAATGCACGGATGCCTGCCGCCGTCGGAAGCCCTTGGCTGTCCTCGAACCAGTTGGTGATCGTGAGCCGGTCCGGGTACTCGGCGGCCAGTTTCGCCAGCGTCGATCCGAAGATGACGGAGTCGGCACTGCGGTTCGCGTAGAACAGCGCCACCGAGCCGGAGCCACGCGCCAGGGTCTCCTTCGCCAGGGAGATGACCGGCGTGATGCCGCTTCCGCCGGCGAACAGCAGAAGGTCGTCGTCCACCGATGCTGCGGTGAACACCCCGCTGGGCGGCAGTGACTTGAGGGCCTGACCGACGCGGACGTTGTCACACAGCCAGTTCGACGCGTAACCGCCGGGTGTGCGCTTGACCGTCACCGTCAGCAGACCGCCCTCGTGCGGAGCGCTCGCGAGGGAGTAGCAACGGGCGACGAAGCCCTGCTCCTCGGACGGCACGGCTATCGTCAGGAACTGGCCGGAGCTGTAGCTCGTGGGCTCCGGCGGTTCGAGGACGAAAGACTTGGCATCGACGGTCTCCGCGACAACATCGACGACACGCAGCTCAATTGGGGAACTCATCGCTCGCCTTCTTTCAACATATCGGACCTGGTGATCGACCACCTGGGGTCCGATCGATGTCGCCGTGCTCGGCGAACTCTTTCCTTGTCATGTGCGTTTGCGTGCCGCGAGATGTCGCGGCCCCCTTTTCACGCCACCAGTCGGTCCAGGGCGTACTTGACGTCGGCCTTCAGAAACGTCTCGACCGGGAGACCGTCCTTGAGATTGGCGCGGTGGGCTTCCAAGGCACGCTGCGTCTCTTCGGGCGTGACCGCTGTGAGGCGGGCGTTGACGTAGCCGATCCAGCGACGCTGGTCGGGTAGCTCCGAGTCCTTGTACTCCTGGATGGGGGTGAGGATGTCCAGGCTCTGCACGGTGTTCGGCTCGACCTTGTCCGACGTGGCGTGGATCTCGATGTCTGCTTCGGGGGTCCTGCCGCTGGCGTCGTACGCGATGACGGTCCTCATACGATCCTTGACCGCGATCACCTCGGGCCAGATCAGGTCGTAGCGCTTACGCTCGCCGGCAGGAACGGCCAGTCGCGTGATCGCCCGGTCGTTGATCGCCTGCAGCACCTTCGCCGGGTTGTTCTCGACGACCGTCTCCTTGTTGTGCGGCCAGAAATCGTACATGCTGAGGTCACCGAAATCCCGGCCCACGTGAATCGCGTAGATCTCGGGATAGATGTCCTTGATTCCCGCCGCACGGCGTGCCCGGAAGAACTCGGAAACGGCGCCCTGAATCAAGAGGCTGGCTCCGATCGCTCCCCATGCCTCGTGGATCACGATGCCGAAACGGTCATGCCGGTCCCAATCGGGGAAGATGGAGTCCATACCTCCCACCGCGCCGTCATGCCTGACCTCGAACATGTCCGGTGTGAGCTGGTTAGTGTGCACGAGACTTTCCTCCGAATAGGAACGGCTCCACATGGGTGCCGGTGGTTCGATTACTTGCCCAGGCCGATTGGGTTTTCACGGCTCACGCCGTCGGACTCGATTCAGAAGTACTGGCGTGACAACCGCTTCGGCGTCCCAGGACGAGAGCCTTGAGGGATGAGGTGTAGTTCACGTACTCGCCGAAGTAGCCGCCGGCGACGTCTCCGGCGGCGTAGAGCCCCGGGATCGGCCTGCCGTCGAGCGAGAGCACACGACCGTGTGCGTCGACCCTCAAGCCGCCCAGGCTGAAGCAGATGCCCGCCTGGACCGGCCAGGCCTCGAAGGGCGCTTCGGTGAGCGGTACGGCACCGTCGGTCTTCGGGATGTCGAGGCTCGTGCCCGCACCACCGCCAGCGGAGTCCGCGTCGCATGCGGCGTTGTACTCCGCGACCGTGCGAGCGAGTTCTTCGGGGGAAACGTCGATCAGTTCCGCCAGTTCCTCGATCGTGTTCGCACGGAGGGGCGCCCCTCCGCTGCTGAACCTCCGCTCGTAGAAGGGATGGCGGCTTCCCTCCGCATCGAGGAGGTAGAACGCCGTTCCGCCCGGCTGGTCCCGGACCGCCTTCTCCGCGGGCTCCCACAGCGCCTCGTCGACGAACCGCCGACCGTCCGTGTTCACCATGATCCCCAGCGGGCCTCCACCGACGACCCACCGTTCGCCCTTGGCGCGGGCGTCGATGGTCAGTCCGTGCCACTCACCCAGATCCCCGGTGGTCGCCGCGCCGAGACCGAGGGCGACGCGAAGGCCTTCGCCCTTGTTGTAGTAGGCGTACCGAGTCAGCGGTACGGCATACCGCGCGCGGGGGCCGAGGTACTGGGTCATGAGCTCGTAGTTGCCGTGGAACCCGCCCGTTGCCAGGATCACCGCCTGCGCCGAAACGCTGCGGCGTGCGCCGGCGCTTTCGAGAACGACATGGGTGACCGTGCCGTCCTCGCCAGTCCGGATGTCCACGAGTGCGGTCTCGTAGGCGAACTGCACGCCCAGCCGCTTCGCCTTGTCCTCCAGGACGTCGAGCATCACGTTGCCGCCGCCGTGAGGCATCAGACCGGGCGCGAAGCCGTCGTCGATGATGTCGCTCTCGCTGTAGGAGAACTCGAATCCCAGCTGCCGAAGCCACTTGAGAGTCGGTGCCGCGTCCTCGATCCAGGCGGAGAGGAACTCGCGGTCGACACCCCACCCGGCGGCGGCCGTTTCCGCCGGCGCCGTGGACGCGCGCAGGGCCGCGATCAGGTCGGGGTCGACCTCATCCACGCTCTTCATGCTCATGTAGAACAAGTTCTCGCGAGTGTTGCCACCGCGATCGACCGCGGGCGCACGGTCGCAGACAAGAACCCGAGCGCCGGATTCGGCTGCCGCGACCGCCGCCGCGGCACCCGCGGCCCCGAATCCGGCCACCACCACGAGCGGGGCCTCGTGGACGACTCCATTGACACGTTCAGTAACAGTGCTCATCGGATCCTTCTCGACATTGTCATGCGCTGCGCAATCGGGTTGCAGTCCGCTCTCACGCGGCTTCCGGATCGGCCACGCGGTCGCGCCTCCGGCCCCACAGGCCGGCCGTGACGCCGTGAGAACTGAGGTCGTGCGACCAGAAGCAGGAGGCGAATCGCCGTGATATAGCTATGAGCAGATGACTTAGTTGGGCGCCCGAACAAGTAATACTATCCTTGTACCGTGCCTAACGGTGCGCGTCAAGCGCTCGGGGTCGACCGCCGCACAGTCGACGCGTACGGGACGAGACGCGCGATCCGCCGTCGACCAGGAGTCGCCTCAGGTCACCCGGCCCACCCCCGACCGGCACCAACGGCCGGGGGACGACCTTTGCCGTGACCAAGTCGTGCGATAAACTCGAATTCGCAAATTTCCCCGAGGGAGAAAAATGGCTCACGTTCCAGCAGACGAGCGACGTATCCAGCTCATCCAGGCCGCCTCACGCGTGATCAGTCGCCAAGGGGTCAACGGCGCCACAACACGAGCCATCACCACCGAAGCCGGGGCTCCGCAAGCAATTCTTCACTACGCTTTCGGTAGCAAAGACGCACTTTTCGCCGAATTGCTCCGCTGGTCGACAACCATCACTGACGAGATTTTCGACGAAGCCCGCATTCCAACCGGTTCTGGTCTGCTGGAGGCCGTCAATGAGCTCCTCGGTGGTTACCGAAACGTCGACCGCTCGCTGACGTTCGCCCAGTTCGACATTCTCCTCTGGAGCATGCGGAACGAGGCCACGGAGAGCGAGGCCGCAGACCTCTACGAGCGCTTGCTTTCCCAAATCTCCTCGTCCCTGGAAAGGGCGGCCCGCGAGAATGAGCGTGACGCTGATTTCCGGTATCTCGCCAAGTTGATTCTGATCATTTGCGACGGAGTTCAGTTCGGCATGCTCTGCGCTGGTGACAGCTACGTCGACGCCGAGGACATCACAGGAATCGCGAAGATGATCCTGACCCTCGCCCAAACGCGCGCCCCCCTGCCCAGCGGCCATGGGGGCTGACTGCCTGGCGTCACCCACGAGTCGAGGCCGGTTCACGAAGCGGTACGCGCCGTGAACCGGCCTTTGCAATGCCGACTGCCTTCTAGTAGGCGAAGACGAGAATCTCGTCCCTGCCATACGTGTCGGCGAGGTCCGGATGGACCGCCCGTAGATGCTCCTGAGCCACCTCGACCAGGCCGTCTTCGCCCTCACCCGTGAGAAGCACGCCGCAGGGGCATCGCAGATTCAGAGTCGCGTCAGGCATGGTCCCTCCGATCTCAACCAGCAGCCTGCTGAGGCTCGAAGACGATCGGCACGCTGGTGAAGCCGGCCGCCTGACCGCCCTCCCAGGTGACTTCCTTGCCCTCGCGCTTGTCCAGCTGGAACTCGGGGACCCGCTTGAGGAACTCCTCCACGGCGACCTTCGCCTCGACCCGGACCAGATGGGCGCCGAGGCACCGGTGGACGCCCTGTCCCAGGGACAGGTGGGGGTTCGGCGACCGGTCGGGGATGAGGTAGTCGGGGTTGGGGAAGACCTCGGGGTCCCGGTTCGCAACCCCCGAGAGGGTCATGACCGTGTCGCCCTTCTTCATCGCGATCCCGTGGAACTCGATGTCCTCGGTGACGAGCCGGCACGGGGCGGGGCCGGTGTAGAGCCGCATGATCTCCTCGACCGCACCGGCGACGAGAGAGGGCTTGGCCAGCAGGCGCCGTCGCAGGTCGAGGTCCCAGCTCAGCCTCCAGATGGACCCCGAGATGATCCGCGAGGTGTTCTCGAGACCGCCGATGAGCAGGATCGTGAAGAAGCTGAGCAGCTCCCAGTCCGTGAGGCGCTCGCCCTCGAACTCGGTGTCGATGATCGTCGAGAACACGTCGGTTCCCCCGGGCTTCCGGCGGCGCTCGTCGATCACGTTCTGCACGTAGGCCGTCATGTCGGCCACCTTGCGCTTGGCGCCCTCGGGATCGGTGAGGTGTCCGCGCGCCATCGCCTCGACCCAGTCCCGGTACATGTCGCCGTCTTCGGCGGGCAGTCCGAGGAACGCCGCGGTGAACTGACCCGGCAGTTCGTTGGCCAGTCCCTGTGAGACGTTGACCTCGCCCTGCCCGATGAACCGGTCGATGAGACGGTTGGCGTGCTCGCGCACCTGGTCGGTGAGCGCCCGGGCCCGCATGGGGTTGAACGGCCCGGCCACCATCTGACGGTACTTGCGGTGATCGGGGTCGTCCTGCTCCGCCATCATGAGGATGGCGTCGCCGGTCTCGTACTTCGGGAAGATGTTCCCCTTGTTGGAGAACGTCTTGGTGTCCTTGAGGATGTCCTGGCATTCGGCGTAGCCGCCGGCGACCCAGAAGCCCCCGTACATCTCGCTCCGGCCGATTCGCTGACCGGCCGCGACCTGGTTGCGGATGGCCTCGATGTAGTCGCTCGGGGAGCCGTCCGGGCCGATGTGTGGGTTGTAGTGATCGAAGTCTTTGAAGATGTCGCCTGTTGCGTTCTCAGCGCCTGTCGTCATCGTCGTTCCGTTTCCGTGAGTGCGGTACGCCTGAGCTGGTTCGACCTGGCCGTCACGCCGTGCCGTCGAGGGGCGTCACGGAGGTGGGGTAGTGCTCCCGGTCGACCGGCGGGATCTCGTTGCCTTCGGCGATCCACTTGTCGCACAGGGCGATGAACTCCTCGGTTTCGAGGTCCTCGGGCCGCAGGTCGTACAGGGCGTCGTTGACCGTGGAGGAGACGTCCGGGCGCTGGGTGGAGAGCACCTCCATGGCGAGGCCTCGCGCCGCGTCCTGCTCGGACATCGGGGTGAAGTCGTCACTCCACTCGGCGCCCTCGAAGCACGCGTCGGTGGAGCCGGCGAGACCGAAGGCTCCGTCGAGGATCGGCGCCAGGTCGTTCTGGATCGCTCGGGCGACGCCGTCGAGGTCGTCGGCGGCGGCCAGGTGCTCCATCACGAGGACAGCAGCGGCTGCGGACAAGCTCATGCCCTGTCCGTAGATGGGGTTCATCGACGCTGCCGAGTCACCGACGGCCAGGAACCTGTCGGGCATGTTCGGGACGAGGTTCCAGCGGCGAAGCAGGGAACCGTCGATGTGGTACGTGTTGACGTCGCTCACCGGCTCCGCCTTGCGGGCGATCTCGGCCGACAGCGGGGTCGTGCTCTCGGAGAGGAACTCGATGACGCCCTCGCGGTCACGCGGCGGGTAGTCGCGCATCATGCCCACGGCCGTGAGCGCGTGGGTGCCGTTGTCGGCGGGGAACAGCGCGATGCCCCGGTGCTCGCCCGGCCACGGCAGCGCGCCGAGTCCGATGACCCCGTGCTTCAGCGCGTCGTCGGGCAGCCGGACGAACTGTGTCGCGTATCCCGTGTAGGCGTTGACGAAGGACTCGGCCGGAGCCTCGACCCCGTGGGCCGCCAGCCAGTCCGGGGCCTTGGTGCGCCGACCGGTGGCGTTGATGACGAGATCGGCGTCGAGGGACGAGCCGTCCCGGAGAGTGACCCCCGTGACCTTGCTGCGGTCTTCCGTCACCTCAAGACCGGCGACGGAGGCGTGCACGATCTCGACATTGGGAAGAGCCTGTACCCGCCGGCGGATGACCAGCTCAAGCAGGGGACGACGGGTGGCCACCCACTCCTGACCCGGCACCCGGAGGCGCCAGCCGGCGCCCGTCAGGGCAACCACACTGGCCGCCTCGTCGAAGGGGGCACCACCCTCCGCGAGGAGGTCCTCGCGGAGACCGGGGAGCACGGCCTGCATGCGCTTCAGCCCGGCGGGGAGAAGAGCGTGGATCTGGGCGCCCTGGGGAACGCCTTTGCGCGGTTCAGCCTTGTCCTCGAGCGTGTCCCGCTCGAGGACGGTCACCTTCTCAAAGGACTTGCTGGCTGCGCCGGCGGCGAGCAGGCCCGCGATGCTGGCCCCGATGACGACCGCGTGGTCGAACTTCGAAGACGTGGACATGGTGGTACCTCCAGATGAAAGGGGGCCTACTGCGCCCTGGAATCGCCCGACTGGGAATGTGGGGTCGCCCTGACTGCGTCAAAGCTGACGCTCTGTTTCTGCTGTCGATCACGCAGAGGCGCACTGCCTCCGCTCAGAGGGGTGTCAGACCGGCGTCAACGCCGTCGACATGTCTGTGACCCGCTCCGGATCGATCGTTCGTCCGGCGGCGAGGGCCCGACGGACAGCCATGTAGTCGCGCGGAGAGTTGACGGCGTCCACCGCGAGGAGCTGACCATCGCGGTAATAGAGCACCGAGAACTTCTCTTCTTCGGGTCGCCCACGCACGAGTGCGGTGTCGAATCCGGAGGAAAGGCCGGCGATCTGCAGCTTGAGGGTGTCCTGGTCGGACCAGAACCAGGGAACCGAGGTGTACGGCTCGGCTCGTCCAGCGATCGTCGCGGCGGCGCACTTCGCCTGGTCGACCGCGTTCTGGACGGATTCGAGACGCACGCGCGCGCCACCGGCGAACGGATGCGACGTCGTGGTGCAGTCACCGGCCGCGACGACCGCGGGGTGACTCGTCCGCGCGTACTCGTCGACGACGATCCCGTTGTCGCATTCCAGCCCGAGCTGTTCGGCAAGCGCCAGACGTGGCACCACACCGATGCCCACCACGACGAGGTCCGCGGGCACCGTCGTACCGTCGGCGAGCTCGACCGCCGTCACACGCCCCTCACGTCCCTCGAATCCGACCACCGAGGCACCCAGCCGAACCTTGGTTCCACGCCGCTCGTGGGCCTCCCGGTAGAACTCCGAGACGACCGGCGCGACAACGCGACCGATGAGCCGGTCCGCGGCCTCCAGCACGGTCACGTGAAGGCCTCGGGCCCGTGCCACTGCGGCAGCCTCGAGGCCGATGAACCCACCGCCGATGACGACGACGCTCTTGGCCACGGCGAGGTCCCGCTTGAGGGTCTCGGCATCGGAGAGGTCCCTGAGGTAGCTGATCCCCAGGAGGTCGGAGCCGGACAGACTCAGCCGGCGTGGGCTGGCGCCCACCGTGAGAGCGAGGTGAGCGAACTCGAACGCGCGCCCCCCGCTCGTGACCGCCACACCGGGGGCTGTTCCGTCGGCGCCCGGGGCAGTCACCTGGGTCACGCGTGCACCGCGGACGACTTCAATGCCCTCTCGGGCGAAGTAGTCGTCGGAGCGCAGCGCCAGGCTGTCGGCGTCCGCCTTGCCCGCGAGGAACGCCTTCGACAGCGGAGGCCGCTGATACGGGAGTGCCACCTCCTCACCCACGATGGTGATCGGGGACTGCCATCCAGACTCACGCAGGGAACACGCCACCTGCACCGCGGCCTGGCCGCCTCCGACGACCAGCAGGCCCGAGCTCACTGGACCGCCGCAATCTCGATCTCCATGCCATCGAGAGCGTCACCGATCTCGATCTGACACGCGAGACGGCTCGTCGGCCGCCGCTCCGCCATCGCGTCGTCCAGCATCTCCGCCTCGATGTCGTCAGCTTCGCCGACGGCTGCGGCGAACTTCTCATCGACGTAGACGTGGCAGGTCGCGCAGGCAGCGGCACCGCCGCATTCGGCGATCAGTCCGGGGACGCCCTGCTTGACGGCCGCCTCCATGACCGACAGGCCAGCAGCTGCTTCGACGTCGCGGCGCGTGCCGTCCGGACATATGTAGTGGATGGTGGGCATTTATGTCTCCTCGAAGATCAAAGCGTGAGCATTCGCGATGGGGGGAGAGGTGGCATGGACCGCGAGGGGAGCCAGAACGCGCACGCCGAGAGCCGCATGCGCCCAACAGGAACGGCCGAAATCCGCGTTGACCGTTCGACTTAGTTGGGCGCTCGAACAACTCAACTACGGCATTAGTACCCCTACAGGTGACGAGCGTCAATACTTCAGGGAACGGTTGGGGCGCAGTTCTTCAGCGCGGGTCGTTTGACCTGGGCAAACGCATCTACCTCCTGGCGACGGGAAACGCTTGCCGCCGCGAGGGCGGGGTTCCTGAGCCGCAGCATCAGCCACGCGAAGATCCAAGCCCACAGCAGGTCGGATACCTGTTTGCCATGAACGCCTTGACGCCGGACGGCTCGCCGAGTACACCTTTCAGCTTGTCGCTCGGCACCATGGCGATCTCGGCCAGTGGCTCCGCGTCAACAACGCGATACGGGCGGTTCCCACTCTCCACGTACGGCGCCCGCTTCGGCGGGCCGGGCCCTGGCGGGCCTCGTCGGCCCTTCGAACCCAGCTGGCAAGGCGACAGGCGGCGAGTAATCTGCTGACAGGGGCACGGACCCACGACAGGACTCCCATGGCGACAGCCCGTATACCGGAGGCCGACGCGCCAGGCGACCCGTTCGACGCGCGTACGGCAGCCACAGTCGTGCTCGATCGCCATGGTGCAGTTCTCGCGTGGAATGACGCCGCGCGTTCGGCGTACGGCTTCAGTGCCGAGGAGGTCGTGGAACGGTCTGTCCAGGACATTTTGTTCGACTCCGAAAGCACGTGGCCGGGTCCGCTCATCGCCGCCGAGCCTCCAGGACCTTTGACCAAGGCGTATTCGCTGCGCCACCGCGACGGCGGGACGGTGCGTACGGCGCTGCATGCGTCCCCGTTGGAATCCCCGGATGCCGGGCTGGTCTGGCTGGTGACGCTGGTGCCAGAGGCCCGCTTGAAACACTGGGTCACCGACCAGGCCATGCTCCACGGCTTGTTCACCCAGTCCCCCATCATCCTGACGGTGTACGGGCCCGACGGCCGTGTGAGCTGGGTGAACGCCGCGTTGGACGCACAGATGGGCACGCCGGAAGAATGGGTCGGGAAGCACGTCAGGGACATGCTTCCCGGCGGCGAGGTGCTCTCCCCCGCCCACCCCGACTCGTTGGAGAACGTGGTCGAGCAGGTGTTGCTCACGGGAAAGCCACTCTTCGACGTCCACTTTCGCAGTCCCTTGCGCGGCGACCCGACTCATCAACGCGTCTGGTCCTGCTCGTACTTCCGGCTCGAGGACAGCGAGGGACGCGCACTCGGTGTGTGTGAAAGCGCGTTCGACATCACCGAGCGGTACGAAACCCACCGACGGCTCGCTCTGCTCAGCCGAGCCAGCACGATCGGGCTCAGCCTGAACGTCGAACAGACGGCAGACGACCTGGCCGCCCTGGTGGTCCCGGAGTTCTCCGACAGCGCCCGGGTCGAGGTCGCCGAATGCGTGCTGGCGGCAGACCAACCGTCGGCTGCCCTCACCGAGTTCCCCCGGGCGCTGCGCACGGTCGCCGAGCGTGCCGCCGACAGCGCCGCGGTCCTCCCCTCATACACCCCCGCAAGCACCGGAAGCTGGATGCGTTTGACGCTTCCCTTGCGGGCGGGGGCAGCGCTGTTGGGTCAGGTGACGTTCCTGCGCTCCGCGTCCAGAGACCCGTTCGACGAAGCGGACCATGCCCTTGCCGCAGAGCTGGTGTCGCACACGGCCGTCTGCATCGACAACGCGCACCGCTACGCACGCGAGCACAAAACCGCGCTCACGCTCCAGCGCACCCTTCTTCCACCCGCGCTGCCGGCGCCTACCGGCGTAGAGGTCGCTCACCACTACGCTCCGGCGTCAGGCCCCAAGGGTGTCGGCGGCGACTGGTACGACGTGATTCCCCTTTCGGGAGCCCGGGTGGGACTCGTGGTGGGAGACGTCGTGGGCCACGGCGTGAACGCCGCCGCCACCATGGGCCGACTGCGCACGACCGTGAGCGCTCTGGCTGCTCTCGATCTCGACCCCGGCGAGCTGTTGGCGCGGCTGGACGACCTGGTCGCTCAGGCCCGCACCGGAATTCACCCGGCCCAGCCTGCTGCCGACGAGGATCCGGCTACAGGGGCTCGATGTCTGTACGCCGTGTACGACCCGGCTTCCGGCCGGTGCTCCCTGGCGAGCGCGGGCCACCTGCCTCCGGTGGTGGCCCGGCCCGACGGAACATCCGAGCCTCTCGCTATGGCCGTAGGGCCTCCCCTGGGCCTCGGAGGGCTGCCCTTCGAGGTCACCGAGCTCGACCTGCCTGAGGGAAGCGTCCTGGCCCTGTTCACTGACGGGCTTGTTCAGCAGGGCGACGGTGACCCCATGGCCGGCGTGACGGACGTATGCCAGGTTCTACGACAGCCGAAGCTGTCCCTGCCACGTGCCTGTGAGCAGATCGCCTCGCGCACAGCACCGACCGGTCCCGCTCGGGACGATGCGGCGTTGCTGCTGGTCCGCGTACACACACTCGCCGAGCGAGCCATGGCGAGCTGGGCTGTCCCGGCCGACCCCGCAGAGGTGGCTGGAGCGCGTGGACAGGTCTCGCGACAGCTGACGCGCTGGGGGCTCGACGACGTGGCCTTCGTCGTCGAATTGGTCGTCAGCGAGCTGGTCACCAACGCGATCCGCTACGGAGGTGCCCCCGTCCGGCTGCGCCTGCTGTGGGACCAGGGCCACACCTTGATCTGTGAGGTCTCGGACGGCGGGCACACCTCCCCGCATCTCCGGCGGGCCGGCCTCTTCGACGAGGGTGGTCGCGGGCTCTTCCTGGTAGCCCAGTTCACGGGCCGATGGGGCACTCGCTATACCGCTGACGGCAAGACCATCTGGGCCGAAGTACCGCTTGCCGCACCCGCATTTGATGTTGCCGCATCAATGTTCGAGTGAGTTGGCCGGAGCACGGCAGGTAACCGAGCCGGCCCCTCAGGGGCCAGTGCCCCGCCCATAGAGCAATAGAGCACGGCGGGGAAGGCGTCTGCGTGGCCCACCTCACTGGCCCTTCGCTTGACCTTGACATCGATGTGAATGCCTACGGTGGCCATCATTCGCCCCTGAACACGCACCACGAAGGGCATGTTCCTCATGACGAAGACCCCTGACGTCAATCTGTCCGTCCTCGACGTCGCCCCCATCCGGAAGAACGGGACCGCAGCCGAGACCCTGCGCGAGACCATAGCGCTGGGGCGCGGAACAGAGGAGATGGGATACCACCGCTATTGGATCGCCGAGCACCACAACATGCCCGCGGTCGCCTCCTCCGCCACCTCCTTGCTCATCGGCCAGGTCGCCGCCGTCACCTCCCACATCCGTGTCGGCTCGGGCGGCATCATGCTCCCCAACCACGCGCCCTACGTGGTCGCCGAGCAGTTCGGCACCCTTGAGAGCCTCCACCCGGGCCGCATCGACCTGGGCCTGGGACGTGCTCGGGGAACCGACCCGTGGACCGCACGGGCGCTGCGTCGCGGCGAGACCAGCGGCAAGGACTTCCCCGCGCAAGTCACTGAGGTGCGCCGTTACTTGGGCACAGCCACACCGACCCAGCGGGTACGGGCCATCCCCGGCGAGGGCACCCACGTCCCCCTCTACATCCTCGGCTCGTCCACCTTCGGCGCCGCGCTCGCAGCGCAGGAGGGTCTGCCGTTCGCCTTCGCCTCACACTTCGCGCCCGATCAGCCGCTGATGGCGCTCGAGGCCTACCGCGACCACTTCCGCCCCTCCGAGCAGTTGGAGAAGCCGCACGCGATCGTCGGTGTGAACGCCCTCGTCGCCGACACCGACCGGGAAGCGCGGCGTCTATTCACCACGCTGCAGCAGAAGTTCCTCACCCATGGCCGCGGCGGCGTGGAGTTCCTGCCCCCGGTGGACGACATGTCCCGGTTGTGGAACCCGCATGAGAAGGCGACTGTCAGCGCGATGCTGCGCGTGTCCGCGGTGGGTTCGCCTCATACCGTACGGACCCAGCTGAGGGACATCGTCAAGCGCACCGGCGCGGACGAGTTGATCGTCCAGACGGAGACATGGGACTTCGAGGCCCGCCTGCGCAGTTATGCACTACTCGCCGAGCTTTGGGCTGACTGACGAGACACTCCTGCCGCGCCCAGACGCACCAGCTTCTCGGCCTGCACCATCCCGGTAAACTTGCACATCGATGTCAAGGTTGGGCTCAAGCCATACGAGGTAGGTCAAGGTGAGGATCGGAGAGCTGTCTCGCCGGACAGGCGTCAGCACGCGTCTGCTCCGCTACTACGAACAGCAGGGGCTGCTCCACCCCAGTCGGCTGCCCAACGGCTACCGCGACTTCCACGAGCACGCTGTGCAGCGGGTCGAGCAGGTTCGTGACCTGCTCAAGGCAGGGCTGAGCACTGAGGTCATCCGCGAGCTCCTGCCGTGCTTCACCGGCTCAGGACCGACGATGCGCCCGGTGGTCGACGACTGGGTGGCAGCCAGCCTGGCCCGGGAGCTCAGTGAGATCGAGCAGCGCATCGAGACGCTGACCCGCAACCGCGACGCCATTCGCACCTACCTGTCCCAGGCGGCCCGGAGCGAAGATCTGCAGGAGCAGGTCGTAGCCGCCTGAGAGGGGCGAGGCTCGTAAGACACACTGCCACGCCGGCCTCGTGGCCAGGCCCGACGTGCTGGTTCCCGTCGACGCAATGGGTAGCTCGCCCCTACGGGGCGGGCTCAGAACGGCAGCGCTCCTTCTCGAATTCCCCGGAGGGGGCGCCCCGTTCCGGTCCGGTGGTCGGGTAGGCAGCCGTTGCCGTTGTGGCTCTCGTGTTCGGTCCCTTCCCCCACCACGGTTGCATTCAGCCCCAGCGGGAGACCGCCACCGTGGCGGAACCCCACGGCGATATGCATTCATCATCGTCGGCACCGTCCTTGCTGCACCTATGGGTGGCCAGTCGACCCAGATCACGCTGCAAACGCCCGGCTCCGCTGCCAAGGGACGGCAGAGGTGCGTCGTCAGTCGGCCCACAGGCCGGCGATCAGCTCGTACGAGCGTGCCCGCGCCCGCGGGTCGTACGGCTCGGACATGAGGATCAGCTCGCGAGCCCCGGTACAGGCGACCAGATCCTCCAACTGCGGCCGTACGGTGTCGGGCGTACCGACGTACGACTCGGCCAGCAGTTCGCCTACCGCCGCGGCCTCCTCCGGGCTCCACAACGGATCCATGTCATCGACCGGCGGGTCGACCGGGCGCATGGGGCCTTGCACAGCATGGAGGAACCTCTGCTGGACCGAGGTGAAGAGGTGGGCGGCTTCCGCGTCTGTGTCTGCGAGGACGGCATGGGCCGAGACCATCGCGTAGGGCTCGGACAGCACCTCCGATGGCTGGAAGGTGGAGTGGTACAGGTCCATCGCCTCCTGGAGCCGGGCCGGTGCGAAATGGCCGGCGAAGCCGAAGGGCAAGCCCAGATGGGCGGCGAGGCGAGCGCTGTAGAGGCCGGAGCCGAGGAAGTGGATCGGAACTCGGCTCCCCTCCCCCGGCACCGCGTGCACTCGAGGGTCGGTGCCGTGTAGATAGGAGAGAAGCTCGTCGAGCAGCTCCGCGAAGTCCGCGCCGTCGGTGCGACCGCGCCGGATAGCGGCTGCCGTCCACGGATCCGCGCCCGGAGCACGGCCCAGTCCGAGGGCGAAGCGACCGGGGTGCAGCGCGTCGAGGGTTCCGATCTGCTCGGCGACGACAAGCGGGGCGTAGTTGGACAGGTTGAGGCTGGCCGTGCCTATCCCTATCGTCTCGGTCGCGGCTGCGACTGCTCCGGCCAGGACGATGTTCGCGGAACTCGCCATCGTCTCGAAGTTGTGGTGCTCGGCCAGCCAGTAACGGTGGAAGCCGAGACGCTCGGCGTGAGCGGCGAGCGTGAGGGTGTCCGTCAGGGCGTCCTGCGCGGTGTACCCGCGGCGGATGGGGGCGTTGTCGAGCAGGGAAAGCACCGGAGCATCGGGCATCGGGGACACGGGCTGTACCTCTGGGCCGGGAGCGGTCAGGCCAGGCGGCGCGCCCCGGACGTCGTACCGGGGTCCGGGCCTGGAGGGCCGCGGAGCCGCATGATCCGAACCTAGAGCTTCACATCAATGAGAAGGTCAAGCGAGGTCCGCGCGACGACGTCTCCCTGCGGTACGACACAGGCCCCGCCCGTGGCGAACGGGCGGGGCCTGTACGACTGTTGCTGCGGTCCAGTCGACCGAATTCCCAGTCAGGCAGTCATCGTCCACGCCGGCCGCCCCTCCCGGACAGCGAAGTCCGCTCGGAGCCGCCCCAGGAGCTGTTCGAGCTCGGCCGGATTGCCCGAGGTCCCGTACACAGCCTTGTCGGGACGGAGTACAGCCACTCCGGCCGGTAGCTGCTGAGCCCAGCCGCTCAGGATTCCGGTGGTGTCGACGACCGCGCGACAACCGATCCGTCGGCGTCCGCCAGCGCGGCGCGGACGTCGATCCTCTTGGGCTGACGAGCGGGTGATCGGGCACCTCCAGGTGGTCCGCCCACTCGTACGCCGTGAAGGTGACCACAGCGAACCGTCCCCCAACAGGGCGTCCATCATGAACTCTTCACCATCGGTCGCCTGGACAAGGGGCTGGGAGAACAGCTGCCCTGGCGCACCGAGAGGAAGTCCCGTCGACGAGTCCAGCGCCACCGCGCCGGCCTCGCAGCTTCGGAATTAAGTTCTGGCGAACCGTTTCGGCGGTGCGTCGAGGAACTGGAAGGCGCGCGGAAGCGGGCTCGTCAGCTAATCGACTAATCGACATCGATGGGGAAGGCCTCCTTGATGTCACCCGCCTGGAGCTCCTCGGCGACTGCGCGCACCGCCAAGGACGGCACCGCCAAGATCCGCAAGGAGTGCACCCTGCCGCTCACCGGCGAGGCCTGCGTCCACCGCATCATCACCGACATAGCCGTCACCGACATCACCCCGAACGGCCTCCCTCGTCGAGACCGCCCCCGGCATCACCATCGAGGACGTCGAGGCGCACACTGACGCGCCCTGCTCCTGAACGGCTCGCCGGCCTCCTGCTGACCTGGTGACGGGAACGTCTGCACGAAGTGGCTCCGCGCCGGCCGGAGCGGAGTCACGGTCTGCGTCGACCGGAGTGACTCATTGGGCTGCCGACCGGCGCAGCCGGCACTTCGAGAAGAACCAGCCACCGGGTCGAGAAGCGATAGGCACCTTCCTCTCCGATCGGCGGGCGAGCGGCGGTCGCCGACGAGCGCGCTGCGTCGTCATCCCGGGTGGGACATCCCGTCGAGATGTCTACGCAGTCAGAGGACGGCCGGTCAAGACCTCGGGCTCATTCGTTGCCATTCCGCCAGCATGTTGTCGACAGGCCGAACGGCAGGTTCGTATGACGTGACGAATGTGTTCTGAACACTTGACGACTTTCGTCTGACTGCGTAGACATGGCAACGCAGTCAGACGGCGCAGTCAGACGGAATTCGGCTGGTGCCGCCTCGAATCACGATCGTCGGGAGACACCATGGCACGAGGGGCAGGACGGGGCGGAAGTTCCGGCGCACCGCGCAGCGTGGATGTGGCCCAGCTGGCTGGTGTTTCGCAGAAGACGGTCTCCCGGGTCTTCAACAACGAGCCGTATGTCTCCGCCGATGTGCGCCGACGCGTTCTGGAAGCCGCCGCAGAGCTCGGCTACCGGTTGAACAACGCCGCCCGAGCACTCGCCTCCGGGCGCACTCGCCACATCGGTGTGGTGACGCTGGGAACCGCTCTGTACGGGCCCGCCTCATTGATCATGGGGGTGGAGCGCGCCGTACGGGACACCGGTTACGCCCTGCGGGTGGTCAACACCGTGGAGGGAGACCCAGCGGGAATCGGCGGGGCCGTCGACTCCCTCCTCGACCAGGGCGTGGACGGCATCGTCATCTCCGAGCCGATCGACGACGGGCAGGACGGAGTCCTCGCAGACCGTCTCGACGTACCCGTCCTCGTTCTGGGGGCGCCGCCCTTCCCCGCACCCAGGGCGCTGGCCGCCGGTGTCGGTGCCGATCTGATGGCGCAGACGGCGACCGAGCATCTGCTGGACCTGGGACATCAGACGGTCCATCATCTCGCCGGTCCGCAACAGTGGTACTCCGCACGGGACCGTATGGAGGGCTGGCGGTCCGTGCTCATCGAAAAGAGCAGGGCGGTGCCGCCCGTGATCGAGGGCGACTGGTCGGCGGCCTCCGGTTACGCGGCGGGCCGCGAACTGGCCGCTGTCGACGACATGACCGCGGTGTTCGCCGCCAACGACGACATGGCGATCGGCCTTGTCCGGGCCCTGACGGAGGCCGGCCTACGTGTGCCGGAGGACGTCAGCGTCGTGGGCTTCGACGACATCCCCGTCGCGGCCTACGTGACTCCTCCTCTCACCACGGTGCGTCAGCCTTTCGACGTCGTGGCGCAGGAGGGCATCAAACGTCTCGTACACACCATCGAGAACCCGCAGGCGGACCCCTTGCCGGCGAGTGAACCACCGGTGGACCTCGTGGTCCGCGCCTCCACCGCTCCCCCGCCGCTCCAGACACCCCGAGGGCGCGGCCGACGTACCACCTCTCGCCCGAGCGGGGACCGGCACGGTCAGTCCCTGGACGGAGGTTCGTCCGCCCATGACTGACCAGAGCAGATCAGCCCCAGCCGGACCCTTCAGCCCCGGGCACGGGATCACCTGGCGAGCCGCCGTACCGGTCCCTGCACCCATCGCCCCTTCCCCGACCGCGTCCGCGCAGTTCACGGAGACCCCGTTACACGGGCGACGCGTCCCCTTCTGCGGCTGCCGCTGACCAGGTTCGCCGCAACAGTTCTCCGCTCCATCCCGTGCCTTCCCCGGCCACCGGCTTCCCGCTCGACAACAGCGGAACGCCCGCGGTCGAAGGCCCCGAGGACGTAAGCCCACGCCCTGTCGACCTCAGTGTCCTGGCCGTCGCGTCCGAGCCCTCTTTCTCCCTCGTCACCCCTTGTTCCGCACGCCTTCGCCCGGCGTGCCCTTCACTCAGTCTTCGGCGGGAGTTCACCATGCGCACATCCAACTCCACACCCAGCACTTCCCAGATGAGCCGCCGGCTCTTCCTCACCGCCACGGGGGCCCTCTCACTCGGCGCCGCCCTGACCGCGTGCGGCGGCGACTCCGGCGGCTCGTCCGGCGCCGCCAAGCCGGTCGGCCAGGCCGACATCGACAAGGCGATGAAGACGCCGACCGAGCTGACCTTCTGGACCTGGGTACCCAACATCGCCAAGGAAGTCGCCCTCTTCGAGAAGAAGTACCCGGCGATCAAGGTCAAGATCGTCAACGCCGGTCAGGGCACCCCGCAGTACACCAAGCTGCGCACGGCGCTGAAGGCCGGCAGCGGCGCACCGGACATGGTGCAGATCGAGTACCAGGCCATCCCGACCTTCACCATCACCGACAGCCTGCTGGATCTACGGCCGTACGGCGCGTCCGCCCTCAAGGACCGCTTCGTGGACTGGACTTGGGGCCAGGTCAGCGGCAGCGACGGTGAGGTCTGGGCGATCCCGCAGGACACCGGCCCGATGGGCATGCTGTACCGCAAGGACATCTTCGACAAGCACGGCATCCAAGTGCCGGAGACCTGGGACGAGTTCGCCGAAGCGGCCCGCAAGCTCCACAAGGCCGACCCCGACGTCTACCTCACCAACCTCGCGGCCAACCAGCCCGCAGCCTGGCACGGCCTGCTGTGGCAGGCGGGCGCGAAGCCCTATGCCACCAGCGGCAAGAGCGACATCACTATCAGCGTCGACGACGCGGCCTCCAAGAAGCTCGGCGAGTACTGGGGCGGCCTCGCCAAGGAGGGAGTCATCGGGGTCGAGCCGGACTTCACCGACTCCTGGTACGCGGCCCTCAACAAGGGCAAGTACGCCACCTGGCTCACCGCGGCCTGGGGCCCGGTCTTCCTCTCCGGCTCCGCCAAGTCCACCGCCGGCAAGTGGCGGGCGGCCCCGCTGCCGCAGTGGGACGCGGCCAAGCCCAGCTCGGGCAACTGGGGCGGCTCCACCACCGCGGTCATCCGCTCCACCAAGAACCCCATCGCGGCCGCGATGTTCGCCCAGTTCCTCAACAGCGACCCGGCCAGCGCCAAGATGTTCGCCACCGAGCAGTTCTTCTTCCCCGCCACCAAGTCCCTGCTCGCCGACGCGTCGTTCACCGGCGACACTCCCTCCTTCTATGGCGGCCAGAAGGTCAACCAGGTCTTCGCCGACGTCGGAGACACCGTCTCGCCCTCCTTCCAGTGGCCGCCGTTCCTCGACCAGGCGGCGACCGACTGGACCGAGACGGTCGGCACATCACTGGCCGACAAGTCCGACACGGTCGCGGCGCTCGGCACCTGGCAGCAGCGGCTCACCACGTACGCCAAGAAGCAGGGCTTCACCGTCCACTCCTGACGGTTCGCGGGGTCCCGCGCGGCGGCGCGGGACCCGCCCGTCTCACCTCAGCCCAACCCCTCCCCCAGAAAGGGCCGATGATGACTGCCACAGCCGCGGCCTCTGCCAAGGGCCGGCGCCGAGACGGGCCGACAAGCCCCCGGCGCGGTGGCAAGAGCCGCCGCATCTCGGCAGGGCCCCTGTTCGTCGCACCGTTCATGGTGTTGTTCCTGTTGCTGTTCCTCGCACCGCTCGGCTACGCCGCCTACCTGAGCCTCTTCCAGGAGCGCCTCATCGGCGGCACGGTGTTCGTGGGACTCGACAACTACGCCCAGGCCCTCGGCGATTCGCAGTTCCTGCACGGCGTCGGACGGGTGGCGCTGTTCTTCCTGATCCAGGTGCCCGTCATGCTGCTGCTGGCGCTGCTGTTCGCGCTCGCCCTGGACAGCGGTCTGCTACGGCTCGCCCGGGTGATCCGGCTCGGCATCTTCGTGCCCTACGCCGTGCCCAGCGTGGTCGCCACCCTCATGTGGGGTTACCTCTACGGCCCGGACTTCGGCCCGTTCGCCCAGCTGAGCCGGGACCTGGACCTGCCGGTGCCGGACTTCCTGAGCGAGGGCTGGATGCTCGGCAGCCTGGCGAACATCGTGACCTGGGAGTTCGTCGGCTACAACATGATCATCCTGTACGCCGCCCTGCGCACCGTTCCCACCGAGCTGTACGAGGCGGCCGCAGTGGACGGAGCGGGCGCCTGGCGTATCGCGTGGTCCATCAAACTCCCGGCACTGCGCCCGGCGTTGCTGCTCACCCTGCTGTTCTCCGTGATCGGCAGCTTCCAGCTCTTCAACGAGCCCAAGCTCCTGATGAACGTCGCCCCGGACGTCATCAGCAGCTCCTACACCGCCAACCTCTACGCCTACTCCCTCTCCTTCACCGGCCAGCAGGTCAACTACGCGGCCACGGTGTCCTTCCTCCTCGGCCTCGTCATCGTGATCGCCTCCTACGGCGTCCTGCTCACCGCCAACCGCAGGAGTACCTCGTGACGATCCTCACTCCCCCGGCCGCCGTCGAACCGACCGCTGGGCGCACTGCCGGCAAGGACCGCACAAGGCGCCACCGGCCGTCGTCACGTCGTCGCAGCACCCCGCTGACGATCGCGATGCTCGCTGCCCTCGCCTACTTCCTCCTCCCCCTGTTCTGGCTGCTGATCGCCTCGACCAAGAGCACCCAGGACCTGTTCAACAGCTTCGGCCTGTGGTTCTCCCACGCCCCGCAGCTCCTGACGAACGTCAAGGAGACCTTCACCCAGGACGACGGCGTCTTCCTGCGCTGGCTGCTCAACACGGTCATGTATGCCGGCGTCAGCGCGGTCGGCGCCGCCCTGCTCGCCGCGGCCGGCGGCTACGGGTTCGCCAAGTTCCGCTTCCGCGGCAACCGGGCCGCCTTCAACCTCGTCCTCGGCGCCGTCATGGTGCCGACCACGGCCCTGGCGATCCCCACGTACCTGCTCTTCGCGAAGGCGGGCCTGGTCAACACCCCGTGGGCGATCATCCTGCCGTCCCTCGTCAACCCGTTCGGCCTGTACCTGATGCGCGTCTACGCCGAGGACGCCGTACCGGACAGCATCCTGGAGGCCGCCCGCATCGACGGCGCCCGCGAGGCCCGGATCTTCTTCCGGATCGTTCTCCGGCTGCTGGGCCCCGGCCTGGTGACCGTCCTGCTGTTCACCCTCGTAGCGACCTGGAACAACTACTTCCTGCCGCTGATCATGCTCAACGATCCGGACCTGTACCCCATCACGGTCGGTCTCTCGTCCTGGGCCGCGCAGGCCCAGAACGGCGGAGCGGGCGCCAGCAGCGACATGCTCGCGCTCGTCGTGACCGGATCCCTGATCTCGATCCTGCCCCTCGTCGTGGCCTTCCTGATGCTCCAACGCTACTGGCAGAGCGGACTGGCCTCCGGCGGCGTCAAGCAGTAGCACGCGTCCTCCTTACCTTTCCCCGTCTCCTCGGAGGTTTCTCTTCATGGCGGCTCTGCCTGCCCGTGTCCTCTTCGGCGCCGCGTACTACCACGAGTACACGCCCGCCTACGACCCCGAACTGCGCCCCGACGAGCGGCTCAAGACCGACCTCGACCTGATGGCCGAGGCGAACTTCACCGTGATCCGGGTGGGCGAGTCGGTCTGGTCGACCTGGGAGCCTTCGAGCGGCCGCTTCGACCTCGACTGGCTGCAACCCGTCCTCGACGGCGCCCACGAGCGCGGCATCTCCGTCATCCTCGGCACCCCGACCTACGCGGTGCCGCCGTGGCTGGCCCGCCAGTACCCGGAGATCACCGGCGAGCGGCGCACCGGCGAGCGCATCGGCTGGGGCGCCCGCCAGGAGGTCGACTTCACCCACCCCGCTTTCCGTTTCCACGCGGAACGGGTGATCCGCAAGATCGTCGCCCGGTACGCCGACCACCCGGCGGTCATCGGCTGGCAGGTCGACAACGAACCGGGCCTGCACCTCTTCCACAACCACGGCGTCTTCCAGCGCTTCGTCGACCACCTGCGTGAGAAGTACGGCGACGTCGAGACCCTCAACCGCGAATGGGGCCTCGTCTACTGGTCGCACCGCCTGTCCACCTGGGCCGACCTGTGGACCCCGGACGGCAACGAACAGCCCCAGTACGACGTCGCCTGGCGGGAGTTCCAGGCCCGCCAGGTCACGGAGTTCATCGGCTGGCAGGCCGACATCGTCCGCGAGTACGCGCAGGACGGGCAGTTCGTCACGACGTGTATCTCCTACACCCGCCAGGGGGTGCAGGACGACGAGATGTCCGACCGCCTCGACATCGCCTCCGGCAACCCGTACTACGACATGCAGGACGGACTGCTGCTGCCCGACCCGACACCGGACGAGCACGAGCAGGTCTGGAAGACCACCGGCGTGTGGTCGATGTACCAGACAGCCGACTGGATGTTCTCCTCCCGGCAGCAGCCGTTCCTCGTCACCGAGACCAACGCCAACTCCATCGGCTTCGCCTGGGACAACCGTCCGGGCTACGACGGGCAATGGCGGCAGGCCGCCTGGGCGCACGTGGCGCGCGGCGCCCGGATGATCGAGTACTGGCAGTGGCAGACCCTGCGCTTCGGCGCCGAGACCTACTGGGGCGGGGTGCTGCCGCACAGCGGTCAGCCCGGCCGCACGTACGGCGAACTGGCCCGCCTGGGCGCTGAGTTCGACAAGGCCGGCCCGCTGGTCGCCGGGCTGGACCCGGACGCCGACATCACCATGGTCTACTCGATGCCGAGCAAATGGCTGATGCAGAAGTACCCGCCGCTGTCCAAGCCCAACGGTGAACCCGACCCGGCGGCCTACCACCGCATCTTCGACCCCTTCTACCGCGGCGCCTTCGACGCCGGCCGCCAGGTCCGCATCGTCCACGCCCGGCAGCTGCACGACCCCAGCGGGCAGCGGGAGGGGATGGCAGCCGATGAGGCCGTGCGCCGGCATCCGGTCCTCGTCGCCCCGGCCCTGTACATGGTCGACGACGCCACGCTGGACTGGCTCGCGGCCTACGCCCACGCGGGCGGCCACCTGGTCCTCGGCCCGCGCACCGCGTACGCCGACCACGAGGCCCGCGCCCGCACCGAACCGGCCCCCGGCCGTCTCACCGAGGCCGCGGGCGTCCGGTACGACGAGTTCAGCAACCTCACCCATGACGTGCCGGTCCGTGTCGAGCCTGGCGGCTCGCTCAAGGCGGCCGGGGACGCGACCGCGACGCACTGGATCGAGTGCCTCACGGCCGTTGACGCCGACGTTCTGGCCTCCTACGACCACCCGCACTTCGGACGCTGGCCGGCCGTCACCACCCGTCGGCACGGCGCCGGTCGCATCACCTGCGTGGGCACCGTGCCCGGCCGCGACCTCGCCCGGACACTCGCCGACTGGCTCACTCCGGCCACACGCAGCGGGTGGCAGGGGCTCCCCGCCTCCGTGACCGCCACGACCGGTGTCTCCCCCGACGGACGCCGCGTCCACATCGTCCACAACTGGAGCTGGGAGTCCGCACGCGCCCAGGCCCCGGTGGATCTGGCCGACGTCCTGACCGACGATGCCGTGCCCGCCGGCGCCGTCCTGGATCTGGGTCCGTGGGACGTTCGCGTACTCGTCTCCACCGACAGCACTGACTGACCCCTTCGTTCAGAGTCCGCCCTCTTCCCGTCCGGCCATATGAGCAGTTGCCGCGCGGACCCACAGAGCAGGTCGCCATGCCGGTGGCCGACGTACCCCAGGCATCACCATGGTCATCCCCAGAAGGAGGAACTGTGCAGAGAAGACCCCTAGGGAAGGCGCTGGGCACCTTCGCCGCAGCGTCTGCCCTGCTTGCGATACCCGCGTCCGGTGCGCAGGCGTACAACCCGACGGGCGGCACCCTGTACCAGCTCGGCAGCGAGCCGTGTCTGAAGGGGCGCGGCAACTGCGCCGTCTACCCCAAGTCGGCGCAGCTGCCGAGCGGTCGTCTGGTGGCCGCGTTCGAGAAGTCCACGGTGGTGGCGGAGACAGGAAGCGCCGACAAGCAGACGCTCCCGGTCTACAAGAGCGACGACGATGGCACATCGTGGCAGCCGCTGTCCGAGGTCAAGGCGCCCGCGTACATGTCCAGTGACTCCAAGTACGCGAAGTACACGAGCAACTGGACCAACCCTTACCTCTACACGCTTCCGCAGGACGTCGGGGACCTGAAGCAGGGCACCCTGCTCCTCGCGACCGTCGTCTCGGGGGACGACTACTACTACAAGGAACACAAGGCAGCCGACCCGAACTGGACCCCGTCGAACGACGGAGACCGCAAGGACCTGGCGATCGCCCTGTACTCCAGCACCGACCAAGGCGCGACCTGGAAGATCCTGAACATCGTCGCCACCGGCGGCTGGCAGGGCGGCAGCGCGGGTGCCACCGGCCAGAACATCGCGAACGCCAACACGAACAAACAGGTGGATCCCCTCTGGGAGCCCTACCTCATGGTCTACAAGGGCCAGCTCGTCTGCTACTACTCCGACGAGAACGACTACACCGGCTTCAACGCGACCACCGGCGTCCCGACCCTCGACCCGGCGAACGACACCGCCACGGACTCCCTCGGCCAGATCCTCGTTCACAAGACGTGGGACGGGCGCAGCACGAACTGGAGTGCTCCCGTCGTCGACATCGCCGGCCTGACCAAGGACATGGGCGGCGGCAAGACGGAGATCGGAGACGGGCGCCCCGGCATGACGAACGTCGTCCGGACGACGGACGGCAAGTGGATGATCACCTACGAGTACTGGGGCGGCGGAGCCAACACCCGGTACAAGATCGCCGATGACCCACTGAAGTTCTACACCGGGTCAACCACGGGCACGGGGGTCAACTCCCTTGCTGTGGACACCGGTTCACACACTCTTGCAATGAGTGGCAGCCCGGTGCTCATCAGGCTCCCCGGTGGCCGCCTGGTCTACAACGCCGCGGGCAGCGGCAGCGTCTGGGTCAACGCGAGCGGACGCAGCGACGGGACGTGGAAGGAGTACCAGACCACCTCGCAGGCCGGTTACAGCCGTAACCTGCAGTACGTGGAGGGCACCGGCCGCATCTCCATTCTCAACAACCAGGGCACATCCACACTCAAGTTCGCCGAAGTCGACCTCGGCCACACCGCCGGCGCCTACTACCAGCTGGTGAACCGCAAAACGGACCAGGTGATCGGCACGGGAAACAAGACCAACGACGCGAACCTCGGCAACGGCGACGTGCCCGACGTCCGTCTGGAGGCCCCCGGCTCGGCGGCGAACGCGGACACCCAGTTCTGGCACCTGACGACGGAACCCAGTGGCGGTGTGACGCTGCTGAACAAGTCAGGTGGACGTGCGGCGGCCATCTGGACGGGCAACGCGACGGCCGGTCAGAAGATCGGCCAGTGGGTGGACAACAGCAGCACGGGCAGCTGGAACCTCATCAAGACCAGCGACGGCTTCTACAAACTGCAGTCCGTCAAGAACACCAGCCTCTACCTGACCGGCGCCTCCGCCGGAGCACAGCTGACCTTGCAGACCGCGACCACGGACGGTTCCCAGGACTGGGAGCTCGTCCAGTAGCCTCCTGCCCCGCGTCACCTTGCACATGTCGCGCAGGCTGACCCGCGTCTGTCCCTCCTCGGACAGCGCGGGTCAGCTCCGTCACACCACTCGGGCCGAGCGCCGCTCCCGTTTCACCTCACGCGCTCGCCGGCGACCGCCAGCCGCTCGAGTTCCTTCCCGGTCAGCTTCAACTCCATCGCGGCGGCTGCTTCTTCCGCCTGACGGGGCCGGGAGGCACCCGGAATCGCGACGACCGTGTCGCCGTAGAAGGTGATCAGCCAGTTCAACGCGACCTGGGTCACGCTCACGTCGTAGGCGTGCGCGATCGCACGCATCTCTTCGATCAGAGGCCGGGTCCGTGCCAGGCCCTCCCCGCGCAGGTGCGGATTGCGTCGGCGCCGGCTCCGGGACTGCGCCTGCACGTGCGCCGGGTCCTCGTGGAGCCGACCGGTGAGGACGCCGCGGCACAGCGGCGAGTAGGCGATCAGGGTGATACCGAGGTCGCGGGCGGTCTGCAGAACGCCGTTGTGCTCGATGTCGCGGTCCAGCAGGCTGATCCGGGTCTGGTTGGAGGCGAGGGTGACGCCCTCCTGGCGGAGGATCTCGGCGGCTTCGCGTAGTTGCTGCGCCGAGAAGTCGCTGACCCCGACGGCGCCGATGCGGTTCTCCCGGGCAAGCCGGGCCATCGCCCGCAGCTGCACCCGCATCGACGACAGGCTGCCGTGGGGGCCGTGGATCTGGTGGAGACCGATCGGGTACCCCTGCAGCGCCCGGAAGCGATCGGAAATCGTTCGCTCGATGCTCGCGCTCCGTCGCAGCCAGGGAGCCCACTTCGTGGCGATCAAGACCTCGTCGGTTGTCACCCGGTTGTCCCGGAGAGCTGTCGTCAGGGCCTGTTCGGAGGCGCCGCGGCCGTACACCTCGGCGGTGTCGAACCAGTTCACCCCGCCGGCGAGCGCCGCGCCGACGATCTCACGCGTCGTGGTCGCGTCCAGCGGTGAGAAGATCCGGCCCGCCACGCCCCGGCCCTGGGCGAACTGCAGACAGCCCAGACCAATGGGGCTGATCTCGTAGTCCGTCGACCCCAGTCTGCGTCCGTCATTCACGGCTGAGTCACCTCGACGTGCTCGTTCTCGGTCACCGCAGGCTCAGCAACCTTCTTCCGACGGTTGCGACGCCGGAGGACGGACGGGGCGGCCAAGATCCCGGCGATCTTCTGGTTCCGGCTGCTGCGGCCCGACGAGTGGGACAGCGCGGGCGGGTCGGACGGGACAGCAGTGGTCTTCCCCTGGCGACGGAGTCGGCGCTTGAGGAGAACGATCGGGACGGCCAGGACCGCAGCGACCTTCCGCTTCCGGCGGCTGCTACCGGACCGAACGGGCAAGGCGGACGGGACCGCGGCGGTCTTCCCCTGCCGACGGCGTCGGCGCTTGAGGAGAACGATCGGGACGGCCACGACCACGGCGCCGATGAGGACGTACGGGAGCATGCCGACGACGTCGGTGATGCGGTGCCAATTTTCACCGAGCAGGTAGCCGGAGAGAAGCAAGGTGGAATTCCACATCAGACTGCCGAGTGCGCTGAACAGCAGGTACTTCGGCAACGGCATCCGCTCCACCCCGGCCGGGATTGAGATGAAGCAACGGACACCCGGTAGCATTCGGCCGAACAGCACCGCCTTCGTGCCGTGCCGGGCGAACCACGCCTCGGCGCGGTCGACGCCTTCGCCCTTGATGCCCGGGATTTTCGTCAGCATCGCCCGCGAACGGTCACGGCCGAGCCGCGCCCCGACGGTGTACAGGACGAGGAAGCCTGTGACCGATCCCGCGGTGGCGCAGGCTATGGCGGTGGCGATGAGGATGCCGCCCTGGGTGGCGGAGTACCCGACCAGCGGTAGCAGCACGTCGACAGGCAGGACCGAGGTCATGCTGTCCAGAGCGGAGAGCACTGCGAGGCCCACTGCACCGAGTGAGTCGATCAGGTCGAGGGCCCAGCCGGCGACGCCGGTCGTCGGTTCGTTCGCGGCTTGGGCAAGCAACAACTGCATGCTTCTCCTCAGGGAGGTGTTCTGTCAGGTGTGGGGGGCCGTGCGGGCTGCTTCACGGCACCTAGTCGGCGTCGGCGACGGGCCTTCTGGCTGCCGTCTCCGCCGACGCGGACACTTCCTCAGGTAGGGCGGCCGGCTTCTGACGCGGGATGAAGCCCGCGACGGCGAGAGCGAGGGCGGCAGAGCCGACACCGATGGCCAGGACGGCACGCAGACCGTTCTCGGACGGCAGGACCTCATCTCCGAAGCTGACGGTCATGTGGGCGAGGATCACGCCCGCAGCAGCGCTGGAGACGGTGTTGCCGATGGAACGCATCAGAGCGTTGAGGCTGTTGCCGGCGGCGGTTTCGGACACCGGTACGGCGCCCATGATGAGTCCGGGCAGCGCGCCGAGTGCGAGGCTGACGCCCACGGCGACGATGCAGGAGGCCACGATCAGCTGCCAGATCTCGGACATCATCACCATGGCCAGCAGATATCCGGCTCCCGTGATCACGGATCCGACCATGAGGGTGACCTTCGGCCCCTTGGCCCGGGTGAGCCGGGAGGACAGCGGCGTGGTGGCCAACATGACCAGTCCCGAAGGAGCCATGACCAGGCCGACGACCACCAGGGACTGGCCCAGCCCGTAGCCGGTGGACTCCGGTGTCTGAAGCAGCTGTGGCAGGACCAGGCTCATCACGAACAGCGAGAACCCGATCGCCAGCGCTACGAGGTTGGTGAACAGCACCTGAGGGCGGGCGGCGGTGCGCAGGTTCACCAGGGGCTGTGGGGAGCGCAGTTGGAACCAGCCCCACCAAGAAAGGACAACCGCGGCTCCTGCGAACAGGCCGAGAGTGTTGCCGCTGTCCCATCCCCAGTCCTCGCCCTTGGAGACCGCGAGCAGCAGGCAGACCAGGCCGACCGCCAGACCGAGGGCGCCGGTCAGATCGAAGCGTCCTCCCGCCCGCACCGTCGACTCGGGCACCAGCAGCACGACGAGCGCTCCGGCGACGACACCGAACGCTGCGGCGGCCCAGAACAGGACGTGCCAGTCGAAGTTGTCGACGATCAAGGCGGAAACGGGCAGGCCCACGGCGCCGCCGACTCCCAGAGAGCCGGACATGACGGACGTGGCACCAGGCACTTTCTCGGTGGGCAGCAGATCTCGCATGATGCTGATGCCGAGCGGGACTACGGGCGCCGCAAGGCCCTGCAGTGTGCGTCCCACGAGGAACGGGGCAAGGGATTCACTCAGCGCGCAGAGCACCGATCCCGCCGCCAGCACAACTATGCCGAGCAGAACCATGCGGCGCTTGCCGTACATGTCGGCGAGACGGCCCATGACCGGCGTGGCCACGGCGCCGGACAGCAGTGTGGCGGTGACGGCCCACGCCGTGTCCGCCGATCCAGCGCTCAACAGACCCGGCAGCAGAGGAACAATCGGGAAGACCATGCTCTGCGTGAACGCGACCGCGATGCCGGCGAACGTCAGAACAGCGACCAGGACGTTCAGCCTGGGTTGCGCCGCGCCCTTGGTGTCGAGGGCGGAGGGATGTGTCGGATGCATGGACTGGCCTCTGTGAGGGGTGGCCTGTGACAACGGCCGGGGAGAAGGCCGGGGGGCCGTGTAGTGGTGGCGGCTGCGAGGCTCGTGGGCGCCTCGCAGCCGTTATTGAGCGAAGCGACTCAGACAGCAGCCGCCGACCGGTCCGGTACGGCGTCACGCCAGGTGGCGCGAACGGCGATGGCCTGCCGCCATTGCCGGATGGCCTTGGGCGGCATACCGACCGCCAGGGCGCCGACGAGCCGGTCGCCCGTGCGATAGACGGCCAGGAACCGACCATCCGTCACATCGCCCTCGACCACGGCGACTTCGTCGTGCCCCCGCAGGTAGCCGTACGCCTGGATCTTCATGTCGTACTGGTCTGACCAGAAGTACGGCACCGGCGCGAACGGCTTGCGGCTCTCCGGGTTGAGCAGGTTGCGCGCGGCGGCCATGCCCTGCTCCGCGGCGTTGGTGCGGTGCTCGATGCGCATCACGGTGTCGAAGAGCGGGTTCCACCAGCGGGCGACGTCGCCGGCCGCGTACACGTTCCGCGCGGCCTCGCAGTACTCGTCGCACATCACGCCATCGCCGGTGGACAGGCCGCTGCCTTCGAGCCACTCGGTGTTGGGCAGCGAGCCGACGGCGACCAACACCGCGTCGCCTTCGACCAGTTCCCCGTCGGCGAGCCGTACGCCGTGCTCCGCGACCTCGGTGACGCTGACTCCGCAGCGCAGGCTCACGCCGTGCTCCAGGTGGGCCCGCGTCAGCACTCGGCCGACCTCGTCGCCCACGGCATGCGCCAACGGCACCGGGGACGGTTCCAGAAGAGTCACGTCGCAGCCGCGCTGTCGGGCGACCGCGGCCACCTCGGCTCCCAGGAACCCCGCGCCGACCACCACCAGGCGTCGGCCCGGCTTCAACACGCCCCGCAGCGCGAGCGCGTCGTCCAAGGTGCGTAGGACGTGCGCCCCCTCGCCGGGCAGGCGGCGCGGTCGTACGCCGGTCGCGATGACCAGTCCGTCGTACGGCACCGGCGTGCCGTCGCCCAGCTGCACCGTGCGGTCCGCCAGGTCGAGGCCGGTCGCGGGAACGCCCAGGAGCATGTCCAGCTCCAGGCCGGTCACGTCGGCGGGAGTGCGGAGCGCGAGCCGCTCCGCGTCCCAGTCCCCGGTCAGGAGTTGCTTCGACAGAGGCGGTCGGTCGTAGGGCAGGTACGGTTCGTCGCCGATCAGGGTGAGGGTGCCGTCGAAGCCTTCCCGTCGGAGTGTCTCGGCTACCGCGAGTCCGGCGGCCGAGGCACCGACGATGACGACGCGCTTCACTTCTCGGCCAGGAGGATCGCGGCGGCGGGGCAGATGGCGGCCGCCTCGCGCACCCCTGCGTGCAGTTCGTCGCCGGGGTTCTCGTTCAGCAGGATCGCGATGCCGTCTTCGTCACGCTGGTCGAAGACGTCGGGGGCGGCCATGACGCACTGCCCGGAGGCGACGCACTTGGGCTCGTCAAGTACAACATGCATGGTGTTTTTCCTCAGGTCCTGGGTGTGAGTGGGGGGGTGGGGGGTCACCAGGTGACGGGCAGCGAGTACAGGCCGTAGACGATCATGTCGTTGCGGAAGGTCAGTTCCTCGGCCGGCACCGCCAGGCTCAGCTCCGGCAGTCGGCGCAGCAGGGTGGGCAGGGCGATCTGCAGTTCGGCGCGAGCGAGTTGCTGTCCGACGCACTGGTGGGTGCCGTAGCCGAAGGCGAGGTGGCCGCGGGTGTCCCGGTCGAGGTCGAAGGTCCCGGGGTCCGTGGTGTAGGCGGGGTCCCAGTTCCCGGCGGGCAGATTCATCGACACGGCCTCGCCGGCCTTGATCCGCGTCCCGCTGAGGGTGAGGTCCTCGGTGGCGACGCGGAAGACGTTGCTGTGCACGATCGTCAGGTAGCGCAGCAGTTCCTCGACCGCGTTCGCGACCACCTTGGGGTCGTCGGTGTCGCGGATCCGGGCAAGGAGATCCGGGTGCTGGAGCAGGGCCAGGGTACTCAACGCGATCATGTTGGCGGTGGTCTCATGCCCCGCGACGAGGAGAGCGCTCGCGCTCACCACGGCTTCCTCGCGCCGGAGTTGCCCGGTGAGGATCTGCTCCTGCGCCAGTCGGCTCAGCAGGTCGTCGGCCGGCTCGCGCTCCTTTCGCTCGACCAGGTCGAGCAGGTACGAGAACATCGCCCTCCGCGACCCCATCATCTCCTCCTTCGACACGCCGGAGCGCAGGACGAGCATGGTGTGGTTCTGGAAGAACTCGTGGTCGTCGTAGGGCACTCCGAGCAGGAGGGAGATCACCAGGGACGGCAGCGGCAGCGCGTACTCCTGGACCAGGTCCGCCGGGCCTTCCTTGGCGGTCATGGTGTCGAGGAGGTCGTCCGCCATCTTCTGGATACCGGGCCGCATCGCCTCGATCCGCTTGACGGTGAAGTCCTTCGTGAACATGCGGCGGATCCGGTTGTGTTCCGGGTCGTCCATCCTCGGGAAGGACGGTGTGCCGTCGGGGCCGGTACCCGGTCCGGGCATGTTGGGGTTACGGCCGTCCGCGCTGAGCCGCTCGTCGGCGAGCGCCTCCTTGATGTCCGCGTACCGGTTCACCGCCCATACGGGGGTTCCATCGGCCAGTACGGTCCGCTCCAAGCCCTCCTGCGCGACCCATTCGCCGTACTCGGGAGCCATCTGCAGCGGGCAGCTTGCGGGACGGGGTACGGGGAAGGGGGGAAGGACGGTCTCTCCGGTGGCAGACACAGTCATGCTTGCTCCTCGGGTTGTGGGGGTTCGTCCGCACGGCATGCAACGGACCGGCCGTACAGGGACGTTGGGGTATGCCTGTGGCTCCGGGCGCGCGGTCATCGCGCCCGGACGGATCAAGGGCTCCGGTCTAGACGGAGGTCGATTCGATGGGCACGCTCACCAGAGGACGGGGACACTGCCTACGCCGCCGGTGACGTGCTGGTCGTAACGGAGTTCGATCTCGTCGACGTCGACGGCGAGACGCAGGTCGGGGAAGCGGCGCAGCAGGGCGGGGAAGACCATGCGGAGCTCGGTGCGGGCGAGGCTCGAGCCGATGCACACGCGTGGTCCGTAGCCGAAGGAGACGTGCTGGTTGGGGCTGCGGCTCGGGTCGAACTCGTCAGGGTTCTCGAACTTGGCAGCGTCTCGGTTGGCCACGTCGTTGCCCAGCAGTACCGCCTCGCCACGGGCGACGGTGACGCCGCCCACCTCCACGTCCTCGTCCGCGTAGCGCAACATACCGACACCGCCCGGAGCGGCGATCCGCAGGATCTCCTCGACCGTTCCGTTCACCCGGGCATCCGGATCGGCCGCCAGCCAGTCCCGCCGACTCGTGTCGGACAGCAGCCACACCGATCCCATACCGATCCGGTCGGTGGTCGTGTCCACACCCGCGGACAGCAGGACCGCCGCGATCATCGCCACGTCCCGGTCGGTGAACGAGGGGTCTTCGGCCTGCATGGCCAGGATGTCCGAGATGGCGTCGGTTCCCGGGTTCTCGCGCTTGAAGTCGGCCAACTGGCTCGTATAGGCCATGAACTCACCCATGGCGGCCTTACCGTCGTCGCCACCGTGGACGGCGCCGAGCCGCTGCGACCAGTCATGGAACTTGACGTGGTCCTTGACCGGTGCCCCGAGCATCGCGCAGACCACCATGGCGGGCAGGCGGCTCGCCAGAAGTTCGAACAGGTCCACGGGCTGGTCCGGCCGGGCCTGACGTGCCGCCTCCATGCCGTCCAGGCACTCCTCGATGAACGTGTGGATCTGCTCGGTGAGCCGCCGGATACGGGGAACCGAGAACGCGGGCACCAGCATCCGGCGCATCCGGTCGTGGTCCTGCTGCTCCCTGCCGTAGTTCAGCGTGGGGCCGCCCAGGAAGAAGGCCTGGGTGATGCGGGGCGCCGTCTCCGGGGCGTGGTGCGAACGCAGGAAGCGCTTGTCATCGGCGTAGATCTCGCGCACCTCGTCGTATCCGGTAACCAGCCAGGCGGGATCGCCGGCAGGGGTCGTCACGCGGGTCACCGGGCACTTGATCTGCGGCGCTCCCTCCGCGGACTCGGGGTGGAGAACGCTGGTGCGCCGGAAGGGGAAGTCGGGAGCGTCGGGCGCCGTACTGGTCATAAAAGTTCCTCACGGGCTGTGGGGGCCGCCGTGCTCGGCGGACGTGGGGATATCGCGACGCGAGCCGGAGACGATTAGGGGAAGGTCGCCTCCGGTCCCGCGTGCATGCCCAGCCTTTCGCGAGAGCCCCTCCCCGGTCGTCCTGCCTGTGCTGTCAGTCGGCCCTACTGAACGTGCTGGAGCTCCTACTGAAATCGCAGTACGGCATCGCTTGTTCGCGCCTGCACAGCTACTTCGCGACCTCGTGCCGATGTGCAGGTCACGGGGCTGTCGCGCCTACAACTTGCGCCCCATATGAGCCACTTGCCTGATCACTTACCAGCCAGCAGCGCCTCACACGGAAGCCGTCTTGATTCCCACAGCGAACAAGTCGGCAGTAGGCGCCGTCCTGAATGCCTGCACAGTCGTGTGCCGCCGACCCCTGGAGGCGACCGGCGGCACACGGCGGTTCTGCGTCACTACCGCAGGGACTATTTGTCCCAGCCCGTTCGGGACACGGCGGCAAGATCTTTTGGTGCCTTGCTCCTGGTCTGGCAGGACGAACTTCCACCGGCCTCGACCGCGACGTCCGGGTAGACGCAGACAAGACACGTCCGGTCCGCTGGGCCCCGCTGGACGAAGGATTCCGGCACGTCGCCTTGCTCAGCCACTCCACGGGGCGTCGAGCATCTGGTCCCGGGCCGAGAGGTCGCCGTCGAGGCCGGGCTCAGTGTGGATTACTCCGAGGAAGTCGAGGTACGTAGGAACGACCGAGTCCGCCGCACGCCGCAGGCTCGTGCATCGATTGACGCTCGGTTCCGGCACAGCCGCCTGAGGACCCAACTCCTCACCCAGCGCTATTGCTTGGACCTGGGTGCTGGTGTGCCGCCCGATCGCCAGGATCTTTTGAGGCCCCGCCCCATGATCAGCAGCTCTGCCCCTCCCTCCTGGACCCCTGTGGCTGCTCGACCAACTCCGCAGTGGCCGTCCCCAGTTCCGTCCGGCAAGGCGCGATCCACTCCACGCCGCCACCTACGGAAGACCCGTGATCAGTACGCGATGCACACCACTCACTGAGCCAGGCGGAAGACAACCAAGCGTGTCCTCTGGCTGGCCGCACGCAGTTCCTCCGGCGCCGGCTGGCGATCGCCAGGAAGGCCGAGCATCAGGGCCTTGGCCGCCCGCGGTCCGTTGCGGCGGGCGAACTCCGCCAGCAGTTCGGCGATCGCGATGTGCTCCTCGAACACCGTGGGAACCGCGTCGTGTTCGCGGCCGCGGATACGGAGCCGGACGGTGGGGCCTGTGCGCAGATTCGGGATCCAGCTCAGCTGGCTGGACATGGCCAGGACCGTGCCGGGATCCCAGGCGAAGTAGGAGATGGGGACGGTTATGTCACGCCCAGTCTTCCTGCCGGTGTAACTCAGCAGCATCACACGCCCGCTGATCAGGCGGTGCAGGCGTGATGCGAGCAGCGGGCGTATCACCCGATTCATCAGCCGGAATACCTTGACGGGAGGAAGTTTGGGCGCGGCGTTCTCGGTCTTGCTCACGGCCTCTCCAAATGTGAGGGTGCCCTCAGGTTGAGGAGAACCGTAACATGAGGGCATCCTCCGATTGATAGGGTCGAGGCATGCCTGCCGAGATGGAGAGCGCCAGCGACACGGCGCGGCCGCCCCTGCGGCGCGACGCACAGCGCAACCGTGACGCTTTGTTGGCCGCGGCGCGGGACATCTTCTCCGCACGCGGCTTGGACGCTCCGCTTGAGCAGGTGGCACGCCGCGCCGGCATGGCCATCGGCACCCTGTACCGGCATTTCCCGACGCGGGTGGAACTGCTCCAGGCGATCTTCGTGCACAAGCTGCGTCTCTGGCACGAGGCGGCCGAGCGAGCGGCGGCGGCAGAGGACGCGTGGGAAGGCTTCCGGCTCTACCTGGAGACGACGTGTGAGCTGCTGGCCGACGACCGGGGCTTGGGCGACTTGGCGTCGGTGCGCCTGCCCGAGTCAGCAGGCCTGGATGAGGTTCAACGCCGTATCGCACAACTCGCGACCCACATCGTCGAGCGTGCACAGCGTCAGGGCACCCTACGCACCGACATCACCCCTGAAGACCTGGCGTACGTCGTCTGGTCCCATACCCGGATCGCCCACGCAACCCATGGCATCGCACCCGACAACTGGCGCCGCCACCTCTATCTGATGCTCGACGCCTTCCGCGCAGACCGCGCCCATCTCCTCCCCGAACCGCCGCTGACCGGCGACCAACTCCACCGGTCCATGCTCCGGCTCGGAGGCGCCGACATGTGTCCCGGCGAGGCGCAGGAGCAGTAGGGGTTGAGTGCTCGCGCACAGTGCGCCGAAAGGCCGAAGGTGACGGACCGGTGGCGGGACGGACGCGATCGCCTCGGACCCGAACCACCTTCACCGGCAGAGCTGGCGAGTGTTCCTGTGATCAACTGTCCTCACAGCGCCGGTCGGCTGTTGAGGCAGGCCGACGCGGCGTACCGCGGAGTGCGGCGGATCCGGCGCAGTGGCGACACAGGGCCGGACCAGACCCGCCTCGTAAGCGAAGACCACGGCCTGGACCCGGTCGCGGGCCCCGATCTTGGCGAGCATGTGACTCACATGGGACTTGACCGTGCTCTCAGCGACGTGCAGGCGTTCGCCGATCTCGGCATTGCTCCAGCCGGCGGCCACAGCGATGAGGATCTCGCGTTCACGGGCTGTGAGCTCCGAGAGATTCCGCTCCGGCTGCGGAACGCAGTGGGGAAGGAAACGGGCGACCGCGTCGATGAACTTGCGGGTCAGGCCGGGTGCGATGACGGCGTCTCCAGCCGCCAGCATCCGGATCGTCGCGATCAGTTCGTCCGGCGACGCATTTTTGGACAGGAATCCGCTGGTGCCGGCACGCAAGGCCTCATAGGCGTACTCGTCGACGTCCAGCGTTGTCAGGACCAGGACACTGGGCATGCGTTTCCCCGCCCCGACGGAGCCGAAGTTCTGCGGGAGTACGGCTCTCTGAGCAATGCGCCGGATGGCCTCGATGCTGTCCATGCCCGGGTCGTGGACATCCATCAGGACGACGTCGGGGCTCAGTTCAGCGCTCTTGCGGACCGCTTCGGCGGCGTCTGCGGCCTCGCCGACGACAGTCATGTCGGGCTGAGCATCCAGCAACGCGCGGAAGCTGAGGCGAAGCAGGGTCTGGTTGTCCATGAGGAGAATGGTGATCACGACGGTCGCTCTCCGGAGTTGTTCGCTGTGGCAGGGCTGGGTGAGATCGGCTGGTAGGCATCGGGCCCGGGGCAAACCGAGCTCTATGGTGGAAGGTCGCCAGCCTGCGAAGTCCGCCCGCGGCGTTCACCGCGGGCGGACTTAGGAGAGCCGGTCTCCTGATCAGACGCCCGCGCGCACCGGGTCCTCCGGAGCCAGAGCCTCAACTTCGTGCTCCGCCGGACGACGATTGAGGGTCTCGCCCTCGACATCGACGCGCGGCAGAATCCGGTCCATCCACTTGGGCAGCCACCAGGCCTTATCGCCGAGCAGGCTGAGGATCGCAGGCACGAGGGCCATGCGGACGACGAAGGCGTCGAAGAGCACAGCCGTCGCCAGACCGAAGCCGATCATCTTGATCATGGAGTCGCTCTCGCCGATGAAGCCGGCGAAGACAGCGATCATGATCAGTGCGGCGGCGACCACCACGCGGGCGCTGTGCCGGAATCCGGAGACCACAGCCTCGCGCGCCGACTCCCCATGTACGTAGGACTCCCGCATCCGGGAGACGAGGAAGACCTCGTAGTCCATCGCGAGTCCGAAGACGATGCCCACCAGGAAGATCGGCATCATGCTCATGATCGGCCCGGTCTGCTCCACCCCGAACAGGCTCGCACCATGCCCCTCCTGGAAGACCGCCACCACTGCACCGAGGGCCGCCAGGACGGAGAGGAGGAAGCCGAAGGCCGCCTTGAGCGGGACGAGCAGGGAGCGGAAGACGATCAGCAGGAGAACGACCGCCAGGCCGACGATGGTGATCAGATACGGGATCAGTGCGCCCTGCACCTTGGTCGCAATGTCGATGTTCAAGGCCGTAGTACCAGTGACCTCGAAGGTGACACCGTCCGCAGCGGCTTCGGTCGCGGAGCGTTCGGCGCGGATCGTCTTGACCAGCGTCTTGGTCTTCGCGTCCGTCGGGCTGGTGGACGGCGTCGCACTGAAGACCGCGGTGTCGCCGGCCTCGTTGAAGCGCGCCTGCGAGACCGAGACGACGCCCTTGGTGTCGGAGACCTCCTCACTGATCGTGCTCACCGCGGCCTTCGGATCCGCGGCGCCCTTGGCGTCCACGACGATGGTCAGCGGTCCGTTGAAGCCGGGGCCGAAGCCGTCCGCGAGCGCGTCGTAGGCCCGGCGCTCGGTGGTGGCGGTTGACTTGGCCTCGTCACCGGGCATTCCCAGCTGCAGGCCCGTCGCCGGCAACGCAAGGGCGGCGAGGCCCAGAACGCCGAGGATCAGAACAGGGAGCGGGCGACGCAGCACGAAACGCGCCCAGCGGGTACCGAGGTTGTCCTTGGGTGCCTCTGCATCGGACGAGCCCTCGCCGCCCGGCAGGCGGTGCTCGCCCAGTGCCGCCTCGCCTGACAGGACTGTGCGGCCTGATACGGCCTTCTTCCCCGCCACAGCTCTCCTGACGAGCAGAGTCCTGGTAGGCACCCTGGCCTTCTTGGCTCGCCTGGCCCCCCTACGCGCGGTGCGAGGCAGCACGGCGTTCGGCCAGAAGCCGAGGAGAGCCGGGACGACCGTCAGGGCGATGAGCACGGCGACCACGACCGCGCCAGCGGCGGCCAGGCCCATCTTGGTCAGCATCGGAATGCCGACCACCGCGAGACCGGCCAGGGCTATGACCACGGTGAGCCCGGCGAAGACCACCGCCGACCCGGCTGTGCCGACGGCCAGCCCGGCCGCTTCCTGTGGGGAGTGGCCCTTGGCTCGCTCCTCGCGGTAGCGGGAGACGACGAACAGGGCGTAGTCGATGCCGACCGCCAGCCCCAACATCATCGCCAGGGTGCCAGTGCTCGTGGACAGCCCCAGGGCACTGCCCAGCAGGGTGATCGTGAACATGGTGATGGCGACACCGATAATGGCCGTCAGGAGGGGCAGTCCGGCGGCAGCCAGTGAACCGAAGGTGATCAGCAGCACAACCGCGGCCATCGAGATACCGATGATCTCGGCGACTCCACCCGGCCCACCACCGCTGTCCATCGCCGAGCCGCCCGCCTCAACCGTCAGGCCGGCCTCACGCGCCTGCTCAGCAGCCTTGTCCACCGCCGTACGACTGGCGTCGGTGACCTCCTCGGACTTCACCTTGTAGGTGACCGTCGCATACGCCGTCGAGCCGTCCTTGCTCACCGCCTGCGACTCGAACGGATCCGCCACACCAGCCACCTGCGACCCGTCACCCAACGAGTCCACCGCCTCCTCGACGGCCTTGCGGTTGTCGGCCGCAGTCACCTTCTGGCCATCAGGAGCCACGAACACCACCCGAGCGGTAGCCCCGTCCGCAGCCGCCCCGGGAAAGCGCTCCTCCATGAGATCGAATGCCTTCTGGGACTCGATCCCAGGCATCGAGAACTCCTGGTCAGTGGTGCCGGGAGCTTTGAGGGCGCCCAACCCCACACAGGCCAGGACGCCGGCCCACAGAAGGGCGACGTACCAGCGTCGTCGGAAAGCCCAGCGGCCCAGTCGGAAGAGGAAGGTAGCCACGGCAGACTCCATATCGGTCTCGGGTACCTGCTCAGGCTGCCTTTGAAGGTGCCGCCGGGTCGTCGTGCCGCTGCTGGCAGTTTCGACTGCTGAAACGGCATGAGCGCCTACCGAATACGCGGTACTTCTCCGGGCGCCCGCCTACTACTGCGGTAGGTCGAAGCCCGGAGCGCCCTGCCCCCGCTGCTTGTCCGCCAGGCCATGCGCGAAGTTTCGACATGCGGGACACACGGTCAATGACCCTGCTCGTCCGCCAGGACGCTCGGGCCCGCGCGTGCGTGGCGGGTGCAGCCGCGCTGCACCCGCCACCCCGAGAGACTCGGTCACGCCGCTGGCTCAAGGGCCTCGCTTGGGCGGTGGGACCGTCGCCTCCGAAGCGGTCAGCTGTGGAAGACCGGGCTCCAGCCGTCCGTGCCCGCCAGGTACTTGTCGGCGGTGTAGTCGGCAGCCTCGGAGTCCGACATCTGAGGCGCGTTCGTGCCGGTGCCCGCGCCGGCACCCGTGTTCTTGTACTCCTTGAACCGGGCCTGCGTCCACGAATAGTCGGTGGTCATGTCGGTCCAGGGGTGAGCCGCGGTGACTCCGGAGTTGATCGTGGAGTTGCGGACCACGGCCTGGGGCGAGGCGTCGACCGAGTTGTGCCAGGGGCGGCCGAGGTACATCGTGTTGGCCGGTACACCGTTGGTGTAGATCGTGCTGCTGGCGATCAGGATGCCGTACTTCTGGCTCTTGTCGGTGTTCGGCGCGAGCACCGTGCCGCCGACCCAGTTGCGCATGGCTATGTTGCACCCGTCGAAGACGGCGGTGGCGTTGCCGAAGATGAAGTCGATCGCGCCCTCGACGTAACAGCCGACGAAGTACTGCCGGTACTGCCGGTCGCGACCGGTGCCTTGCACAGGACGGTGTCCTGCCGGGCGATGATCCGGCACTGGCTGAAGGTCTGCCGGTCGCCCGAGGAAAAAAGGCACCCATCACGCGGCATGCCGTTGCAGTGTTCGCCCCTGCGGACGAAGGCCCTTGGGAGCCGCCATGGGACACCCCGCCGACCAGCTCACTCGCTTCTCCGCCCTCAGAGGCCTCGGTGTGGGCACCGCCACCCTGGGTGCCGGCCCACTACTGGCCGCTTGCAGCGCCGACCTGAAGTGGTCCCGAAGCACCACCAAGATCGGCTATATCAGCCCCCGCACAGGTGCCTACAGCCTTCGCCGAGTCCGGCGCGTACATCCTGCGGCAGGCCAGGGACTTCGCCAAAGGCTGGTCAAGCTTAGACCAACGGACGCTATCCGTTCGCCGCTTGACACATATCGTCCGCTCATCGAATGTACGGGGAGCGGCAGCCCATCAGGACTTGCCACGGACGCACTCGCCGACGACGGCTGGCGGGTCTCAGGATTCCCCTTGGAAGGATCGCCCCGTTGGCTACCGCCAGTGAATCCCGCGTCGCGCCCCCAGGACTCGCCATCGTCGGCACACGGCGACACGGCGGTGGTGTTGCTGGCATGGGTCGACTTCGCGGTCGGGATGCCACCGGCGCCGGACCGGGCCGTACCAACCCTGCTCTGGGGACCGGCGACGGCCGAGGCCGACGCGAAAGCCCAGTCGACGAGGTTTGGTTCGGTGACGCTCTCGCACCGGCTGGCCGCCGCTCGCCGCACGGTATCTGTCCATGCCCATACGGAAGTACGTCCGTCCCCGATCCGTGCAGGAACTCAGAACTGTGATCTTCAACCGTAGAAGACCGACCCCCCATCTGGCCCCGGAACTCGACGACTCCGACCTCGGCAAGGCATGTCGTCAGTTCGATATCAGGCATAACCCGCGAGGGCGTCCCCTGACAGAGCCGATCGTGAAGCGGCTGCTCCACGACGCCGGCCGGGACTGGGACCGGCGCGCTCACCGCCTCGCAGTCCTGGGCGCCACGATCAGCGCTGGCAGCCAGTACGCCCTCATCGAGCAGTCGCCCGGCAGTCCCGACGTGCACAACCTGCTCGCATGGGGCGCCATGGTCCGCGGCGCCCATTCCGCCCTGTCCCACAGCGAGGTCACGGACGCCCTGCAAGCGTGCCACAAGGCTGCTCGCCTGGACCCCTCCGATCCCAGCCCATGGGTGGCACGCCTTGGACTGCTCAGGCAGTGGCGACACCCTCGCGAGGAGGTCTTCGCCGTATGGAAAGAGATCGCCGCACGGGATCGGTGGCATCGCGAGGCCCATCTGCAGATGTACGGCTATCTCTCCCCTGACGAGTGCGGTTCCCACGCTCAGGCTCTGGAGTTCGTCGACCGCGTGCGGACGTCGACGCCGATCACAGCGCCCATCGTGGGGTTGCCTCTGTTCTCCCTGGTCCACCGATACCTGCGGACCGTGGCCCACGGTGGCGTCAACGCCCTGATGGCCGACCATTTCTGGTCCGGGCAGGAGGCGGATACCGTGCTGAGGAATGCTGCTGCCCAGTGGCCGCAGACGGGCCAACTGGTCCACGCGGAGGCCCTGCGTGATCTCAACCTTCTCGCCTTCTCGCTGGTCGCGGCCAGGCGGGCGCCGCTCGCCGCACCCGTCTTCCGCTCGCTGGGGGGCGTGGTCACCGAGTTCCCTTGGAATCACGCCGGTCAGGATCCTGTCACCGCCTTCGACAGTGCCCAGCGGAAAGCGGGTCCAGTATGACGAAACCTGCCGGGCGAAGAGGCGGGCCCCCGCAGGCCCTTCTTCTGCAGCGCCGGCCTAGCCCGGCCTCCTTGCAGCGCCAACGAGTGAGGCTGCGGCGGCAAGTTCGCACGCCGGGGCTCGGCGGCTGACCCACCCTGGAATGGGCGGCTGAAACAGGGATGGAGGAAGCCCCCATGACTCAAATGACGATCGGTCAGCCGTCAGCCCGGGGCCGGGAGGCATCCGAGAGCCCCCGGGTGACCAGACTGAGTGCGTTCGCGAGCTGCTCGCGGTGGCGGTCCAGGACTTCCGTGCTGATGCCCGATGCGGCCGCGTCGACGGCGAGGCGATCGGTCGCCACTTTGAACACGGCGCTCACGGCGGCAGCCTGCGCGCGGAGGACGAACGCGTCGGGCTCCACGCCTGTGCGTTCGGCCAGCACCTCGGCGAACGTGTCCTCCGCGCGCTCACGAAGCATCAGGTAGGCGGCACGCAGCGCCGGTTCGTCCAGGGTCATCCGGATCACGGCGAGCACCGCCTCGGCGTCCGTGTCGGACGACCAGTCGGGGACAACCTCGTAGGCCTCGCGCAGATGCTCCGTCAACTCGGTGTCCGCCGGCCAGGTGTGCAGGGCGGCGCGGAAGGCTTCGATCGCCTTCGTGAGCAGCGGCTCCACACAGCTCTCCTTGGTGCGGAAACAGCGCCACAGCGTACGTTCCGAGACTCCCGCCGTCTGCGCGATCTGCTCTCCCGAGGTGGCCGCGACGCCCCGCTCGGCGAAAAGCCGTACGGCGTGGCGGGAGATGTCGAGGCGCTGCAGCTCACGTTGCTCGTCGCTCACCGGCGGCCGCCCCCGACGAGGCGCACGGCCGCCGCCCGATCTGAAGTCCTCCATCGAAGGATCTTAGACACGGCCGCGGCGTGGGCCGACTGGCCGAAAGCTTTATTGGCAGATGCTGCCAGTAAAGCTACGGTCGAGCCACCGGAAGATCACCGGAGGAAAGCCATGAGCATCGCCGACGAACGTCTCCAACTGCCCCTCGACCGGCCGAACATCCTCGACCTGGCCCCGCTGTACGAAGTGCTGCGCCGGGAGGCACCGGTGACACCGGTCATCACACCGGCCGGGGATCCGGCCTGGCTGGTCACCCGCTTCGCGGAAGTCCGTGACCTGCTCAGCGACCCACGCCTCGGGCGTTCCCATCCCGAGCCCGAGCGGGCCTCCCGCATCACCACAGCCGCGGTCCAGGACGGCCCTTCGGGTAACTACGCCACCGAGAAGGCCGACCACACCCGGATGCGTCGACTGCTGACCCCGGCGTTCTCGGCCAAGCGCATGCGCGCGCTCTCCGAGCATGTGCAGCACCTGGTCGACGACTGCGTCGACCAGCTCGTCACAGCGCACACCACCGCCCCGAACGGCATCGTCGACCTGCATACCGGACTGGCCTTCCCCCTGCCGGTCGCGGTCATCTGCCGGCTGCTCGGCGTGCGCGAGGACGACCACCCGTACTTCGCCTCGCTGTCGGAACGCATGGCCAACCTCACCATCGGAGAGGAAGCCCACCGGGCGCGCGCCGAGTTCAGCGACTACATGACCTCGCTCGCCGAGAGCAAACGCGCGCAGCCCGGCGAGGACGTCATCTCCGACGTCGTCCGTGCACAGGGCGCCGACCCGGACTTCGACTACGAGGAGATGGTCCGCCTCTGCGTCGGCCTGCTGTTCGCCGGGCACGAGACCACCGTCAACCGCATCGGTCTCGGCACCTTGTTCCTGCTCACCCGACCGGACAGGTGGCAGGCGCTGACCGCCGACCCCGACGGCCGGGTCGACGCCACGGTCGAGGAGATCATGCGCATGGGCGCGCCCGGCGACCTCGGTTTGCTGCGTTACGCCCATACCGACGTCGACATCGCTGGCGTCACCATCCCGTCCGGCGACGCAGTGATCCTTTCGGTCAACTCCGCCAACCGTGACCCGTCCGTCTACCCGGAGGCGGACAACTTCGACCCCGACCGCTCCGACCACACCCACCTCGGATTCGGCCACGGCGTGCACTTCTGCATCGGCGCGAGCCTGGCCCGTGTCGAGCTGCGCGTGGTCTTCGCCACCCTGGCTCGTCGTCTGCCGGGCCTCCAGCTCGCCAAGGGACTCGACGAGCTGGAGGTACGCCCCACGCTCACGGGTGGTGTCACCGAACTTCCCGTGACCTGGTGAGGAGAGCGATCAGGTCACCTGACCGTCCGGTACGCGCTGGGCAGGGTCTCGGTCACCGTGTTGCCGTCGCGGTCGACGAGCGTGGCCTTGAGGCCGACCGTGGTGGGGCGGGCGGGGCTGGTGAGGGTGAGGTGCCGCTTGCCGTCCTTGGCCGTGTGCACGGTGGTGGACTTCCAGGTGCGGCCGCCGTCGTACGACACCTTGACCACGAGGGATTTGACCGCGCCCCGCTTCGCTGCCGGGCCCTGCAGCCGGATCGGCACCGTGAGTTCGGTGCCCGCCTTCGCCGTACTGGTCAGTGACAGCTTCGGGGTGAATCGGACCACGGACAGGGGAAGGCGTTCGACCTTGTTGTCCGCCGTCGGGGACGAGGTGAAGGTCCATACCGCCGATGCCCGGCCTCCGACGGTCACCGAACCGGCCGACTGGGAGGTGCTGATGGCGAGGCGGTAGGTGGCTTTCTGCGGCAGCAGGCCCGCCAAGGGGGCCCCGCAGGGGTTCGCCGGTATGTCCGCGATGGTCCTGGAGCCTGAAGTGAGGTGGAACCGTGTCGTGCCGGCGTCGTAGTTGGCGTGGCCCGCTCCGTCGGAGAGCATCGGCACGCACACCGCGTAGGCCTCTCCCGCACGTACGGCACCGGGATCGCCGACGGTCTTGGAGTCGGTGGTGAGCGGGCCGAACACGCCGGTGTTGTACGTCTCGCGGTAGGTGCGGCCGGGCGAGTAGCGGCGGGGTGCGGTCGCCTTGAAGGTGCTGGAGATCGAGTCGCTGGTGACGCCGGGGCCGAGGTCCCAGCGCAGGCCGTCACCCGTGTACACGTGGTGCACGACGGACGCGGCGGGCACCGGGCGGAAGCTGCCCGTGCCACCGGCCGGGCCGGCGGAGAGAGCGGGCCATCCCGGTGTGCTCCAGTACGCCGTCGGGGCCGCCAGGCTTCCCTTGGCGTTGGAGCCGATCGAGGTGACGACCTTGGCCAGACCACGAGCCGAGTAGGTGCGGGTGAGACCGGTGAAGAACGAGCCCCTGCGGGTGGTCACCAGGTCGTACACGTCACCGGTGGTGCCGCGCTGCCAGACGCCGCCGGCCTGGGCGATGAAGTCCCCGGCGGGGGCGGACGGTCCGACCTGGCCGAGGAAGTAGCGGCTGTACACGTCGTTGTCACCCAGCCCGAGCCAGTCGGCGTAGTCGTACTCCGGCTTGGCCCCGCGCGCACCGATCACGACCGCGCCGGAGGACAGACGGGCCCGGGGGTCGGGGGCGGTGACCTTGAAGGGCTTGGCCTTGCGGGCGTCCAGGGTCACTGTCGTGGTCCTGTTCACGTTCAGGCGGGGCGCGACGAGCTGGGTCACCTCCACCGGCTCGTCCGTGTCCGGGGTCAGCTGGGCGGAGATCAGGTAGCGACCCCTGGGTACGCGGATCTTCGTCTTACTGGCGGAGGCCTGGCTGCTGCCGTCGTCGGCGAAGAACCACTGCTTGCCGTTGTCCAGACCGATCACGTCCAGCCGGTGCGGGGCGTTGGGCTTGCCGTCACGGCCGATGCCCTTGAGCGTCAGGTCGTACGACTCCGCCTCACGGACGGCCCCGAGGGTGGTCCGGACGCTCTCGCCGTTGGCGCCCTGCGCGCTCGCCGTGATCGTGGCGCCGTAGGCGCCGTCCTCGGTACCGACGCGGGTGTCGGCGGTGACAGCGGCGGTGGCGGTGCCCCCGGCCGGGACGGTCACGCGGCTCGGCGACACGGTGAACATGCCGGCCGGGGCGTCGCCCGCCAAGGACAGGTCCAGAGTGACCGGCTCGGTCCCGGTGTTGCGGTAGGTCAGCGTCTTGGTCACCGGTTGGTCGTCGTTGTGCGGCCACAGCTGCTGGCCGAAGGAGATCGACGGCGTGTCGGCGATCACCGTCTGACGGATGGCGCGCGCCAGGTCGACGCGGCCCGTGCCGCGCTCGTACGGGGAGTCGGAGCCGTTCATTGCGACCGTGGAGGCCATCAGCGCGGCCTTGATGCGCTGCCCCGTCCAGTCCGGGTGCTCCTGGGCGAGGATCGCGGCGGCAGCGGAGACATGCGGAGTCGCCATCGACGTACCGCTCATGCGGACGTAACCCGGGCCGGCCGGGTCGCCCAGGGAGCCGTGCGTCGCCTTCGCGGCGATGATGTCCACGCCGGGGGCGGAGATGTCGGGCTTCAGCTCGTGGCTCGTGTCGGGGCCGCGGCTGGAGAAGTCGGCGAGCTTGTCCTGCGAGTCGACGGCGGCCACGGTGAGCGCCGCGGAGGCGGCGCCGGGCGAGTCGATGGTCCCCGGCTTGGGGCCCTCGTTGCCGGCGGCCATGACGAACAAGGCGCCGGAGGAGGCCGACAGGTCGTTCGCCGCCTGTTCCATCGGATCGACGCCGGGGGTGTCGTCGCCGCCGAGGCTCATGCTGATCACCTTGGCGCCCTGCTTCACCGCCCACTGCATGCCGGCGATGATCCCCGACTCGCCGCCGTCGCCCTCGCCGTTCAGCACCCGTCCGACCAGCAGCTTCGCTCCGGGCGCGACGCCCTTGTACTTGCCGCCGCTGCGGGCGCCGGAGCCGACGAGGGTGGAGGCGACGTGCGTGCCGTGGCCGAGGCGGTCGTCGGTGGAGTTCTCACCCGTGAAGTCCTTCGAGCCGGCGATTGAGCCCTTCAGGTCGGGGTGGGTGGCGTCGAGTCCACTGTCCAGGACGGCGATTTTGACGCCCTTGCCGTCGTACCCGGCCTTCCAGGCGTCAGGCGCGTGAATTTGCGCCGTGCCCTGGGTGGGGTCCGGGTCTTCGTCCTGCGACGGCCGAGCCTCGACCTTTCCGTCCAGCCAGACCCGGTCGATACCCCGTTCCGTGGTGACGGCCTCCTGGGTCGGTCGGGTGAGCGCGGCCCACACCGAGACGGCGTCCGGCTTGTCGGCGGTCACGGACTCGCCGTGCAGGGAAGGCAGTTGGCGCTTCACCTCGACATCCGCCGACAACAACGCCCGCTTGGCGTCGTCCGCCGTACGCGCGGAGCCCCGGTAGGAGACGATCAGCGGCAGGGTACGGCGGTGGGAGTCGTCGTAGCCGTCGGCGACCAGCTGGGTCACGTCGAACAGCCGCCGGTCCAGACGTCCGCTCGCCACCAGTGGGGCCGCGTCGTCGGGGATCACATACGTGTGCCCGCCGAGGCTCTGGACCGAGTACGGCACTTTCGCCCGCCCCTTGCCCCGGTCGACGCCGATCACTCGGGAGCCGCCGGTCACGCCGACGGTGTCTCCGGTGATCAGGGTGACCTTGGTGGTCGATCCGGCCGAACTGCCCGTCGCCGCGTCGGGTGTCGCACCCGCGGACGTGGGGGCGACCAGGGCCGTGGTGGCGGCGAGTCCGGCCACGGCGAGGAGCGCGGCGGTTCCGTAGGCCAGGTGTCGGTGGCGCCCTGGCCGCCTGTGCTTGTTGCGCAAAGGAGTTCTCTCTTCCCCGGTTGGTGAGGCGTGTCGCGCGTCGGTGCGCGAAGCGGCCCCTGGCAGGGGGTATGCCTGGGGCCGCTCGCGGTGGGGGCGCCGGCGGCATGGGGTGCCACCGGCTGGGAGAGAGTCTTGGCGGATACAGGATTGGTCAGTAGCCCTCTTCGGGCGTCGAACAATCCGGGTCGCACGGTCGCCCGGCCTGTTCCGTGGGCTTTCTCACCACCGGCCGGGATTGCACGGGTATCGAGCGAAAACCTAGTTTGAAGCCCTTGCGGTTGAGCTGATCGTTTGAAGGGTGTCCTCAGTGGGACGACACGAGAAGCCGGTCGATCCCGACGCCGGTCCCGTGCAGCGGCTCGCGCATGAGCTGCGTGTCCTGCGGGAGAAGGCCGGCAAGCCGCCGTACCGGGAGATGGCCAAGCGGGCGGGCTACTCCACGACCACGCTGTCCCAGGCCGCGGCGGGTGACCAGCTGCCGACCCTGGCGGTGGTGCGGGCCTACGCCGAGGCGCTGGAGGCCGATCCGGACGAGTGGGAACAGCGCTGGCGGGAGGCGGATGCCGAGATCCGGGTGCCCGCGCCGGACGAGAGGCCGCCGTACCGGGGACTGGCCCGTTTCGAACCTGCCGACAGTGACCTCTTCTTCGGGCGGAAGGCACTCGTCGACAACCTCCTGGAACTGGTCAGCGAGCACCGGTTCGCCGCGGTGTTCGGCGCGTCGGGCAGCGGTAAGTCGTCACTCTTGCGTGCGGGACTGATCCCGCGGCTGCGGCAGGCGGACGGGACGGAGCGGCCGGCGGTGATCCGGGTGCTCGCCCCGGGGGCGCAGCCCGCGCGGACGCACGAGAAGGCGTTCGTTCCACTGGACGGCGAATCCACGACCTGGGTGATCGTCGATCAGTTCGAGGAACTGTTCACCCTGTGCCATGACCGAGCGGAGCGCGACCGCTTTCTGGATCTGCTGCTCGCGGCGCGACGACCGGAGAGCCGACTGCGGGTGGCGGTCGCGGTCCGCGGCGACTTCTACGGCCACTGCGCCGACCACCGCGAGCTGGCCGAGGCCGTGCGCCGGGCCAGTCTGCTGGTGGGTCCGATGAACCGGGACGAGCTGCGTGAGGCCATCACCGGCCCGGCCACCGCCGCCGACCTGAACGTGGAACGCGCCCTCACCGCCCGGATCATCGAGGAGGTCGTCGACCGCCCGGGGGCGCTGCCCATGCTCTCCCACGCCCTGCTGGAGACCTGGCGCCGCCGCCACGGACGGCTTCTGACCCTGGCCGGGTACGAGGAGACGGGCGGGGTGCACGGTGCCATCGCCGCCACAGCGGAGCAGGTGTACGGCGGGTTGTCGGCGGAGCGGAGCAGTGTTGCCCGGCGCATCCTGCTGCGGCTCATCGCCCCCGGCGACGGCACGGCCGACACGCGCCGTCCGGCGTCACGGGCGGAACTCGGCAGCGGGGTCCGGGAAGTGCTGGAGCAGCTCGTCGCCGCCCGTCTGGTAACCCTGGACGGCGACACGGTGGAACTCGCGCACGAGGCGCTGATCACCGGCTGGCCGCGCCTGGCGGGCTGGATCGAGGAGAGCCGGGAGCGGCTGCGCGTGCAGCGCAGGCTCGGCGAGGCGGCCCACGCCTGGGAGGAACTGGACCACGACCCGGGGGCGCTGTACCGGGGTACGCGGCTGGCACGGGCACAGGACCTGTTCGCCCCGGGACGGGACACCGACCTCACCCAGCAGTCGGACGAGGAACTCACCTCCGTGGAGCGGTCCTTCCTCACCGCTTCCCTCGCGGCCCGGGACACCGAGCGGGAGGCCGTGGCCCGCGCCGGACGGCGAACGCGTTCGCTGGTCGTCGGCCTGACCGTGTTCCTCGTGCTGGCGTTGACCGCCGGCCTGGTCGCCTGGCAGCGCAACGAGGTGAGCCAGGAAGAAGCCTCCAAGGCCGCCGCCCGCCGCCTGGCCACCGTGGCCGACGGTCTGCGCTCCACCGACCCGCGCACTGCCGCCTTGCTGGGAGTCGCGTCCTGGAAGATCGCCCCGCTCACCGAGTCCCGCTCGGCGCTGCTGGCCGCCCTCGCGCAACCAGAACGTGACGCCTTCACCGATCCCCGGACCGGGAAAGACGTCCGGCGTTTTCTCTCCACCGACGGCCGGACCCTGCTCAGCGTCGACGGCACCACGGTGACCGCCCGGAACGTGGCTGACCACAAGGTTGTCGCCACCTACCGCCTGCCGTCCGGCACAGAGGCGAACGGTGCCGGCCCCAATTCCCAGCTCCTCGATGTCCTCGGACCGGACGGGGGCGAGCGGCTGTGGAACCTTCCATCAGGCAGATCCGTCGCCGAGCTCGGCGACACGCCGCTGCTGGGCAGCGCTTCCGACGGAAGCGCGTATCTCACCGGGCCCGCGGACGGCGCCGGCACGGTCCAGGTGTACCGCACGGACGACGGCAAAGCCCTCTTCAGCACCGCTGTCGCACGCTCGCTGTCCACGACGGCCGTCGGTCCGGGCGGCCGTCTGCTCGCGCTCTGCCCTTCCGAGGGGCCGCTCCAGGTGTGGAACACCGCTGACGGCGAACGGCTGCCGGGAGACTGGGAAAAGGCGGACAAGACCGTGTGCGGCACCGGCTCGGGCGCGGACGGCGGCTCGCGCCTGCTGACGTTCAGCGGGGACGGCAACAGGCTGGCGGCTCTGTACGGGACGAGTGTTCTGGTCTGGGACGCCCGCAGTGGGCGCAGGCTCGCCGAATTCGCCGGTGACGGCGTCACCGGCTTCACGGACGCCGCCCTCTCACCCGACGGCCAGTTCCTCGCCACGGCGGACGACCAGGGACTCGCCGTGTGGCGGCTGGTTACCGGCGGCACGCAAGTCTTCCACCAGCCACTGTCCGGGGACGCGGTGTCGGGGCTGACCTGGGACCCGGGCAGGGATCGTCTCCTGCGCTACCTCGACGGCGCCACGGTCCACACCCTCGGCCTCGCCGACCGGCTCACCCCGCAGTGGCACAGCACCCCGGTCGACGCGGGTGTGCTCAGCCCGGACGGTTCCGCCCTCGCCACGGTCACCCGGTCCGGCAACCGCTACCGCTTCGAGTTGCGCTCCACGAACACCGGCACGGTGGTCACCCGTGCACCACTCGGCCCATTGCCGAACCAGTCCGGCGACGAGACACCCCTGGTGGCTTTCAGCCCCGACGGCCGCACGGTGGCCACCGCCGACACCATGTCCTCAGGCGCTTCACTGCGGCTGCGCTTCACCGAGTGGGACGTACGAACCCGCAACGTCCGTACGGTCATCGCCACCTCCGGCGCGGCCGACCGCCCGGTCACGGCCCTCTCCCTCGGACCGGACGGACACACGCTGCTCGCAGTCCGCGCCACCGCCGGCGGTGACACCACGGAGATCTGGGACACCCGAAGCCACCGGCGGTCGCGGACGGTGCCCGGTCTGTCCGGCACCGCCCTGGCGGTGCGGCCGGACGGCGGGATACTCGTCGGATCCGACGACCAGTACGCCGACCCGGGTACCGGAAAAGTCGGCGGGCGGGCGCTGGCCGACGGCCGCGACGTCACAGCGCTGGCGTTCAGCCCCGACGGCACCCGGCTCGCCGTCGGCGACTCCACCGGGCACGTCACCCTCTGGGACGCCGAGTTGCGGCATCGCACAGGTGCGCTGACCGGTACCTCCGACACGGACTCCCGGGGCGAGCCGGAGGCGGTGCGGGCCCTCGCTTTCTCCTCCGACAGCGACACGCTGGCCGTGGGCAGTACCAACGGGACCCTGCGGTTGTGGGACGCCGGCGGCCAGCAACTCCTCGGCTCGGACCTGCCCACGTCCGGCGACGAGATCCGTTCCCTCGCCTTCACCGAGGACGGCGGAACGGTGTACGCCAGTGGTCCCTCCGTACCGCTGCAACGTCTCGTCGTCGCCCCTGAACGCGCCGTCCGCACCATCTGCGCGCGTACCGGCGGCGGGCTGACGAAGGCGCAATGGCGGACCTACGTACCTGACTCGCCGTACGAACAGCTGTGCCAGAGCGGCTGAGCTGATTGTTCGGGGTGGCCCCGCGGGTCGCCTAAAAACGCCTCCACACCGAAGGATCAGGGCCAGAACGGCCGCGGCGTCCCGCCGGCGGCGTCAGCGAATCCCCTCAGTCAGGTTCTGGTCTCATGCGCACTCACGTCCTCCCCTCCCTTCTGCTGCTCAGCGCCCTTTCCCTCACGGCGGCCTGTTCGTCCGGATCGGACACGGCATCGAGCAAGGCGCCTGCGGACACTCGGTCCGAGTCCAGCGCGAGTCCCTCGCCGGTCCGGAGCGTCGACCCCTCGAAGATCAAGGGCCTGGAGATCGTCAGCGACAGCAGCGAGCACAGCTCGTGCCCCTTCGCGACGAGCTACCCCGACGTGCCCGGCGCCGAGGCGATGACGGCCGCGATGAAGAAGGACGTGGACAACCGCCTGTCCGTCTTCCACACCGGGGTCTGCGCAGACGAAACGGACAGCCCGGCGGGCGAGCTCAACATCAGCCACCAGTTCCTGGTCGCCTCCGGCGACGTGCTCGGCGTACGGCTCACCACGCAGGACCGCAACGGCGTCGGGTCAGGGCTGTCTTCCCGGACGTACTGGTACGACGGCAAGGCGAGCGCCTATCGCAAACCCCTCGCGCTCATCGCCGAAGGATCCCGGGACGCCTTCGTCAACGCGCTCAAGGACCGGCTCAAGGGTCGTGAGGGCGTGGACGTCGCCAGCCTCGGCGACACGTTCTCCGACCCGGCGTCCCGCGCCACGGTCCTGGACGACATGGACTTCACCGGGGACGGTGGACTGCGGGTGACCTTCGACCGCGGCGAGGTGGGCGTCCCGGCCGCCGGGACCTACGTGGTGACCCTGGACAAGGGGACCATCGCCCCATGGCTGTCCCCGTTCGGCAAGCGTGCCCAGCGGCAGGCGGTGGCGCCCAGTGGTCCGCTCGACCTGGGCGCCACGAACGTCCCGGAAGTGACCGTCCCCACCCACACCGCCTCCGGCGACGACGACACCGACTGCAAGAAGGTCAAGTGCATCGCGCTGACCTTCGACGACGGACCGGCGGCCCCGGAGACCGCGACTCTGCTGACCTACCTGGCCCAGTACAAGGCGCGAGCCACTTTCTTCGTCGTCGGCCAGAACGTCGCAGCCCACCCCGAGCTGGTGCGCGCCGAGGCGAAGGCCGGCCATGAGGTCGGCAACCACTCCTTCACCCACCCGGATCTCACCAAGCTCACCCGCGACGAGATCGCCTCTCAGCTCGGCCGGACCAGTGCCCTCATCAAGGCAGCCACCGGCAAGGCGCCCACTCTCTTCCGCCCGCCCTACGGCGCGATCAACGTCGAGGTGAAGGCCGCGACCACGCTCTCGCCCGTGCTGTGGGACGTGGACACCGAGGACTGGAAATACCGCGACGCCGCCAAGGTCGCCCGGACCGTGGTCGCCGAGGCAGAACGCAACGACGTCGTCCTGATGCACGACATCCACCCCACCTCGGTCGCCGCCGTCCCGCAGATCCTGCGCACGCTGACCGCCGACGGCTACCACTTCGTCACCGTCAGCCATCTGCGTGCCACCCTCTGACCTGCCAGGCCGCCCAGGCGGGGAGTGGCGGTCAGCAGCCGATGCAGGCCTGCCGCCGACACCCGTCAGATTCATGGGAAGGGCTTGCCTGCGATCAGATGGTCTTGCCTCTGTCGTGGTGTCGGCTCCCCTACTGTTCCGCGTGTGAACCGTCACGAACGCCGTCGTCACCTGCTGGTCGACGTGTTGTTCGCGAAGACCAACCCGTCGCCCCCCAAGCGGGTCCTCGGACGGCACTGCCGGATGTCCGGGGACGAAGGTCGTGATCGTGCTGCCGCGAAGGAAGAGGGTGCTGTCCGAGTCCCAGGCGGCCAGAGTCCGCAGTTCCAGCTCGATGTCCTCGGTGGCCCAGAGCGGATGGCGCTCCATGAGCTGCTCGCGGGTGGAGTGCTTGAAGGGAACGAACGCCTCAGGGCCGGGCTCCGCGACCGTGGCGGCGGACAGCCAGGCCGGGTCCGAGTAGATCGCCCTGCTGGGTTGCAGCCGTTCCACGGCCAGGGACAGGACTTGTCGAGGACTATGCCGATGCCCTGGGCTACTCCGCCCGCACACTGTCGCGTGCCACGCTCGCGGCCGACGGCGTCACCGCCAAGGAGTTCATCGACCGCCGCGTCCTGGTGGAGGCCAAGCGGCTCCTTGCCCACAGCGACGAATCCGCCGCCCGTATCACCGGCCTTCTCGGCTTCTCCAGCGCCACCAACTTCAGCAAGTTTTTCCACCGACACATCGGAAAGAGCCCGCTCTCCTTCCGCAGAACGCTCCACGGTACACAAGGGTGAGCAGGGCGGGAGTATCTGCAGGGTGCCCGTCGGAGCGCTCGGCGTGACGAGCGCACCGCACCTGTACCCCGTGCGCCGTCTCCACCCGCTGGCTCAGCCAGCGCGGTAGCGGAGCCCGTCGAACAGCAGGTCAAGCATCCGGCCCGCTCGGTCTCGCTGCTCGATGTCACCGGTGATCAGCAGAACCCCACCGAGACTGAACCCCACGTCGAGAGGATCGACGTCGGAACGCAGAACCCCTGCTGCGGCCCCGGCCTCCAGCAGTGTCCTGATGGCCGCCCCGATCCGTTCGAGACTCTCGGCGAACGGATCCGCGCCTGAGGCGACCACGGCACGCAACGCCTCCGCCATGCCCTGCTTGGCCGCCAGATAGTCGAAGAACCGGTCCATCCACAGCCGCATCGCCTTGTCCGGCGGATACGCGGCGAGCAACTCGGTGGCACTGTCACAGACGCGGGCGAGTTCATTGCGGTAGACGGCTTCGACCAGCGCCTCACGGGTGGGGAAATGCCGGTAGAGCGTGCCGATGCCGACCCCGGCCTCCTTCGCCACGGCTTCGAGCGAGACGTCCGCGCGCTGCTCGGCGAAGGCGCGCGCGGCGACATCGAGCAGGCGTTGTCGGTTGCGCCGCGCGTCGGCGCGCAGCCCGCGTGGGGTGCCGGTCACAAAGATCCTTCCTTCTGGACAATCGGAGGCGCCTCCGCTTAGGTTTGGAGCAATTCGGAGGCTCCTCCGTTTCCGAGCGTAGCAAATCAGGAGTGCACAGCCATGGCCACAACAGCACGTCTCACCACTTCGTTCGACGCTCGGTCGACGGCCGCCGAGGTCATCGCAGGGGTCGATCTCACCGGTCGCCGCGCCGTCGTCACCGGCGCCGCATCCGGCATCGGTGTGGAGACGGCGCGCGCACTCGCCCGCGCCGGGGCGGAGGTCACCCTGGCCGTCCGCAACACCGACACCGGTCACCGCACCGCATACGACATCCGTACCGCGACCGGCAACGACAGCGTGCGGGTCGCGCCACTGGATCTGACGGATCCGGCGTCGGTCCGCGCGTTCTCGGACGACTGGCAGGGACCACTGCACATCCTCGTCAACAACGCGGGGATCATGGCCAGTCCGCGGACGCGGACGCCTCAGGGCTGGGAACTGCAGTTCGCCACCAACCACCTCGGGCACTTCGCTCTCACCACCGCTCTGCACGGCGCGCTCGCCGCGGCCGACGGCGCACGCGTGGTGTCGGTGAGCTCCAGCGGCCATCTCCTCTCCCCTGTCGTCTTCGACGACCTGCACTTCACCGAGCGGCCCTACGACCCGTGGCTGGCGTACGCGCAGTCCAAGACGGCCAACGTCCTGTTCGCCGTCGAAGCCGCTCGACGCTGGGCCGACGACGGGATCACCGCCAACGCACTGATGCCGGGCGGGATCCAGACCAACCTGGGGCGCTATACCGGGGATGCCGAGATGGCGCAGTTCATGGCCCACCTCCAGACCCTTGTCGGCGAGGACCGCCCGCTGCCCGAGATGTCCTTCAAGTCCGTCGAACAGGGCGCGGCGACATCCGTCCTGCTCGCCGGATCGCCCGAGGTCGAAGGCGTGACAGGTGGATACTTCGAGGACTGCGCCGAGGCCGGGCCACACCAGCCCGGCACCCTCACCGGAGTCGCCGCGCACGCCCTCGACCCGGAGGCGGCGGAGCAGCTCTGGCACACCTCCGAGCGGCTCCTGGCCTGACCTCCTCGGTGTCACTCGAGCCGACGGCGACCGGGGTGAATGCTGTTGTCCGATCACAAGCACAGGGCGGGACGTGGCCAGCCGACGGCGCGCGCCGCCGGGCGCGGGTGGAGCAGGCACTGCACACCGCGCGTCCCGCAGCAGGGTTGCTGCGGTTGCGGGACGCGTCCGGGGCCATTACGACCGAAGCACCGCCGTGAGCACCTCTGAGCCGAACTGCTCAATGGTGCGGGGTGGCTTGCCGAGCACTTCCTCGATGGTGTGAGTGCGGGGCGAGAATCCTCGCGCGCGGAAGCTCGCGAACAGTTTGCGCATGCCCGCCACGTAGTAGTCGGGCCACTCCGGCGCCGACTCGTCGCGGTAGGAGAGCGGTATGTCCGCGGCGCGGCTCAGACGTTCGGCGATCTCCGCGACCGTGACGCTGTCGGAGCCTGTGAGGGTCAGAGTTCCGCCGAACTGCGAGTCGGCCAGGAGTTCGGCGATGGCGACGTCTGCCAGATCACGGGCGTCCACCGCGCTGATGGTCGCGTCGCCCGCCGGAAAGAAGATCTCCCCGTTGCGCACACGGGCGATCTGCGCCAGGACGTTGTCGAGCCACCAGTCCGGGCGCAGCAGCGGCCACGCCAACGATGACCGCCACAGCCGAGCTTCGATCTCGACGTGCGTGGCGGCCGAGGGGACCAGGGGACGTACACCCGCCGCGTAGGACGACACCTTGACGACGCGTGTCAGTCCGGCGGACTCGGCCGCTTCCACCGTAGAAGTACTCCCTGCGCCGTGAGCACAAGCCGACTTCCGTCGTGGTTCCCTACTGAATCCGTGGTAGGTCGTGGGCCGGGCATACCGCATCTTCGGTAGCCGAAGTGCCTGAACCTGAAGGACGGCAGCGGGGACGGGCCGGGCCAGGGTGGTCACAGGTGCGGTTCGGTATCGCCCGTGTTCTTCGCGTGCGGAGGAACACGGGTGCGCTCGGACTTGCCCGAGGACGAGCCTCCCCGACACTCCCAGCACCCCTCGCATCCCCCACCACGAAGCCGAGGAAGGCGCATGACCACCACTAGCGACTCCGCTGCCTCCCAACTGCCATTCGACCGACCCAACGCGCTTGATGTCTCCCTCATGTACGAGGCCCTGCGCCGGGAGGCGCCGGTCACCCGGGTCACCACGCCGGTGGGTGACCCCGCATGGCTCGTGACCTCGTACCAGGAGGCGAGGCAGATATACGCCGACTCCCGGTTCGTGCGGTCGCACCCGGAGCCGGAGAAGGCTTCCCGGGTGACCGACGGCGCGCTGGCCGCCGGCCCGACCCAGGACCCGGAGAACGAGCGGTTCCGGCACGAGCGCATGCGCGGCATGCTGGCACCGGCCTTCTCCGCGCGCCGGATGCGGCTGCTGAGCGGCCGCATCGAGGAGCTGGTCGTCGAGTGCCTCGACGACATGCAGGCCGCGCACGACGCCCGCCCCGGCGAGCCGGTGGACCTGCACGAGTTGCTGGCCTTCAACCTCCCGGTCAGGGTCATCTGCGAGCTGATCGGAGTGCCCTACGAGGACCGTGACTTCTTCACCGGGCTGTCGGAGCGGCTCGGCGGTGCCACCGCGGACGCCCGGGTGGCGATGGGTGAGCTGAGCTCCTACATGCTGACGCTCGCCGCCGAGAAGCGGAAGAACCCGACCACGGACGTCATCTCCGACTTCGTGGCCATGCAGGAAAAGGACCCGACCTTCGTCGACACCGAGATGAGCCGTCTGGCCGCGGGCCTGCTGTTCGCCGGACACGAGACGACTTCGACCCGGATCAACCTCGGGGTGATGTTCCTGCTCTCCGAGCCGAGCCGACGGGACCAGTTCCTCAAGGATCCCGACGGCCAGGTGAACGCCATGGTGGAAGAGGTGCTGCGGATGTCCGCGGCCTTCGGGCTGGGCCTGCCGCGGTACGCGCAGGAGGACGTCGAGATCGGCGGGGTCACCATCGCCCGCGGTGACCTGGTCCTGATCTCCAATGACGCCGCCAACCGTGACGCGGCGGTCTTCGAGGATCCCCACGAGTTCAAGATGGACCGCAAGCCCAACACCCACCTGGCCTTCGCGCACGGCATGTACGTGTGCCTGGGCTCCAATCTCGCCCGCTCCGAACTTCGGCTGGTCTTCCCGGCGCTGTTCCGGCGTTTCCCCACGATGCGCCTGGCCGTCGACGTCGACGACATCAAAATGGACTCGTACCGGCTCAACAACGTGGTCGAACGGGTTCCTGTCATTTGGTGACCAGAGCCTCTGGCTGACGTACCGTCCGCACTCTGCGGACCACACGGCGAACCGACCGGCGCCACCGCAGCACCCCGTTCCACGACGGGTGGCTGCGGTGGCGCCCTTCGCCTCGCCGTACGGAGAACCACCATTCGTGCCCCGACCCCGCCTGCCGGTGTCGCTGTTGCGGCGCCGTCGTCCGCCGGTAAACCAGTCGCGTTCAGGCAGTCCAGCGGATTCCCGATCGCGTGGCCCCAGCCCGGGGGAACCGAAGGTCCGCACCGACATGTTCCTGCACGGCCCCTGCAACCTGCCTGTTGGGCGGTAGTCACCAGATGAAACGACGGACCCTTGTTCTGACGGCACCGTTGGCACTGCTTCAGCCACGCTTGGCGGAAGCGGCCACCCGTCCCGCGGGACCGTCCCCCGTGGCCGCTCTCTCCAGGGCCGGCACAAAAAGCTGCCTTCGAGTCTCCCGGAGTTGTGCCGGGAAGCTTTCCGGCCTTCTACGAACAACTCAAGGACCAGCTCACATTTCCGCTGAGCTGGGAGAAGTCGCGGTCCAGGAGCTTTCGTGCCTGGCAAAGGACTGCCCGTGGCAAGGTCGAGGAATTCCTCTTCCAGCCCGTCGACACCACGCGGTTCGACCCCGAGATCATCGACGACCGGGCGGCCGACGGCCACCGCCGACGTTCCCTCGTCTTCAACGTGACGCAGTACAGCCGTGTTCGCGCCAAGATGCTGCTTCCCAACGGCCCCGGCCCCTTCCCCGCCGTACTTCTGCTGCACGACCACGGTTCGAAGTTCGACATCGGCAAGGAGAAGCTGATCCAGCCGTGGTACGACGACACGCGGCTGGAGTCGGCGCGCTCCTGGGCCGACGAGATGTACGGGGGCCGCTTCGTCGGAGACGAACTCGTCGCCCGTGGGTACGCGGTGCTCTGCGTGGACGCCCTGGGCTGGGGTGACAGGTCCGGTCTGAGCGCCGACGGGCAGCAGGCGCTGGCCAGTAACTTCTTCAACCTGGGCTCGTCCATGGCCGGCCTCGTTGCCCGGGAGGACCTGCGAGCCGCGGCCTTTCTCGCGGACCTGCCCGAAGTCGACGCCGAAAGGATCTCGGCGGTGGGCTTCTCCATGGTGGATTCCGAGCCTGGCAGGTCGCCGCCCTGTCGGATCACATCTCCGCGGCTGTAGCCGTGTCCTGCATGACCACGGTGAAGGAAATGATGGTGCCGGGCCCCTTCACGGACCTGGGGCAGTCCGCGTTCTTCATGCAGCATCCCGGCCTGAACCGCCATCTCGACATGCCGGACGTGGCGAGCATCGCGGCGCCGAAACCCATGCTGTTCTTCAACGGCGAGGACGACCCGGCGTTCGCCGACGCGGGCGTGACAGCCGCGTACGCCAAGATGCGGGCGGTCTGGGCGTCACAGCGCGCGGCCGGGCACCTCGGAACGAAGAGCTGGCCAGGACTGGGCCACGTCTTCACCCGGGAGATGCAGGACGAGGCCTTCGCCTGGCTCGACCGGCACGGGCGGTAGCCCGGAGCCTGCCTGTCCACGTTGAACCGACCAACTCGGTTGGAGAACTGTCCGAGAGCGCGTTGCGCCGTCATGGGTCTCGACGTCGTAGGCGTGCGATACAGAAGGAGAAAGGACGTCCATGGGCCTCTCAGGAGTGGGTGTCTGGAGCATCCCACTGGCGAGTGCGGACCCGGCCGAAGCCGCGGAGGCGGCGGCCGAACTCGAGGAGTTGGGATACACCGGGATCTGGTTTCCGGATGGGGGCGGGCCGGTGTTCGACACGGCGGACAGGCTCCTGGCGGCGACTCGTGAAATGACCGTCGCGACGGGCGTGTTGAGCCTCTGGAACCACACTCCCGCGGAGACCGCCGCCGCCTACTCGTCGCTGTCCGCCACTCATGGAGGCAGGTTCCTGCTGGGCATCGGAGTCAGCCATGGTCCCGTGGTCGACGCGTCCCAGCCGGGTCGCTACCGTCGGCCGCTGGCGGCCATGGAGTCCTTCCTGGACGGCCTGGACACCGCGGACCCACCGGTGCCGACCGACGCACGCGTACTCGCCGCTCTCGGTCCGAAGATGCAGGCGCTGGCGGCCAAACGGGCCCGAGGAGCTCACCCCTACCTCGTCACTCCGGAGCACACCCGGCGAACCCGCGAAGCGCTGGGCGAGGGGGCACTTGTTCTGGTGGAACAGACGGTCATCCTCTGCGCGGACGTGGACGAGGCCCGGGCCATCGGGACGGACTGGCTACGCGGCTACCTCGCTCTGCCGAACTACGCCGGTAGCGTGCAACGCCTGGGATTCTCCGCCGAGGACATCGCGGGTATCAGCGACCGGCTGTTCGACGCCCTGATCGCCTGGGGCGACGAGGAGGCGATCAAACGCCGGGTGGACGAACACTTCGCCGCCGGTGCCGACCATGTCTGCCTCCAGGTGCTCGCTTCGGGCGGACTGAGGGCGTTTCCGCGGGAGCAGTGGCGTCGCCTCGGATTCATCGCGGACGGGCTCAGGCCGGGCAGGGCGAAATAGGGGGCAGCATGCGGGTGTGTGTCGCCGCCCGCATGCTTGCCTTCGCCACTGAGAGCCCTGCTGTCGGATGTGGGGCAGCGATCGTGCCGTTGTATACCGGGCTCCTCGTCGACTGAGGGTTACCGTCGGGCAATGGCAACACCCTGATGCCCGGGAGAGACGAAGTTGTCCCGGGCATCAGGGTGCGGATCACAGACACGGGTCACGTAACGGTGCCGCCTGCGGTTACGGCGTAACCTTCTGGATCTTCACTGTGCCCTCGCCCACGGGTGTCCCGCGGTCGGTGAGCAGGTGCACCACGCCGAAAAGCTCACGGCCCTCAGGGGCCACTGCCGCAGCGGTGACGTGGGCGGACACGGTCGTCGAGTCGCCCTTGGCGAGCTTCACCGCTCCCAGGTCGTCCGCCGTGAGGGAACCGAGGGCGGTCGAGAAGAACACGTCGCGGTAGTCGTAGGCCGTCGAGCCGGACGGGACGTCGTAGCCCAGTACCTCGATGGTGTAAGTGCCGGCGGCCGGTTTCGTGACGGAAACGGACTCGTCGGAGTCGCTGTCGGCGTCCCAGCCCAGCAGGTCGCCATCGGCGTCGTACACCGCCAGGTCCAGGTCGGCGGCCGCATCGGCCGGGTTGCCGATGGCGACATCCAGGGATGCGGTGCCCTCAGGCACCACGACGGTGGTGGTTTGCCTCTCGCCGGTGGCGATGGTCGGCCGTGTCTGCTTCGAGGAGCCGAGGGAGCCGCCCTTGGCGGTGCCCGCCTCGACGGTCGCGTAGTTGTTCGTCGCCGTCCAGGAGACCGGGGACGGTGTGCCGGCCTTGGCCTCGGGCAGCGTGACGGTCTCCGGGGCGAAGGTGGCGCCGTACACGACGACATCGAGGTCGTAGGGATTGTCGAGCGGTTCCGAGGCGAAGTACGACTGGACCACGATCTCCCAGACACCGGCCTGCGGATCCGTGTACGTGGCCACATCCGGCGTGTCGGGATCATCCTCGTCCACGGGGACGCCGTACGGCTGGACCGCGCTCGCCACCGTCCAACTGCCTTCCTTCAGGCCACCGAGCGCGACCTCCAACGCCTTGGCTCCCTCGGGAACGGTCACGAAGTAGGTCTTCGCGCTGTTGCGCTGTACCGAACCCGAGGTCGAGTAGGTGTATTCGACCGGGGTGGAGACCACCACGGTCGTCATGACCTGTTTGTCGACGCCCACGGTGGCCGGATCGTCGATCTCCAGACGGGCGCTCTTGATTCCCGCGGACGACGGCGCGGCCTGGACCTTGACGGTGACCGGCTGGTTCAACGGCAGTGCGACCGTCTGCGAGCCGAGAATCGACAACGTGCGGGCCTTGTTGTTCTTGAGTCGCAGCATGTGCGTGACCGGCTCGTCGGGACCGGAGGTACGAGTGACGGTGACGTCGTACGTCTTCTTCTGGCCGGCCTTCAGGCCACCCTCGCGGTCGTAGATCCCCCTGCCGAACCCCGGCGTCTTCAGCTCCTGGTCGAGTGCCGTGTCGACCGGGGCCTTGACGGTGTAGTCGTGGGCGCTCACTCCCTTCTGAATCGCCTTCCAGGCGGCGGGGATGTCGATACGGCCCGCGCCCTCCTCGTAGGCCTGAAGTCCCTTGATGTGGCGGGCCGTCGAGGTCAGGGCCGTGCGCAGCTGCTGCGGGCTGAGGTCGGTGTGCTGTTGCTTCGCGGCGGACAGCAGCAGCGCGCTCGCGCCCGCCGTCTGCGGGGAGGCCATCGACGTGCCGTTGTACATGCCGTACCCGGGCGGCAGGTCCCAGCCCGTCAGATTCTTGTACGACTGGGCGCCGGGCATCCACGACGGGATGGGGGACACCGCCGAACCGGGGGCGACGACCGTCGGGGTGAAGCCGCCGTCCTCGCGCGGGCCGCGGGAGGAGAAGGTGAACAGCCCGTACTTCTTCTCCACCTCAGAGCCGTAGTTGGCGGCCCAGGTCTCCTTGGACACACCTGCGCCGACCGAGATCACCTTGTCGGCCAGGCCCGGGTCCTCGATGGTGTTGGCGCCAGGGCCGGAGTTGCCTGCGGAGAGCACGAACTGGACGCCGTAGGTGTCGATCAGACGGCTGTACAGCTCGGCGAACGCGCTCTGGCCGTCGTTCAGCGTGGGAAGGCCGCCGATGGACATGTTGACGACGTCGACACCACGGTTGACGACCAGATCGATCATGCCCTCGGACAGCGCCACGTTGGTGCAGCCGGAGCCGAAGAGACAGGCGCGGGAGGAGACGATCTGCGCGCCCGGGGCGGCACCGTTCATCTTGCCGCCGAACAGGCCGTTACCCGCAGCGATGCCGGCGACGTGGGTCCCGTGAGCTTCGTTGACGACGCCGATGTTGACGAAGTCGGACTTCTTGCCGACCCAATCGCCGCCCATCGGGTCCATCGGGACGTCCTTGCGGATCTCCACGACGAACGGCTGCCGCTCCGCGATGGCCGTGTCCGGGTTGTCGGTACCGAACCAGCCGATCTGGTGGCCGTCCTTGTACGGCTTCATCGGAGTGTCGTCGGTGAAGTCGTGATCGTCGTTCAGGTCGACGGTCACCGTGCCGGCCTGCGGGTCATAGAGGACGCCCCAGCTGTCGGTGGTGTCGCCGTCGCGATTCGCATCGCCGTCGGGCTCGCCTTCTTCGACGGTGCCACCGGCGGTCACGGACTCCCGGAAGACGCTGATGCGGTGAGAGCCCGCCGGTGATGTCCAACTCTGGCCGTCGTATGTGAAGTTGGCACCTGACACCTCAGCAGTCATCGCTTGCCAGGTGTCGTCACCGTCGACGATCGGGTCGGTGGACGTCACCCAGTCCACGATCTTCCGCTCGCCCGTGGTCGTCTTCTGCAGCGCGGGGCTCGCGAGGTCGACACCCGTGTCGAGCACGCCGATGGTGACACCTCGGCCGTCTGCCTTCGGGTGCCTCTTCACAAAGTCGACGGCGCCCGTCTCGAAGGACGGGTTGTACGGATTCTCGGCCGGGGTGTCCTTGCCGGGCGCCGGGTAGGTCTTCGAAGTCGCCTTCGTGGCGGCGCCCTTGACGGCGCGCGCGTCGGAGAGCGGGTCCTCCAGCGGAATCTCGCGCCGCAGGTCGATGCCGTGCACCGAGGACAGCCTGGTCGCGGCCTTGATGGCCGCGTCCGCCCGGCCGGTCGGGACGGTCGCCCGGACGTAGCCGAGCCTGTCGTAACTGCGGCCGACAGAGCCGCCCTTGATCCCACCCAGCTCCTTGGCGACCTGCTCGGTCTTCCCGGGAGCGGTGGCGATCATCATCGTGACGTTCTTCTCGCCGGTGAACTTGGCTTCGGCGAGTTGCTCGGCATCCGCCGAACCAAGCTTGTCGTGCGCGGACTTGGAGGTCTCGGCGGTCGTGGTCGCGGAAGGGCCTTCGGTGGCGAAGGCCAGGGGTATGAGTCCGCTCGTGGTGAGGATGGCGGCCAGACCGGCGGCCATGGCTATGCGGGTTGTGCGTCTCACGCCCGGATCCGGGGAGACGTGGGGGGTGGTAGGCATGCGATTCCTTGCACGGATCGAACCAGGGCGCCACTTTGTACGCCCGGTGTCCCTCAAACCCCATGAAATACTTGAGAGTTAAGAGACTGGATCGATCATGCCGTCACCCCACCAGGTGCAAAGAGAACAGGACGCAACTTTCCTATGGGGATTCTGTGATTCCAGCAGGAAGAGGAGGGTCAGTTCATCAGGGCAGCTATTGACAAGGCCGCATGTACTGCATTCGCAGTAGAGAACTCGAAGCTCGGGAGGAGAATCCCGCGAAGAGTCCTGCCCGACGTGACTGGGCAGGAGACTCCAGGTGTCGGGGCGGCCTTTACCGCGCGACGCCTCGCTTGTAGCCGGTCACGCGGGCGATCCACTTGATGAAGTCGCCGGGGTCCTCGTCGGCACCGTGGCCGGCGTCCCAGTAGTAGGAGGTGTCGACGTCGTCGCCCAAGTTCTTCAGGCGGGCGTGGAGGTTGCCGACCACCGAGAGCGAGGTGGCGCTGTCCTCGGCGCCGACGCGGATCCACCAGTGCTTGGCCCGGTTGCGGTTGACGTCCTCGACGAGGTGGTACATCGGGTTCATCAGGTTGAGCTTGGCGGGAATGTCGGCGTCGAGGCGGGCACTGTCGCCGTTCTCGTGGCGCAGGCTGAACAAGGTGAAGTGCCGCGCCTTGGTGGTGCCGGTGCCGAAGAGGTTGGTCTCGGGTGTGGACAGGGCGAAGTCGTCGAACGAGGGCACGTCCTTCGAGCGAGTTCCCTGGTGGGTGAGGAAATCGGTCCAGGAGAAGGTCGCCTTGCCGTCGGACCACCCGATGGTCGCGTTCGCGGCCAGATAGGTCTCGCGGTCGGTGTCCGAGAGAGCGGAGAGGTACTTGGTGGCGGAGGGCTCCAGGTGGGTCTTGACCAGGTACTCATCAAGGTTGCGGGTGGTGAGGGTACCGAAGCCCTTGGCCTTCAGCTTCATGGAGGCCACGTAGTCGCCGTAGGCGGTGCTCAGTTCCTTGGAAAGGGTCCGGTCGGCGAGTGAGCCGCTGGGCAGCGGGAGCGAGCCGTAGCACCACTCGTACGCCATGTCGGCGTGCTCGAGGTCGATGATCGGGCACCAGGCACCGACGGCGAAGACAGCGTCGGAGGCATTGGCCGCGCCCAACTCGGCCAGGTAGGAGTCGTAGAGCGGGCTGTCGCCGGAGGCGCCGAGAAGAGACGACAGGGCACCGCCCGCGCTCGTGCCAGAGGTGACGATCCGCTCGACGTTGCCGGGGATGCGCCCCTTGTTGGACTTCACGTAACGCACGGCGGCCTTGAGGTCGACGATCGCAGCGGGCGCGGTGCCGTAGTAGACGCCGCTGGAATCCACCAGGGAACGGCCACGGGCACCGGCCTCGACGACGACGTACCCCGCGGCCAGGGCCAGTTGGCCGCGGCTGGTCCCGCCACCGAACGGGTTCCCTCCTATTCCGGTGTTGCCGGCCACGGACGACGGCATATACCCACCGACGCCGTTCACGAAGAGGATCGGCGCGCCGGCGGCTTCCACTGCGGTGCCGTCGATCTGCACGGGGACGCTGACGTTGAGGGACTGGTACGTGGCGTCGACCGGGTTCGCTACGTACGAGGCCACCTTGTAGAAGCGGTAGACCACCTCGTGAGCGCTGCCGTCGGCATCCGTGATGCTCGTGGTGAGTTCGCTGTAGCTGTCCGGGGCGAAGACCAACGACGGATCCATGGAGGCCGATGGTACGGCGGCGTTGCCGTCGGCCTGGGCGCTGAAGCCGAATCCGGCCGTCGGCACTGCGACTGCCGCGGTGAGTCCCATGACCATTGTCCTGCGCTGCACTTCCGTCTCCTGTCCTCGCGGTTCCTGGAAACCTGCCATGTGCCGTACGCAGTCGGGTGCGGGCACAGCTGGAGTGCAACAGTCGTTGCTGAGGATTGCTTGTGCGCACCCGGTGGCAGCGAAAAGAACCGGCCACCCGCCGTCCGGAGCTCTGCCCTGGGGCAACCACCACGTACGCCCTACAGATCACTCAAATAGTCAGCGAAATCGTCAACAATATTGGCGTAATCAACGCGGCGAGGGTGACGATCCGGCGACGCTGGTACTGGACATACCTGCTCATTGATCATCGCGCTCCGTTTCCACGAAGCGGGCTGCCAACGCCTCCGATCCTCGGGCCAGCAGCGCGACATCAGCGCCGATGAGAACGAACGACGCCCCGGCCGCGAGGTAGCCGTCGGCGACCTCGGGAACGAAGGCATTGACGCCGACGGGAATCCCCTTGGCGATGACGTCGACGAACGCCCGGCGCACAGCTGCCGTTACCTCGGGATGTGTCTGCTGTCCGAGGTAACCCATCGACGCGGCCAGGTCGGACGGTCCGACGAAGACACCGTCGACGCCATCGGTCGCCGCGATCTCCGCGGCGGCGTCGACGGCCTCGGCCGTCTCGATCTGGACGAAGATCGAAACGTGTGCTGCCGCGTTGACGAGGTAGTTGTCGATGCGATTCCATCGGGCCGACCGGGCAAGGGCGGAGCCGACGCCACGCCTGCCGAGCGGCGGGTAGTGGGCGGCTTCCACGACGGCGCGCGCCTCCTCGGCCGAGTTGACCATCGGCACCAGGAGGTTCTTGGCACCCAGGTCGAGCACCTGCTTGATCACGACGGGGTCGGCCTCGGGGATACGCACGACGGGGACGACCGGGTAGGCGGCCACCGCCTGGAGCTGCGCGAGGATCGACTCGAGTCCGTTGGGGCTGTGTTCCATGTCGATCAGCAGCCAGTCGAGGCCACCGCCGGCGCAGATCTCGGCGACGAGCGGGCTGCCGCTGCACACCCACATCCCCGCGAGCGGTCGGTCTGACGAACGGATCGCGTCACGCAGGGTGGGGATCGTCACGGGCGGGGTCACTGGAAGCGGCATGTGATGGTTCCCATCTGTCCGTAGTCGCACAGCACGCTGTCGCCGCGTGAGATCCACATGGGCCGGGTGAAGGAGCCGGCGAGAATGAGCTCTCCGGCTTCGAGCCGGGTCTTGTGCTGGTGCAGTTTGTTGGCCAGCCACGCGACACCGGCGGCGGGGTGGTTGAGCACACCCGCCGCCACGCCGGTCTCCTCGATGGTCTCGTTGCGGTAGAGCAGCGCGGAGATCCAGCGCAGGTCGACGGCGTGGGGCGGAGTCGGGTTACCGCCGACCACGACGCCGCCGTAGGCGGCGTTGTCCGCGATGGTGTCGACGATGGTGCGGCCCTCCAACTCGATGTGGGAGTTGAGCACCTCAAGGGCGGGCACGACGTACTCGGTGGCCCGCAGGACGTCGAAGACCGTGCAGTGCGGTCCTTCGAGAGGTGTCGCGAGCATGAAGGCGAGCTCGACTTCGATGCGGACGTTGGAGAAGTCGTCGAAGGGGATCACCGAACCGGTCTCCCAGACGGTGTCGTCGAAGATGACGCCGTAGTCGGGCTCGGTGATGCCGGTGGCGGACTGCATCGCCTTGGAGGTGAGCCCGATCTTGCGGCCCACCAGGCGGCGGCCGTCGGCCAGCTTGCTGTCCCGCCACACCGCCTGAATGGCATAGGAGTCCTCGACCGTGGTCTCGGGGTATCGGCCGGTGATCCGGGGAATCACGGAACGCTCGCGGTCAGCGGTGGCGAGCTCGGCGGCGAGCCCGGTGATCGCGTCGGGGGGCAGCATGCGCACTCCTTCAATCCTGGCTGCTCTGGCTTATCGGCTCGCGCGCCACTCTTCGTAACGGGCCCGCCATTCGGGGTTCATGGGGAACAATCCGTCGACCGGATGGCCTGCCTTGACCTGCTCGGCGATCCAGGCGTCCTCGTCCTCCTGGGCGAGTGCCGCATCCGCGACCTCCTCCGCCAGTGCGGGCGGAATCACGATCACACCGTCGGCGTCACCGACGATGACATCGCCCGGCTGCACGGTGGCGCCTCCGCAAGCGATGGTGAGATCGGCGTCCCACGGCACGTGCTTGCGTCCCAGGACGGCGGGGTGCGGTCCGGCATAGTGCACCGGGATTCCGACGGCGGCCACCGCCGCGCTGTCGCGAACCCCGCCGTCGGTGACGATCGCCGCGGCACCACGGGCCCAGGCCCGGATGGCCAGTACGTCGCCGAGGGTGGCCGAGCCGGTCTCCCCGCGCGCCTCGATCACGAGCACCTCGCCCTGCGCGACCGAGTCGAAGGCCCGCTTCTGTGCGTTGTATCCGGCTCCGTGCTTCTTGAACAGGTCCTCACGATTCGGCACGAAACGCAGCGTCCGTGCAGTGCCGACAAAGCTCTGCCCCGGGGTCAGCGGGCGGAGGCCGTCGATGAAGACGTTCTCCAGACCCCGCTTGCGCAGCTGAGCTGACAGCCCGGCGACCGGGGCCATGGCCAGCTTCTCCCGCACCTCGGGCCGCAACGTCCCGAGGTTTGCCGGGTATGTCGACAGCGATCCGACGGTGGGATCAAGCGGAGTGTCCTGGTGGGTCACAGTGGTGCGCAGCGCGCCCGAGGTCGGGGCGCCCGACGCCTCCGGGGCATCCACCTCGACGGCGACCATGCTTCCGGGCTCCAACAAGACGGAGCCCGCGGTCGACGGGGCGATGATGACGTCACCCGGCTCGAGAGTGAGGTGCTGGGACAGGTCGGCGACGACCTGGTCGAATCCGAACGGCAGGGCAGCGCTGGTGTCTTCCTGGACGAGCTGCCCGTTGACCCAGGTGCGGACGCGCAGCCCGGACGGATCGACTTCGCCGGCCGCCACGAACCCGGGGCCCAGCGGTGTGAATCCGTCACGGCCCCTCGAACGCAGCAAGGAGACATCATCGTTGGCTCCCGGCTCGGACAGCCCGAGGTCGACGCCGGCGGTGACCCAGCCGACACGGCTCCAGGCCTCGGCGCGGCTGACGGAGCGTGCCGTGGCTCCCATCACCAGGGTGATCCCGGGCTCACACGTCAGCTGTTCGATCCCCGGGGGGATCGCCGCCTGTCCTCCCGACGTGGCCGCGGAGCTGGACGGCTTAAGAGAGTAGGTCAGCCGCGCCGGGTGGCCGCCGCCCTCCTGCGTGCTCACGGCGCGATCCGCACGCACGGTGATGATCTTCCCCGGGTGCTTCTCCCACGGGACATCGGTCTTCATGCTGTCATCCCCTTCCGCCGTACTCACGGGCTATCGGCTCATGGAGCGGGCGAAGAAGTCGCTCAGCTCCGTGCGGGCGCTGAGCGGCAGGACGTGAGCGACGTACATGTCGGGCCGTACGACGACGACGCAGCCGCTGCGGGCGATGCCGCGCAGCTCGAAGAAGTCCTGCTCCGGGTCGGTGGCGTGGACCTTCTCGTAGTCGATCAGCTCCCAGGGCCCCTTGCGGGGCAGGAACAGCGGCGGGACTCCCCCGATGCCGACCGTCTCGTGGGTGCCCTGGAAGACGACCTTGACGTCGAAGAGCGCGTCCAGCTCACCATCGGCGGGCGTGTGACGAACGACGGGAGATTCCGGCGAGTGGTGGAGCCACTCGGCCCAGTCCCGCAGCGCCACCGAGCTGGTCTCGGTGGCGCCGTCGGCGAAGGCGTAGATACGCCAGCGGCCGTCGGCGCGGGCGTGGTGCCCGAGTTCCATCGGGTTGGCATCGGCAACCCGGACGACGGGGGCGGAGTGGAACCGCTTGCCGATCGGGAATCCGGTCGCGAGGTCCTGGTGGGTGTCCTCGCCGGTGATCACGGACGGCTTGTAGTGGGTGCGGAACCCGGCCGGGAACTGCGCGGTCTTGACGTAGAACTCGGCCAGTTCGTCCGAGGGGATTTCCTTCGGGTCCTTGGTCAGCATCTCCGACCACTCGCGGTCGAAGTCGATGAGGTTCTGGGCGACCTCCTCGCGCTCCACGGCGTAGGTGTCGAGCAGGCTCTCGGGGCTGAGACCCGTGAGCACCTGGCCGAGCTTCCAGCCGAGGTTGAAGGTGTCCTGCATCGACACGTTCATGCCCTGGCCCGCCTTCGCGCTGTGCGTGTGGCAGGCGTCCCCGGCGATGAAGACCCGCGGCGCACGCGTTCCGGTCTCCGCGGCCGGGACATCGTCGAACTTCTGAGTGAGCCGATGGCCGACCTCGTAGACGCTGAACCAGGGCACGTGCCGGACGTCGAGGGTGTACGGGTGCATGATCTGGTTCGCTTTGGCAATCGCGGCCTCGACCGTGGTCTTGCGGACGGCGCCCCTGTCCTCCGAGGTGACCTCGCCCAGGTCGACGTACATGCGGTAGAGGTATCCGCCCTCGCGGGGGATCAGCTGGACGCCGCCGTGGGGGGTCTGCACCTGGCACTTGGTGCGGATGTCGGGGAAGTCGGTCACGGTCAGGGCGTCCATGACGGCCCAGGCGTGCATCGCCTGCTTCCCTTCGAGCCGCATGCCGAGCGCGTCCCGCACCGCGCTGCGGGCGCCGTCGGCACCGACCACGTACTTGGCCAGGATCGTGCGCTCCTGACCCTCGTTCTCACCGGCGGTGTGCCGTACGCGCGCCCGCACCGGGTACTCCTCGCCCTGCACGACCTTGAGGTCGAGGAACTCGTAGCCGAAGTCGGGCTTGATCCGGCCGGGCCCGTAGGCCGCCGCCTCGGCGAGGTAGTCGATGACCCTCGCCTGGTTGATGATGAGGTGGGGGAACTCGCTGAACCCGTCCGGGTCGTCGGGGGCGCGCTGGGTGCGGATGATCCGTGAGGGGTCGTCGGGGTCGGAGGCCCAGAAGTTCATCGCGGTTTGGTTGAAGGCCTCCGCGATGACCCGCTCGGCGAAACCGAAGGCCTGGAAGGTCTCGACGCTACGAGCCTGGATGCCGTCGGCCTGACCGAACTCCAGTCGACCCGGGCGCCGCTCTATCAGGCGCGCGTTGATCGTCGGGTACTGCGAGAGCTGCGCCGACAGCAGAGTGCCGGCGGGGCCCGCGCCGACGATCAGGACATCGACCTCGTCGGGGAGATCCTCGGGGCGGTCGAGGCCGATCCCGGCTGCCGGCTGGATCCGCGGGTCGGTGGTGACGTAGCCGTGGTGATGGAACTGCATCGGTCGATCCCTTCAGTGCTTCTTGTAGACCTGGGGCACGTACCAGGAGTCGGTCGTGGCAGGTGAGTCCTCGGTGGGGCGGTTCGAGACGAGGCGGCGCTGCAAGTGCTCGCCGTTGGCGCCGTGCCGGGCGTAGTGGTCGAGCAGCAGGTCGTGGCCCAGGTCGTTGTTCAGGTCGCGCCAGACCGTGTGTTTGTGCTGGCCGGCGGCGACCGCGTTGTCCGCCTCCACCAGCAGGCCGGAGGTCGAGACGCGGTAGTAGTGGGCCGTGTCCGGGGTGACTCCGCCGGCCCAGGCGAAGCGCAGCTTCGCGGGGTCCTCGGCGAGCACCTGCTCCCGGTACTGCCGGGTGATCTCCTCGGGGCCGGTCTCGACGTAGCGCAGCAGCAGCTCGCGGACCGCGGTCAGCTGGGCCCCGTCCAGATCAGCACCGCTCACTCCGGACGGGGCGGCCTTGACGAAGCGGAGCCGCTCCCGGTCATGGTCGGTGGTCTCGTAGCCGGCGATACCGAGGTCGACGTGGTCCGGCCACTCCTCGGCGCCGACCTGCGGCACCTGACGCGTGACGTAGTCCGCCGGGGCGACATCATGGATGACCGCCTGAGCCCGCAAGTCCGGCGAGAAGGAGTCCAGGATCTCGAACGCCATGCTCCTTTCCCGGCCGAGCGGGTCCAGTACGCCTGCGGGCATCGGCTGGGCGCCCATGGCGAGGGGCGTGATCGTCAGGTACCGCTGCGCGACGATCGTGAAGCTGAGCGAGAGGTGGTGGCCGATGACGCGCCACCCCCACGTGTCCTCGAACCCGGGGCGCCCGAAGACGGTGATCCAGTAGGCGTCCGGATCGCGGAACTCGCCGGCGATGACGCCGAAGCCGCGCTCTACGACCTCGAGTTCGCGCAGCATGTTCTCGGTCGCCATGATGGCGAGCGCCTGGCTGTAACCGCGCATGCTCAGACCGGACTTGAGCAGGCTCTGGGCCAGGACGCGTTGGTGATGGTCGAGCTTCGTGATCGGCACGCCGGTGCGGTCCGGCTTGGGGATGAAGTCCCAGTCCAGCCGCCGCGGATCGTCCATGGCGGGGATGTGCATCTGGGCACGAAGGTCGGGGCTCAGTGAGTCCAGCAGTGCCCACGTGCAGAACATCATCCGCTTGATGGTGGTCGGCGCCTCGTGGTTCATGGGGGGCAGGGCCGTGGTGTGGTCGGTCATGGGTTCTCCGTGAGGGCGTGACGGGATCGTGAGCCGAGTCAGCGGCCGAACGGGTCGGGCGTGAGGGTGTACTTGGTCTGGAGGTACTCGTGGATGCCCTCGTCTCCGCCTTCGCGGCCGAGCCCGGAGAGCTTCCAGCCGCCGAAGGGGGCCGCCGCGTTGGAGACCACGCCGACGTTGAGGCCCATCATTCCGGTCTGCAGCCGCTCGATCATGCGCTGACCTCGGGCCAGGGACTCGGTGAAGACGTAGGACACCAGGCCGTACTCGGTGCCGTTGGCGAGGGCGACCGCCTCGTCCTCGTCGTCGAAGGGAACGATGGCCACCACGGGACCGAAGATCTCCTCGCGCAGCAGCGCGCTGTCCGCCGGCACCTCCGAGAGCACCGTCGCCGCGTAAAACGTGCCGGGCCCCTCGACCGGCTTGCCACCGGTCTGGAGGGTCGCGCCATGGTCCAGCGCGTCACGCACCAACTCATCGGTCTTCGCCACTGCCTTGGCGTCGATCAGGGGGCCGATCGTCACGCCCGCCTCGGTACCGCGACCGACCCCGAGGGCGTCGACCCGCTCCGTGACGCGGCGGGTGAACTCCTCGACCACCGAGGAGTGCACGATGAACCGGTTCGCGGCGGTGCACGCCTGGCCGATGTTGCGGAACTTGGCCAGCATCGCGCCGTCGACCGCCTTGTCGAGATCGGCGTCCTCGAAGACCACGAACGGGGCGTTGCCGCCCAGCTCCATCGAGGTACGCAGCACGCCGGTCGAGGCCTGCGCGAGCAGCTGCTGCCCCACCGGGGTGGAACCCGTGAACGACAGCTTGCGCAGGCGCGGGTCGGTGATGATCGCGTCCGACACCGGCCCGGAGGCGGTGGTGGTCACGACGTTCACGACACCCGGAGGAAGGCCGGCGTCCTCCAGCAGCTGGGCGAAGAAGATCGTGGTCAGCGGTGTGAGGGCCGCGGGCTTGATGACCACGGTGCATCCGGCCGCCAGCGCGGGCGCGATCTTGCGCGTGGCCATCGCCAGCGGGAAGTTCCAGGGAGTGATGAGGTAGCAGGGACCCACCGGATGCTGGGTGACGATCATCCGGCCGGTGCCCTCGGGGTTGGCTCCGTAGCGCCCCTGGACATGGGCTGCGGTCTCGCTGAACCACCGCAGGAACTCCCCGCCGTAGGCGACCTCACCGCGCGCCTCGGCGAGCGGCTTGCCCATCTCCAGGGTCATCAGCAGCGCGAAGGCCTCCTTGCGCTCCATCAGGAGGTCGAAGGCGCGGCGCAGCAGCTCGGCGCGCTCCCGCGACGGGGTAGCGGCCCAGGCGGGGAACGCCTCGCAGGCCGCGTCGAGTGCGGCGGTGCCGTCGGCCACAGAAGCACTCGCGACGGTCTTGAGGATCTCTCCGGTGGCCGGGTCGGCGACGTCGAGGCGGGCGCCTTCGGAACCCGGTCGCCACTGGCCACCGATGTAGAGACCGTCACGCACTGACGACAGGAGGCCGGCCTCGTCGGTCGGGGTCGGGTCGGTACGGGTCATCGGGCTTCCTTACGGTCGTTCCGGCGTGTCCGTGAGGACGGCCAGGAGGTCGCAGTGGACGAGGGCGGCACCGTCGAGTTGTGTCGCGATCACCTGCCGGGCGGGCCGGCTCGCGGGGTCGGGAAACATCGCGAGCCATTCGCGGTTGAGCGCGTCGCGATCGCGATAGTCGACGAGGTGGAACGTCATCTTGAGGATGTCGTCGGTCGTGGCACCTGCGACATCCAGCAACGTGCGGACGTGGTGGAAGACGTGGGCACACTGCTCATCGAGACCGGGCGGCATCTCGCGGGTCTCCGGATCGCGACCGGTGATCGCCCCCGAGGCCAGGAAGGGGCCGACGCGGCTGGCTGCCGGTATCGGGTTGGCGTGGCTGAAGCCGGGCAGGTCGATGCTCGTACGCCGAGTCATGGCCGAGCCACCTCCTCAGCTCCAGGCCGCACGGCGACGGCCGTCGGCCTCGGGAGTGCGGACCACTGCTGGAGCGCCACAGTCGTGGGCGTGCTCCGTGACACCAGCGGGTCGTAGGACACCAACGTCGCCACGCTCCTTCCGGGATCGGTTCAAGCAGCCCAGCCGGTCTCGGTCAGGCGGCGTCGAAACACACATTCAAGGGCCGCCACAGCACCGCGTCACCGGCCATTTCCGATAACCGGACATCACCTCTGGCGCGGGCACCGCCACGTTGCGCCGTCTTCACCCTCTTGAACGGCCCCTAAGCTCGGCATTTACCCAGCTCCCCGAGGTCTTGATGACACCGGGTTGACATACGTGACGACGCGGTCCACTATCCGGAATATGGTCACAGAGGAACCCGCTGGTTCACTCAATCGCGCAGTCGTCATCCTCAAAGCCCTGGCCAGCACCGGGGAAAGCGGCATGGCCCTGACACACATCAGCCAGCGGTGCGGACTGCCCCACTCATCGGTACACCGGGTGCTGCAGCAACTGCGCGCGGCCCAACTCGTCTGCCAGACGGCACCGGATGGTCGGTACGCTCTGGGCCCCCTGGCCTTCGAGCTTGGTGTAGCCGCAGCTCAGCAGTTCGACATCAGGGGGCGCAGTCGCGAGGCGGTCACCAGCCTGGCCAACGAGATGGGCGACACCGCCTATCTCTTTCTCCGAAGCGGTTCTGAGGCGGTCTGCCTCGACCGCGTCTTCGGGCCCGCCCCCGTCCGCGTCGTCACCCTGCGCATCGGCAGCAGGCGGCCACTCGGTCTCGGCGCCGGCGGCCTGGCGATCCTGGCCTTCCTCGACGAAACCCAGCGCGAGGCCGCCATCAACGACGTCGCTCCCGTTCTGGCCGCAGAGCGGGGTATCGACGAGGCTGAGCTGCGGCAGATGGTGGCCGACTCCAGAGAGCGGGGATATGCCTACATCGAAGGCCAACTGACCCCCGACGTCTACGCTGTAGGCAAGCCGATCCTCAACTCTTTCAAACAGCCGATCGGCGGGCTCAGCATCGCAGCCCCAGCCGCCCGGATGCCGCCCGCCCGCATCCCGAAGGTCGCCCAAGCGCTCGAGAACGCCGCCAGTCGCATCGAACTGTCGCTCTTCTCCGCGGAAGCCGCCCTTGCCACACGCCCCTCAGCGGTCATCGCCGACTGACCAGCGGTCCGCGCCCCCGCAGACAGAAAGACTGCGACGCGTGTTCGTCTATCGGAATAGCGTGATGACGATCAATCCATGTCCGGGTTACGTTCCGACCGGCCACAGCACCGGCCAGGAACGCCGTGAATACACGCGAACCTTGCAGCGCTCGACGGCGCTGAGATCTACCCGGCAGAACACCCGAGTCGCAGTCCGTATACCGCCGGATCGCGGAGAAAAGACCTGAGGAGATCGCGACGATGAGCACCCAGAACGATCGGCCCTATCTGCTTGGGCACGGCGATCACCCTGTCATAGTGCTGCACGGCTGGTTCGGCTGTGCCGAGTCGTGGGGACCGCTGCTTCCCCACCTGGATGGCGAGTCGTTCCAGTACGTCTTCCCGGATTACCGCGGATACGGAAACCGGAAGGATGAGGCGGGAGTCCACACTGTGGCCGAGGCTGCAGACGACGTGCTGGAACTCGCCACGAAGCTCGGCTGGGACACCTTCTCCATCATCGGTCACTCCATGGGGGGATCGGTCATGCAGCAGGCGTTGCTGAAAGCCCCCAGCCGCGTTCGCGCACTTGTGGGTGTCTCCCCGGTTCCGGCCTGCGGCGTACCCTTCGACGACGCCACCTGGCAGTTCTTCAGCGGTGCAGTCCACGACCCGAGCCTGCGGCGAGCGATCATCGACCGATCCACCGGCGGCCACCTGACCGGCACCTGGCTCGACGCGATGACGCAGCGCTCCGTGGACGAGTCCGACCTCGAGGCGTACTCCGACTACCTGCACTCCTGGTCCAAGACCGACTTCCACGGCGAGATCGCCGGCAATCGTGTGCCAGTCAAGGTCATCATCGGCGCCAACGACCCGGATCTCAACTCGGACTTTATGACGCAGACGTTCGGCAAGTGGTACCCGAACTTCGAGCTCCAGGTACTCCCGAGCGCCGGGCACTACGCGATGGACGAGGTTCCCGTAGCACTCGCGACCGAGATCGAGGCGTTCCTCAAGAGCCACTAAAGGCTGGCGATGCAGCCCCGTCGCGCCACCACGTTCACCCAGGGTCCGACGGATGCTCGCATTACCGCTCTTGCTCTCGCTGCTGCGCGGCGCGACGGCTTCCGGCGTTTCTTCATCACCGACGCCCTCCACAGCGGTCCTTCCCCCGCATTGGCAGGAAGGGCCGCTGGCCGAGCGGACGCAGCGGCAGTAGTACGGTCCACTCCCGCTCGTTCGAGCGAAAGGCTTAAGCAGCGCAAGCACGGCAAGTGGTATCTGCGCCAGGAGCTGCCCGACACCGCGGACGGCGAACGCCAGACTCTGAGGCGAGGCGGCTACGCGTCCAAGACCGACGCGCAGGACGATCTCCGCCTGGCTCAGTCCTTGCTCGCCCTGCCCGACGCCTCCGACATCGAGGGCCAGCGCACTGTCGCCGACATGCTCCAGGCAGCGGTGCGGAATAAGGAAACGTTTCCCAGCATCGAGGACACCACCCGCCGCCTGAAGTCTGGGCAGGCGCTCGTCATGCGCCTGACGGTCGGCGGGTTCCTGGAGGAGTGGCTGGCCGGCAAGAAGGTCGGCAAGGGCACCCACCGCAGCTACGCCGGCCACATCCGCAACCACCTGGCACCCCGAATAGGGCATATCCGCCTCGATAAGCTGCGTGTGGCTGACTTGTCGGAGATGTTCCAGGCAATCGCCGACGCCAACGTGGAGATCCGGGAACAGAACGCCCGGCGCCACCAGGCTCTCGCCCTGCTGAAGGAGATCCCCACCGAGGGCGCCGGCAACCGTGCCCGACGCGCCGCGATCCGGGAGTCCATCGCGCAGATGCCGCCGTTCCGGCGCCCGACGGAGGCCACCACCCGCCAGCGCATACGCGCGACCCTGCGCGCCACCCTGAACAGCGCTATGGCCCAGCAGCTGATCATTTTCAACCCGGCCGCCCATGTCGAGCTCGACTCCGCCCGCAGACCCCGGGCCCTGGTCTGGACACCCGAGCGCGTCGAGCGCTGGCGCAAGACCGGCCAGAGGCCCAGTCCAGTGATGGTCTGGACTCCGGAGATGACCGGTCAGTTCCTCGACCACGTCGCCACCGACCGGCTCTACGCGATGTGGCACCTGTTCGCCTACCGCGGCCCCCGGCGCGGCGAGGTCTGTGGCCTGGCCTGGTCCGAGACCCACCTCGACGCCCAGCGCGTAACCATCTCCAACCAGACCATCGTCGTCGATGGCTGGGCTCTGGAGGACTCCGCTCCCAAGACCGACTGGGGCTTCCGTACCCTCGCCCTCGATACCCAGACGGTCAGCGCGCTGCGTGCCCACCGCGCCCGCCAGGCCGCCGAACGCCTCCAGCAGGGCGAAGCCTGGGTGGACACCGACCGTGTCTTCACCGAACCCGACGGCTCGTGGCTGCACCCGGACCGGGTCTCGAAGGCCTTCGAGAAGATCGTGTCCGAGATCGGGCTGCCTCCGATCCGACTTCACGATCTGCGTCACGGTGCCGCGACCCTCGCGCTCGCCGCCGGCGTCGACATCAAGATCGTGTCCGAGATGCTCGGTCACAGCACCGTGCTGATCACTCAGGACATCTACCAGTCGGTCCTGGACGACCTGTCCCTTGACGCGGCCGAGGCCACCGCGCGTGTCGTCCCGCGACGCGCGTGAGACCGCTCCGGGCTCACATCGGGCTCACAGGCCACTCCAGCCCCGCCGAAGCTGACGCGACGTCATGCCGACGTGCCAAGATTGCGCAGGTCAGAACGTTTTTCCCTGACCAGCGCCTGGTGGGGCGGGTGGGACTCGAACCCACGGCCGACGGATTATGAGTCCTTTGGGGATCTTGGCGGTCCTTGCCGATCAACGTCGGCCTATGGCGTTTTCGCAGGTCAGGTTGGGTGAGCAGTGTCGGCGCCCCTCAACCCTTGTCTGTCTGTTCCTGTCCTTGCGGCCTCAACGCGGCCTCAATGAGGCCCGTCACGATCCAGCTGGAGGCAGGCGGGACGACCGGCCAGCTCAAGCACGAGTCTCGAACCTCGCGCAGCGGATCCCCGTTCCAAAGGGCAGGATCTCCGCCCCGGTGGCCGAGAGCGCGCGAGGCGCAACCTGCTTTGGCGGCATCGAGCTAACGGGTTGATCAGCAGTCACTCCGAGTCCCAACGGTGTGGTCGGCGATCTCGCGCCTGGCCCGGCGCCGGATTGCCGTTCCTCCTGCCCTGCGATGGCGGCTGGCCGGCTTCGAAGGGTGGGCGCGGAAGGTTCGGTCGCCAGTGAGCCGAGGTAGGACGTGCAGCCCTCTGCACTGGCTGCCTGCATCGGGCGCCGCCGGGGCCCTTGGAGGCCAGGGCCTGCCGACCGCCCGGAAGCCAACGCTCACCGCCATCGGGATACCCGCTCCTCCCGGCACAGCGGTGCCCAGGACAGCCGTCACGTAACCCGCACCGTCAAAGATCTCCAGATGGTGTCACCGGCTGGCTTGGGCACGATTTTGCGCCCGTTGGAACGCGATCAGCGGGTCTCCTTCGAACCGCCAGGGCCAGGTGGTGACCGCACCGCCGATGGCTTGGAAGACGGGAAGGGCCTCGCGGTGGCGGTCGGCGGACGTCAGTGCGTAGGCGAGCGTGTTGAGGTCGGCAAGCGCAGCGGCATGGCTGAGGAACGAGGGCTGTGTCCAGTGGTGCAAGGCGCGGTCGAGCGCCGCCGTGACATGTACATCGGTCCAGTAGTTGCGTGCCATGAGGCCCTCCAGTCCTCGCCGGGTCCGGATCGATCGATAGTGCAGCACTTGGGAGGTGAGTTCCGTCGCCGTGCAGGGCACGTTCACGGGCATGCGCGACCGGAGGGAGTCGACGAACTCCAGTACCTGCAGTCGCGAACCGGCCTCGTCCGGAGTCAGGTAGCGCATCATGCTCAGGTAGGCCTCGCGGTTCCAGCGGTCGCGTAGCAGTATCTCGTTCCAGACGTAGAAGGTTTCAGATGCGCGGTGGCGCTCCAGGCGGGATGTCTCCAGCAGGACAATCCACGGCGTGGGGTCCGGCGGGGCGAGGTCCGCAGCGCGCAGACAGTTCCTCCTCGCTCTCGGGACGCCTTCCGCATTTCCCGTTGCACGTGCCCGAAAGAGCTCGGACCATGCGTGCAGAGCCAGGGCGGTGGCGTTGTCCGGCTCCCGCTCAGCCCACCTCGAGGGCACCGGCGTATCCGCCAGGAAGTGCGCCAGGACCGCCAGGCGGAAGGTGCGGCGATCCCAGTCCTGGGAGTGGTGCTTCAGGAAGTCGGCGATCTGCACCGCGCGCAGGTCCGTGCTGGCGATCGCGCCCGATCGCATCGTCGTGCGCAGCGACTTGAGGAGCTTTCCGAGGTGGACGTCGTCAAGCTCCAGCATGATGCGGGAGGCCTTGCGGCGAGTCGACAGGAATGACATGCATAACCACCTAAGAGAGTTGGGGCTCGGGCACGACCTGCTCGGTGAATCCTTACGTGATGGGCATGGAGGGGTCCGGGGTGCAGTTCTGCATCAGCGGTCCGGGCCATATGGGGCGGCGGCGGTGCGGGGAAGGGGGAGCGCACCACCGCCGCCGGTCGAGGGCAGGCTGTCGCCCTACCGAGCCCGGCCGCTAGGACGGAGTGACGGCGTCGTGCGACCGATTGCGGCCCAGGCGGTCGCGGACCAGTGCGACGGCCACCACGCCCACAGCCACCAGGGTGGACAGGAGCACCTGGTCGCGGCCACCGCCCTCGGCGGTGTCGGTGAGCATGTAGCCCAGGACGAATGTGATCACCGCGATGGTGGCCCAGGTCAGGTACGGGTAGAGCCACATCCTGACGATCAGCTTGTCCGGCGCCTCCTGCTGCAGGATCTTCCGCATCCGCAGCTGGGAGAAGCAGATCACCAGCCACACGAACAGGGCGATCGCTCCGGAGGAGTTGAGCAGGAACTGGAACACCGTGTCCGGCCACAGGTAGTTGAAGGCGACCGCGACGAACCCGAACACCACCGACGCCAGGATGGCTGCCCGCGGCACACCCCGACCGGTGGTCTGCCCGAACGAGGCCGGGGCGTCACTGCGCCGACCCAGCGAGAACGCCATGCGGGAGGCCGTGTACAGGCCGGAGTTGAGACACGACAGCACCGAGGTGAGCACGATCGCGTTCATGATCTGCCCGGCGTGCGGGATACCGATCGAGCTCAGCGCCGCCACGTACGAGCCGTCCTTGAGGATCGCCGGGTCGTCCCAGCGCAGCAGCGACACCACGATCAGGATCGAGCCCAGGTAGAACACCGCGATCCGCCAGATCACACTGTTGGTGGCCTTGGTCACCGCGGCCTGCGGGTCGGCGGTCTCGCCGGCCGCCAGCGTGACGATCTCGCTGCCCATGAAGGAGAAGACCACCATCAGAACGCCGGTGAGGATCGCGCCGGCGCCGTTCGGCAGGAATCCGCCGTGCGCGGTCAAGTTGGAGAAGCCGGAGTCCGGGTGGTCGGAGCCGGGCAGCAGACCGAAGATGGCGAGGCCGCCGATCACGATGAACGCGGCGATGGCGACGACCTTGATGCCGGCGAACCAGAACTCGAACTCGCCGTAGGAGCTGACCGAGGCCAGGTTGGTGGCGGTGAGGACGATCATGACGATCAGGGCCCAGCCCCACTGTGGGACCGCGGGTATCCAGCCGGCCAGGATCTTGGCCCCGGCGGTCGCCTCGACCGCGAGCACCACGACCCAGAAGAACCAGTACAGCCAGCCGATGGTGAATCCGGCCCAGCGGCCGAGCGCGCGGTCCGCGTAGGCGGAGAACGAGCCGGACGTGGGGTTGGCCGCCGCCATCTCGCCGAGCATGCGCATGACCAGGACGACGAGGACCCCGACGAGCGCGTAGGAGATGAGAATGCCGGGGCCCGCGGCGGCGATACCGGAGCCGGAACCGACGAACAGGCCGGCACCGATGACACCGCCGATCGCGATCATCGACAGGTGGCGGTTCTTCAGCCCGGCCTGCAGACCGGAACCTTCCGAGGAAGTGCCCGACGGGGTGGTGAGTGGATCTGTCGTGGAGACAGGGGGACGTGTGGTCATCTCGACATCCAGGGGGAGTTCGGACGAGGACATGCGCCGGTGGGCCTGTGCGGGGATGACCGCGTAGGTTCCGCCGAAGAGGGACGGGCATGGAAGCCGGGGTGCGTCGCAGGTCGCGAACATGGCTGCCGTCAGGGCATGGCGGGCAGCGGCTTCCTGGCCGGTACTGCGGGAGCAGCGACGGCTGACCGACAGGAAAATAGTTCACCCTGATCAGAAAAAACAAGGGGTGCACGTCGGTCGTCTTCCGGATGCCGCCCGCACACCCCCTCGCACCTCACTGGCTCCGCCGGGCGCGCCACGGGTGGACGCCGCCAGCAGCGTGCCGTCCAGGTGCACAACCGTGAACTGTCCAAACCGGCAGATCCACCCAGGCAAGTTGGCCACAATGGCACACAGGCAATGTAGCCAGGGTGGCTATAGCTTGTGCGAGAAAAAGGGATTTGATTGCAGCCGCGAGAAAAGAGCGCAATGGAAGCATCATCAAATCGCCAAATCGAAACGGGTCGGGTCATCGTCACGGAATGGCGCTTCACTCCGGGCGCGGAAACGGGTTACCACGTACATGATCACGATTACGTGGTGGTCCCCTTGGCAACCGGCGTCGTACGAGTGGTGGAACCGTCGGGAGACGAGCGCGAAGTTGAGATGCTCGCGGGAGCTTCATACGCAGGCCCCGCCGGTGTCGCACATAATCTCATCAACACAAACGAGTACGAATTCGGGTTTGTCGAGGTGGAGCTCCGCGAATCTGGACCGGCCTCCACCAGCTAGAACCAGTCATTGATTTCAACTACCAATTTCCGACGAACAAGGACTCGCCATGCCACTGGTAAAGATTGCACTGCGTTCCGGAAAGCCTACTGAATTCGTTCGATCCGTGAGCCGCTCAGTGCACCGGGCCATGGTGGAGACCATTAACGTGCCGGAGGCCGATGAATTCCAGATCATCACCGAGAACTCGGCCGCCGAACTCGTTTACCACCCGACGTTCCTCGGCATCCAGCGCACCGACGACATCGTCATCGTCCAGATTTATCTCGGTGTCGGCCGCACGATCGAGCAGAAGCAGACCCTCTATGCCCGGATGGTCGAGGTCCTGAAGGACGATCCCGGCATCGCTCCCGCAGATGTGTTCATCAACCTGGTGGAGACGCCGATAGAGAACTGGTCGTTGGGCAACGGCCTGACCACGTTCGTGAGGTGACCACCCTTCCGATTGAAAAGGGGCAGCGAAGACGGGCGGGCACGGAACCGATGATCCTCGGCTCGTCTTCGCCGCGGAGCCCACCTGGCCGCGCCACCGACTGCCGGACGTGCAGGACGAGGCCCTGGCAAGTCGGGCCGGCCCGGTGGTGCCGCCTTCAGGGCGCCGGGTCGCGGTCAACGCACATCGGCTCGGCGAATGGACCAGCGGGCGGTCGGTGCCCCGCCAGTTCGAGGCCGTCATGGCGTTGGTGCGCGCCATCGAGCAGGCGGCCGGCGGCATCGCGGCCGACCGGACCGCGGCGCCCGACGCCTGTTGGACCGGCCGCGCCGCCGACGGTCAGGAAAATAGTTCACGACGATCTAAGAACAAGGGGTCCTGTCGTTCGCCCCGTGACATCCGTACGCCCCCAGGGCACCCCGCGCATGATCCCTCGCACCCTGCCGACGGAGATCCCGACAACGTGTGCGAATTCCCTGCTCAGGCCCATGGCTACCTGGCCGACCCTGACCCTCCCCCCTGGTTCCGGACCGGTCGAGGCGAGGCCTTGCTTAACTGTTCACCTTGCTCTAATTTTTTCCTCCATCGCGAACCGCTACTCCCGTCGCGGCGCCTGCACAGTGCCGTCCCCGGCTGTTCCGAGCCGACTCGGAACCTCCTCCCGACGTTCCCTCATCCTGGGAGCCCCCATGCACCACACCGCGGCGTCGTCCCGGGAACCACCCGCGGCCTGCCCGCTCACCGAGCACGAGCCCGCCCTCGGCGGGGCGCACGCCGGGAAGCCGGCATGGCATGCCGATCGGCGTGATGCCGAGCCCGCGCTGCCGGTCCCGGTCAGCCGGACGACGTCACGTGCCGGGCCACGACCGCGATCAGCAGGCCGTTAGGGTGGCGTCGTGGTGAACGCAGCGGGCAAGTTCGGGCCTTACAACCAGCCAGGCCCCGCTCCTACGACCTCGGTCATCGGCGTGGGACACGCCCGCGCGTCCCTGGGAGGCCAGAGCGGATCCGATCTCGTCCGGTCACGGATCGCGCTGCGGATACGCCTGCGATCCGTGCAGCCGGGGGACCGTCTGCCGGATGCCGGGGTCCTCGCCGAGGAGTTGGGGGTGGGCGAGATCACCGTGCGCCGCGCGCTGGAGGGTATGTGCCAGGACGGCCTGCTCGACCGCCGGCGCGGACGGGCGGGCGGAACCTTCGTCGCGCAGGGCTGGGACACCGTCGTCGCCCTGATGCACGACGCCGAGGAGGCCTCTTCACTGGACGCCTTCCATCTGCTGCTCGAGTGCGGCCTCGTGGCGCACGGTGCGGGAGAGGTGCCGGCCGAGCGGCTGGACGGACTTCGCGTACTGGTCGAGGAAACGGCACGGACCGACGACCCGGCGCGCCTGGCCGAGTTGGAGACCCGCTTCCACCTGGACCTCGCGGAGGCGCTCGGCGGTCCCGGCATCCGCGAGTTCGCCGCCGACCTGCTCGGCCGCCTGTGCCTGCTGCTGCCCGCACCCCAGCCCGAAGTGGTACGGGCGCAGAACGGTTGCCACGCCGAACTGCTCACCGAACTCGGGCGGGGTGCGACCGATCCGGCCGTGCAGGCGGTGAAGGCGCACCAGCGTTCCCGGCACCGCTGACGCCCGGTCCGTCCCCGTCCGACCCTCAACAGCCCGCGCACCCACCACGCCTCCACACCGCACGAGGAGTTGCCGCCATGCCCAACCTCGGAGCCGGTCCGCTGTCTCCGCCCGGTCCCGTCGGCGGCGCGCCCCAGCGGCTGCGCGGCGGCGTCCTCGGCATGGCGGACATCGCCGCCGCCACCATGGCCAACGTCGGCCCGGCCATGAGCTTCTTCTTCGGTTTCGCCTTCCTGGCCGCCACCGCCGGTGAGGCGTCTCCCCTGACCATCCTCGCCGCGGGCGTCGCGGTCGCGCTGCTCGGCAACACGCTGGCGGAGTTCTCCCGGGCGCACCCCTCGGCGGGCAGCTTCATCACCTTCGTCGGCAAGACCTTCGGACCGGTCAGCGCGGTGACCACCGCGCTGCTGGCGACGCTGGGCTACATCGTCGCGATGTCCGGCGTCATCTCGATCTCCGGCGGGTTCGTGCAGATCACCCTGTACCACTACACCGGCGTGGACCTGCCGTGGATCATCTGGACACTGCTGCTCACCGGGCTCGCCGTGGTGCTGATGCTGCGTGGGGTGGTGGTCTCCACCAAGTGGGCCGGCTACTTCTTCGGCGTGGAGATGCTGGTGCTGGTCGTGGTCTCGGTGGCGGCGCTGGTGGAGCACGGCGGTGAGCTGTCCGTCGACCCGTTCCTGCCGAGCCACATCAGCGATGGCTTCAAGGGTCTGGCAGCGGGCTTCCCCCTGGGTGTGTACCTGTTCATCGGCTGGGAGAACTCGGCGGCACTCGCCGAGGAGACGGAGAATCCGCGGCGCAACGTCGGCCGCGCCGTGTTCTCCTCCGTCGCCATCATGACGATCAGTTACATCCTCTTCGCCTACGCCACGGTGACCGGCTTCGGCTACGACGTGGAGCGGCTCGGCGACTCCCGCATCCCCTTCATCGACGTCGCCCACCACACCCTCGGCGCGTTGGCGTTCCTCGCCTACCTCGGCGGTCTGACCTCCACCCTCGGCGTGCTGATCGCAGGCATCAACTCCCAGGCCCGCCTGGTGTTCAACGCCGGACGCGAGGGTCTGCTGCCCGCCTTCTTCGGCTACGTGCACCCCACCCGCCGCACCCCGAACAACGCGATCATCACCTTCACCGCCATGGCGCTGCTGATCATCGGCGGCTGGTGCGTGGGCCACCTGCTGGACCCGGACGGCGGCCCGATGAACCCGGTGGTCTTCTTCACCGAGTCCTCGACGCTCGGCGCCATCCTGATTTTGCTGGTCTACCTCGCCTCCAACATCGCCCTGCCGCTGTACTACCGCAGGTATCGCCCGCAGGAGTTCCGGGTGATCCGGCACCTCCTCCTGCCCGCGCTTGGCACGGTGGCCATCCTGGTCCCTCTGTACTACCTCGCCAAGCCCGGCCAGCCCGCTCCGTACAACTGGTTCCCTTACGCCGCGATCGCCGCCCTGCTCGCCGCCGTCGGCTACGCGGCCCTGCTGGTCCGCCGCGACCCGGCCCTGGCCGAACGCGTCGGCTCCATCGTCGCCGACGCGGACTGAGCCCACACAGGCACGGAGCCGAAGTGGAATCGGCCGGGATGATCTCTCAAGGCAGCCCTGCGCAATACCCGTGTCCCGCAGCGTCCCTGTCGCGCCTGACGGCTCCTCGTCCACGCGAACGGCGTCCGTTTGCCTGTGGGAGAGGCCGGGCGGACCATCGTCACCACCCGTCGGCGGGACGCCACCACCGCTTCGCCCGGACGTCCGGGTCATTCCCGTGGGCGTGGACGGGCCGCGGTGATCGACTTCCGGATCTCGATGGTCGCCGGCTCGCACCCAGGTGTGATCGATGGGCCGGGCCCGGAGTACTTCCGGGGCCGGGGCGGTCGTGAACGCGGGTCGGTCCGGGTGACCGGCCGGGAAGCCTGGCCAGTGCGCACGCCGTCCGGTCCAGCTGCTCCGGCGGCACCGTGGCCCGGAAGGTCGCCGAGACGGGCCATCCCGTGATCCTCGGGGCCGCGTCGCACCGGAACGACAGCAGTCCTTCGTCGACGACCCGGTTGAGCCGGCGCCTCGCGGTGGAGACGCTGGTCGAGGTGAAGGCGGCGAGCTCGGTCGCGGTCCGGCGGCCGTCGGCGAGTCCGACCAGCAACGGGCGGTATGCGAAGGGCAGGACACCCTCGCCGGTACGCGGCGGCGCGTGCCGTGCGAGCTGCGCCCGCTGTGCGGGGGCCAGGGCGTCGAGCCGCCAGCGGCTGGACCACCCTGTGCGCCGCCGCAGGCCGGCAGTCGACATCGACGAAGGCGAGGCAGTAGTGGCGTGCCCACGTGCTCAACCACGGGTAGGCCGTGACCCACGCCGCCCCCGAGGTGGCATTCCGGTCCCAGCGGCGTGCCGCCGTGGTCGGTGTGATCCCCAGCACCTGGCCGACGACGGACCAGGAAGCCCGAGGAGCGACCTGAAGGGCGTTCACCAACGCCAGGTCGATCTCGTCGAGGATGAACGGATCCTGCACGACCGCCCCCTTGTTCAACCTTTTCTGCGGTATTTCAACGCAAGGCGCCGCGCTGCTTCAACGTGAGGTGCTGTCCGTCGTACCCCGTGCCATCTCCGTATCGAGGAGGTACCTGCCATGCCCGGCGCCGAGAACAAGCCCGGAGCGCGCAGGGATACGACCGGGCGGCCGGGACCCGAGAGCCTGCGCGACGGGCTTGCGGAGGCCGTGTTCACATCCCTGGTGCTCTTGGCCGCCGAGGGTGTGCTTGTGGCGATCGCCTGGCTGTTGCGTGATGCCCGGCTGCCCGGTGTCAGCGCCCCGTACGACCTGGGCTGGCTCTTCGGCCTCAGCTACCGACTCCTTCTGGTCTGGGGAGGCGTCACGCTGGCTGTCCTGGGGATACTCATCGCCGTGCTGCGCGGGGCCGTGTGGCTGACGCGGGGACGTGATGTGAACCGGCCCTGGATCCGGCTGCTCGCCGATCACGGTCCTTCCGTTGCCGGCTGGCTGTTCATGCCGATCGTGGGGCTGGGGCTGTTCTGGGCGGCGTGTATCGCCCTGTTGTGGTTCCTCATGGGTTCCTGGGACAAGTGCTACACCGGGGAGGTCGACTGCCAGGGCGGCGTCTGGTGATGGTCAGGCGCCCTCGCGGCCTCCCCTCGGCGGCCAGCGCAGACCGTGTTTGCCGTACCCGAAGAACCATCCCGGACCACGTACGCCGTCCTCGCCGGCGAGCTTCATGAGCGCGTAGAAGAAAAGGAGGATGCCGCCCATGCCGGCCAGCCCCCATACGGCGGACAGATCGGGACCGCCTGCGTGGACCACCTGATCGCTCTCCGCCAGGCGCGCGAAGCCGAGGAAGACGGTCGCCATGCCCAGCAGGGCCAGACCTGCCCACCGCATTCGGGCCCGCTTGGCGGACGGGATGCTGAGGACCGTGAAGGCCAGGGGCTGTCCGCAGGTCCCGCATTCCAGCGCCTCCACCCGGTATCCCCGCTCCGGCCGCCGGATGTCGATGGGATAGGCGTGGAAGGTCTTGCGCACCTCGTTGCGCAGGAAACTGCTCTCGATCGATGCCAGGTGCACGTAATGCTGCGTCGGATACGGCCCCACCGTACGGCTGCTCATAGTCCTCCTCACAACGAGACTGATCCACGACAGTCATCAGAGTCAGGCCAGACTCCCTTCAGACGCAGAATGGCGAAGAAAACGACCAGAGGAAGGTCAAACTCTGCAGGATTGGAGCAACTGCGCGGCCCATGAACGTCGTTAAGAGCCCCACAGTCTGGCTGCCCACCGGACCAGCGGTCGCCGCCGCGACGCCCCCGTCGCCGATCCCGTCGAACACGAGCGCGCTCCAGAACAATGCGTCGGTAGCGGATTCCCTTTCCAACGCGCTGAAGCTCCGCCCGCCGACGTCACCAGAAGCCTGGAGTGCTACAGGGCGGCACCCGATAGCACGCGATGGCTACCGTGGAGCCAAGCCGACCCAACCCGAGATCGCCCAGCGCGACCTGCGCACCAAATCCAAGGAGATCATGGACGCTGTCCAAAGCGGCCAGTCCTTCACCGTCACCCGCGACGGCCACCGCATCGGCGAGCTGATCCCCCTGCGCCGACGCCGGGGATTCGTCCCCCGCGGCGAATTCGCCGCCATGTCCCGCACCGCCCCCGACATGTCTCTGGACGCCTTCCGCGCCGACAGGGACTCCACCGCCGAGCAGGAGCCGGACGACCCTGTGCAATGTCTGTGTCCCCGCACACGCTCGGGTCGGTGGTGGCGGCGCGTTCAGCTGGCCACGCAGAGCGGTGCGGGTCTTGCGCAACTGGGCCATGCGCCGCTCGATGTCGTCGAGGTGCCGCTGGATCAGGTCCGTGATGTGGGCGCACGGGGCCTCGCCCGAGTCGCGCAAAGCGAGGATCGAGCGGATCTCGGCGAGTGTCGGTCCGGGCGACTGGGCGTCGCGGACGAAGGCGAGCCGGGCGCCGCTCTGCGGCGGGTAGTCGCGGTAGCCGCCTGCCGTGCGGGGCGGGCGCGGGAAGCAGACCGGCCTGCTCTAGAAGCGGATCGTCTTGGGCGTCAGCCAGTTCACGGCGGCGAGTTCTCCGATGCGCATGCAGCCGAGGCTACGCCTTGACCTTCCAGTGCACCGAAAGGTCTGACGTCGGTCGCATCCACAGTGACCTGGGAGGACGGCGGCCATGCGTATCACACGCTTCTGACGGTGCCCGACTACCCCCACGCCCAGCAGGCACTGGAGCGGATCGACCAGGCGCTCGGCGGGAGGGCCGCCGTGGTGGAGATGGTCGAGGTCGCCGACCAGGTGCAGGCCGCACGGCTCGGCATGACCGGCTCCCCCACGATCCTCATTGACGGCGCCGACCCCTTCCCCATGTCTGGCGCGACGGCTCGCGGCGCCCCGGCGCGCATCTCGCCCGTTGATGGAGTCGGTCGAAAGACGACCCATCGGATAACACCTCCCGAGCAATCCCCCGATGCCTCCGGCCTCAGGATGGCCTCAACACATGGCTCTACCGCAGCCGAGCCGTCCAGAACACGCCTCACCGGCTGCACGTCCGCGCACATCCGTGCAGGTCAGACGAGAATCAGTCGAGGCAGACCAACCTGGCACCAAACCTACGAGCAGCGGATTCAGTCCGCTGAGCAAAAGTTGACGCTCCGGCACCTTACAAGGAAGGTTTCCGCAGGTCAGAGACCTACACAGGTGAGGCGGGTGGGACTCGAACCCACGGCCGACGGATTATGAGTCCTTTGGGGATCTTGGCGGCCCTTGCCGATCATTGCCGATTCACGCCGTTCTTGCAGGTCAGACGTGCTGATCAGTGTCAGCCCTGTGCAGTGCTTGTCGGTCTGTTCCTGTCCTTGTGGCCCCTCAATGGCCCCTGGACGCCGATGAGTTCGACGTTTACCACAGCAGCGACCGCGTCCACCCAATTCAGCCAAGAGGATGGAACCTGCGCACAGCGGAGTCCCTTACCGACGAGATGGTGCTCCACCCCTTGTCCGGAGTGGAGCACCATCCCTGACGTCAAGGCGCGATCTTGTCCACCGGACCGATCATCGACGTGGGTCGCAGCGCGTCGACCGGTCAGCCGAGGACATAGGACTCATCACCGAAGTCAGCGACGATCTTCAGCTTGCCGCCGAGTGCCTTGACGTAGGCGGCGAGGGTGTCGACCTCGCTGCGCTCCAGCTGGCCCTTCTCGATGCGGGAGACGCGAGCCTGGGTGACACCCATGGCTTCGGCGACCTGGACCTGTGTGGTGTGCTGCCGCTTCCGCAACTCGGCGAGGCGGTGCACACGGGAGGCCAGAACCATCGCCTGCGCCCCCTTCTGAATCTGATCCTTCTCGGCATCGGTGAAGGCGAAATCCTCGGCCAGGTCTCCCCAGGAGACAGCCTGCGGGTCCTTGAGGTGATCAGTCATCGCGCCCCGTCCTCTCCATCGATTCGCTTCAGATGCTCCGCGTATGCCTGCTCCGCCTGGGGCACCGCGACGCCGTACCAGCCGGACCAGTTGCCCGCCTTGTCGCCGCCGACCAGAATCACGGCCTGGCGGTCCGGGTCGAACACAAACAGCAACCGCACTTCCGTGGCCCCTGCCGAGCCGGGTCGGAGCTCCTTGAGGTTCGACAGCGCCGAACCTTTGATCGTGTCCACCAGAGGCCGGCCCAACGCGGGACCTTCCTCCTGAAGGGCAGTGACAGCCTGACTGACCTGGATCAGGGTGTCGCGGTCAGTGCGGCGCAGGCCGTGAAGCCAGGACAGAGCCGGCTCGACCACGACAATCTTCCAAGCCATAGGCACGTCCCCCATCTGCACTTATTACACTTACAGCATACACCACTGACATCATAATTGGAGAGGGCTACCGTTCTCGCAGCGGACGCACCACCGCTGATCATGCACGATGCCGACGACCGCCTCCCGCCACTCGACGCCAAGAGGCGGCTGTGCTGTGCGCCGCTACCGTGTCGAGTACGTGGCAATCGAGGACGCGCGGGCCGCCGTGGACTTACACGGAGAGGCCGACGACGCGCTGCTGCCCTTCCTGGCCGAGGAACCGTTCAGGCGCTCGGCCACATGCTCCACGAGAAGGGCGACCCGAGTTCTGCCAGCTACCGAAGGGCGAAACCTGGTGGCCCGTGAGGTCGCCACACGAGCACAGGAAGCGGACGGGTGGCGGTACTGACCCTGGACGACTGCTCATCGGCAGGGCACTCCGCAACCAGGTCGGGCCGTACGGGGGCGCCAGGTCTCCCGCCCGGAACAGGCGAACACCGAGCTGTTGGCGCGGCCGGAGGAGAGGGACGCGGAGCTGGAGGCCGCCCGGGCGGCCAACCGCGAGCCGACCCGGGCCCGAACCAGAAGGAAGCCGCGCACCGCTAGGGACTGGCCGGCCCGGTCGTCCACCTTCCAGCCGACGTAGCCCTTGGCCGCGGAAGGCGCGCTCCGACGGAGCGCCTCCCGCTTCGACCGCCACCCCGAGGAGACCGATGCGACCGCGGCCGATCTTGCACAGCGCGAGCGACAGCAAATACTTGGCTAGCCACATGTTTGCTGTTACGTTGATTATGTGTCCAGCCACCTAAATGGGTGGCGATACGAGAGGAGTCATCATGAAAGCCATCCTGTTCGACCGTTTCGGAGGCACGGAAGTGCTGCACGAGGCGGACATCGAGGTCCCGCAGCCCGGCCCCGGCCAGATCCGCGTCCGCGTCAAGGCGGCCGGACTGAACGCGCTGGACGGCAAGATCCGCTCCGGGGCCATGGAGGCCGCGTTCCCCACGGCCCTCCCCGCCGCCCCCGGTGGCGAGCTCGCCGGCGTGGTGGACGCCCTGGGTGAGGGCGTGCGGGACGTGCAGGTGGGTGACGAGGTGCTGGGCTGGTCGGACACCGGCTCGTACGCCGAGTACGCGCTGGCCACCACCGTGGCCCCCAAGCCCGCCGGCCTCGACTGGCAGCACGCGGCCGCGCTGCCGGTGGCGGGCGCGACGGCCGAGCGGGTCCTGGACCTGCTCGGCGTCGTCGCCGGGGAGACCGTACTGATGCACGGCGCGGCCGGAGCGGTCGGCACCCTGGCGGTCCAGCTCGCCACAGCCCGCGGAGCGCGTGTCATCGGCACCGCCGGCGCCTCGAACCAGGACTACCTCACCTCGCTCGGCGCCACCGCCACTCTCTACGGCGAGGGCCTGGTCGAACGGGTCCGGGCGCTCGCCCCCGACGGCGTGGACGCGGTGTTCGACCTGGCCGGGAAGGGCGCCCTGGAGGACTCCATCACCCTGCGCGGCGGCACCGAGCGCATCGTCACCATCTCCGACTTCCGCGCACACCAGCTCGGCATCACCTTCTCCAGCAGTCCCCGGGAACGCTCCGCCGCCGGCCTGGCCGCGCTGGCGCAGGACGCCGCGAGCGGCAAGGTCGTCACCACTGTCACCGCCTACCCGCTCGCCGAGGCCGCCACGGCCCAGCAGGTCAGCGACGCCGGGCACGTGCGGGGCAAGCTCGTCCTCACCGTCGACTGACCACGCCCGCCTCCCCCCTGTTTCGACCATCACCGCACCGAAGGACCCCTCATGCTGAACGCCCTGTGGACACCGACCACCGTCGGTGACATCTCCCTCCCGCACCGCCTGGTCATGGCCCCCATGACCCGCGACCGCTCCACGCCCGAAGGCGTACCGACCGAGCTGAACGCCGAGTACTACGCCCAGCGGGCCTCGCACGCGCTCATCATCACCGAGGGCACGCAGCCCTCCGCCGACGGTCAGGGCTACCTCCTCACCCCCGGCATCCACAATGACGAGCAGATCGCCGGGTGGCGCAAGGTCACAGACGCCGTGCACGAGGCCGACGGCCGGATCGTCATCCAGCTGATGCACACCGGACGTATCGCCCACCCCGACAACACCCCCCACGGCCGTCAGCCCGTCGCCCCTTCGGCGATCCGGCCGCAGGGCGCGATGTTCACCATGTCCGGGCCCCAGGAGATGCCGGTGCCCCGTCCTCTGTCGACGCAGGAGGTCGCGGAGACCGTCGACGACTTCCGCCGCGCCGCGGCGGCCTCCATCGCGGCAGGCGCCGACGGCGTGGAGATCCACGGCGCCAACGGCTACCTGGTGCACCAGTTCCTGTCCGACAACACCAACCAGCGCACCGACAGCTACGGCGGCTCCCTCGACAACCGCATCCGCTTCGCCGTCGAGGTCGTCGCCGCCGTGGCCGACGAGATCGGCGCCGACCGCACCGGCCTGCGCATCTCCCCCGGCAACCCCTACAACGACATCGCCGAGTCCGACACCGCCGAGCTGTATCCGGCACTCCTGCGCGCCCTGAGCCCGCTCGGTCTCGCCTACCTCCACGTGATGCACGCGGGCGACGAGGAGCTGCTGGGCACCCTGCGCACGCTGTGGCCGACCACGCTGATCCTCAACCGGGCCGGCACCGACCTGCCCACCCGCGCCAAGGACGTCGACAACGGCACCGCCGACCTCGTGTCTGTCGGTGCCCTCGCGCTCGCCAACCCGGACCTGGTCGAGCGGCTACGCTCTGACGCGCCGCTGAACACCCCCGACCCGGCGACCTTCTACGGCGGCGGAGTGGCCGGCTACACCGACTACCCCACCCACACCGTCTGAGGAACCGCATGCCCGCCACACACCGCACCCCCTCCACGGCCGGCGAGGGGCCGATGAGCTACGCGATCTTCCAGCTCGCCCGCGCCCACCGCGCCCGCGCCGCCGTCATGCTCCGCGAGATGGACCTGCACCCCGGACAGGAGCTGCTGCTCATGCAACTCCTCGACCGGGACGGCCAGACTCAGTCCGAACTGCTCGAGAGCGTCGGCCTGGACCACTCCACCGTCTCCAAGTCCCTGCGCCGCATGCAGGACGCCGGTCTGCTCGTGCGGGAGCCGGCCGCACACGACCGGCGTGTCATGGTCGTCCACCTCACCAACAAGGGCCGGGCGATGCGCGAGCCTCTGACCGCCATGTGGCGGGCCCTGGAGGAGACTTCCGCGCTGAACCTGTCGGCGCAGGAAGCGGAGTCCTTCGTCCGCACGGCCTACGTCATCGCCGATGCGATCAACGGCCGTGCTGTTCCGCAGGAAGAATCCGAGTAACTCCCCTCGGCCTGCACCCCGGTTCCGGCCTGGAGTGCGGACCCTCCCGCTCATCAGGACGGAACCCGTTCGGGGCCGGGCAACACCCCGCGGGGCCGACGAGCCCTACCTCGTCGCCGGCCGGCCTCGAGGACGGCCGCCTCACCCGCGTCCCAGGGCACCTTCGCCCTCCACAAGCTCCTGCAGGCCGACGGCGCCCATGCCCGCGGCCGCCACTGCCCTGCCCGCCCAATC
>NZ_VJZE01000200.1 GCF_009377205.1 Streptomyces phyllanthi
CCTTCCGCCCCTGGCGCAACCACCTCACCCACCCCCACGGCCACGTCCAGCTCCGCCTGGGCCGCGACGGCCTGTGGTACGCCTACGAGTCGGAACCGGGCCGCGAGGACTGGTGGCCCAGAGGCACCCCCGACCTCGACCCGGTGGGCGCCCTGACGGGCCTGGGCGCGGCCGACGAGCCGTAGGGGGCCCGCAGGAAGGCGTGCGGTCCCTGGCCGGGCGGGTGATGCCGGCGCCGACGTGGAGCGGTGCTGTGCAGCCGAGGCCCGCGGTGAGGGCCAGGCCTCCGAGTCAGACGATGCCGGACCCACCGAGTGCCGGACCCACCGAGTGCCGGCGCGATGAGTCCACTCGGCATCCGTCGCTTCTCCGGTCGCGCGCCCGAGGAGTCACAGGGGTACGGCACGTCCCGCCGCGGCCTGCGGGTCGCCCGGATCCCGAACCGCACACACATGTGGCCCGATGCCGGACCGCGCGGCACCGGGCCCCACTGCGCCACCGGTGTCCTAGACCGGCCGGAACCGGTCCGTAGCCGCCACCACGGCTTCCGTCATGGCATCCCCCGACAGCCCGTGCCCCTCCTCGCCGATCAGCACGAGCTCCGCGTCCGGCCACACCTGAGCCAGCCGCCACGCGACATCCGGGGGCCCGCTGATGTCCATCCGCCCGTGGACCATCACACCGGGGATGCCGACGAGCTTCCCGGCGTCACGCAGCAGCGCCCCGTCCTCCAGGAAACCGGCGTGCCGCCAGTAGTGCGTGACGAGGCGGGCGAAGCGCATCCGGAAGCGCGGCTCCTCGTAACGGGGATCGGGCTTGTGGCCCGGGTGGGTGGACACGTGCACGTCCTCCCACCGGCACCACTCCAGCGCCGCCCGCTCCCGTACGGCCGGATCGGGGTCGGCGAGCATCCGGGCGTACGCGTCCACCAGGCTGCCGTCGCGCTCCCGCTCCGGTACGGCATCGCGGAACCGGGCCCATTCCTCGGGGAAGATCCGCCCCATGTCCCGGGTGACCCACTCCACCTCGCGGCGGGTGGTGTTGGTGACGCTGAAGAGCACCAGCTCGGATACACGTCCGGGATGCTGCTCGGCGTACGCCAGGGCGAGGGTCACGCCCCAGGATCCGCCGATGACCAGCCACTTCTCGATGCCCAGGCGCTGCCGCAGCAGCTCGATGTCGGCGATCAGATGGGGGGTGGTGTTGGCGGCGAGCGAGGTCTGCGGATCGGCGGCGTCGGGTGTGCTCCGGCCGCACCCGCGCTGGTCGAAGAGCACGATGCGGTACGCCGCGGGGTCGAACAGCCGGCGCCAGGACGGCCCCGCGCCGGACCCCGGCCCGCCGTGCAGGACGAGGGCGGGCTTGCCGGCGGGATTCCCGCAGGTCTCCCAGTACATGAGGTTGCCGTCGCCGACGTCGAGCATGCCCTGCTCGTACGGCTCGACGGACGGATGGAGCTCGGCCACTGAGACGCACCCTCCTCATATCCAACAGTGCTGTTAGATTATCCCCATGAGGAATCATCCGGACCAGGTCGCCGTGGGCACCCTGCTCCGCCACGTCCTCGAACTGCTCGACGGCGACGTGGCCAAGGTCTACGAGGAGCAGGACCTCGCCGAGTACCGGCCCCGCTTCTCCCCGGTCGTACGGGCTCTCCTGTCCGAAGGCCCGCTCCCGGTCCGCGACCTGGCCGCGGCGGTGGGTGTGACGCACTCGGCCGCAAGCCAGACGGCGGCCCAGATGGCCCGCGCGGGCCTGGTCACCCACACCCCCGACCCGCGAGACGCACGCCGCCGGCTGATCGAGCTCACACCCAAGGCCCATGCCCTGCTGCCGCAGATCAGGGCGGAGTGGGACGCGACGGTGGCAGCGATGGCCGAGCTGGATTCGGAACTCTCCATGCCGCTGGCGGAGTTGCTGACGGAGGTCGCGGACGCGGTGCGCCGCCGCCCGTTCCGGGATCGGATCGCGGCGGCGTACCGGCCCTGAGGGCGCTGCCCCAGCCGTGATCACGAGGCTGCGGCCACGGGGGACGTGGCACCGGTCAGTTCCTCGGCGTCCTCGACAAGCAGGTCATCCACGCGAAGGACCGGGCCGGACTCGTCGTCAACTCCCTCCTGGCGCCCTGCCTGTTGTCAGCGATCCGCATGCTGGAGCCGGGCCTCGCCTTCGCCGACGGCATTGAGGACCGGGCCCCCGCAACCGCTCGTCACCACAGGGCGGCGCCGTGAGACTAGCGCAGAGAAACCGCTTCTGACCTCAGCGAACGGAGCGCATTTCGCGCACAAAGATGCGCCAGTTCGTCGTTGACCGCGGATCCTCGGCGGGGCCAGGGTGATGGAGACATATCGGATTCCGATCACTCGTTTCCGGTCACCGAAGTGAGTCGCAGGAGGCCGTGATGCTCCAGACAGACAGATCCGAACCCATCGAGTTCCGGGAAGACCACGACGCGGTCACAGCGACCACGACTGTGGCCGCCCATCCGGCCGCACCGGCGGGCGGCGGCGAACTGCTCTTCCAGCGCTGCCTGTGGTGCGGCACTCCGGACTACCGCCGTTCGTTCTGCCGTGCCTGCGGGGCCACGGCCTTCCAACGGGAGCGCAGCGCGGGCGCCGGGGTCCTTGTCCGCCGCAGCGGCCAGGCCCCGCACAGCACCTGGCTCGTCGCGATGGACGAGGGCTTCACCGTGGTCTGCCAGGTCGCCGAAACGGCGCCGGTCGTGTTCGCGGTCGGGGCGAGGGTGCGTGTCGTGCGGGCGGTCGCTCCCTTCGAGCAGGGGCTTCCCGTCGTCGAACTCACCTACCGGGCAACGTCTTTCGAGCGCTGGTGAGGACCGGAATTCGAGCGCTGGTGAAGACCGGAAAAGGCTCCGGCCAAGTCACGTCCTCGTAGTCGGGACGATCAGAGAGGAGGGTGCGTGGGCACCCAGTACAACGCGCCGGACGAACGGGCCGGCGCAGTCGACGGGGCGGGCCGGGGCGCGCTGGACGGTCTGCACATCGCCGACTTCTCCCGGGTTCTCGCGGGGCCCTACGCCACCATGCTCCTCGCCGACCTCGGCGCCGACGTGGTGAAGGTGGAGCGGCCGGGGACCGGGGACGACACCCGGGCCTGGCACCCTCCGGCGGACCACGACGGCACGTCGACCTATTTCCTGAGCGTCAACCGGAACAAGAGGTCCGTCGTCCTGGACCTGACGACCGAGGCGGGGCTCGAACAGGCCCGTGCCCTGATCGCCGGGTCCGACGTACTGGTGGAGAACTTCCGCCCCGGCACGATGGAGCGCCTGGGGCTCGGCCATCGCGAACTCCGCGCCCGGCACCCCGGACTGATCTACTGCTCGATCAGCGGTTTCGGCAGCGGCGCGGGCGCCGCGATCCCCGGATACGACCTGCTCGTGCAGGCCGTCGGCGGCCTCATGAGCGTGACCGGCGACGCGCACGGGGAGCCGGTCAAGGCAGGCGTGGCCCTGGTCGACGTGATCACCGGACTGCACGCATCGCTCGGCATCCTGGCGGCCCTGCGGCACCGGGAGGCCACCGGCGAGGGGCAGCTCGTGGAGGTGAACCTGCTCGGCTCGCTGCTGTCGGCCATGGTCAACCAGGCGTCGGCGTTCGCCGTCGCCGGTGTCGTACCCGGGCGCATGGGCAACGCGCACCCGAGCATCGCCCCGTACGAGACCTTCCCGACCGCCGACCGTCCGCTCGCCCTCGCGGTGGGCAACGACCGCCAGTTCGCGGCGCTCGCCGAAACCGTGGGGGAGCCCGGCCTCGCCGACGACGACCGCTTCCGCACCAATGCCGACAGGGTCGCCCACCGCGAGGAACTGCGGGACATCCTGACCAAGCGGCTCGGCGCCGCGGGCGCCGACCACTGGGCGACCGTCCTGCTGGCCGCCGGGGTGCCCGCCGGACCCGTCAACACCCTCGACGAGGCCTTCGCCTTCGCCCGGAAGCTCGGCCTTCCCGGCATCGTCGACATCCCGGCCGCAGCGGCCGACGCAGAAGGCGGCAGGCCCGCCCGCCAGGTCGCGCACCCCATCACACTGAGCGGGACCCCCGCGCAGTACCGCCTGCCCCCACCCCACCTGGGCCAGCACACCGCGCAGATCCTTCACGGCCCCGCCGGTCCCGCCGGCCCCGCCTCCGCGTGAGACGGCGGGGCGGTCAGCCGACCGCTCGCGCCGCCGGCACCACGACCGAACACCTCGCTCGAACGAGCACCTCGCTCGAACGAACGCCTCCTCGAACACCCAAACCATGACCACAAGGAGCCCCCTATGAGCGGCAAGCCGCTGAAGGACCCCCTCGACCTGCTCGACATCGCCTCCGTCCTCACCGACGAGGAGCGCGAGATCCAGGCCACCGTCGCCAGGTTCCTCGCCGACCGGGTGCGCCCGCACATCGGTGAGTGGTTCGAGAACGCGCACTTCGCCCGTGAACTCGCCCCGGAACTTGGCAAGCTGGGCGTGCTCGGCATGCACCTGGAGGGCTACGGCTGTGCCGGCACCAACGCCGTCTCCTACGGTCTGGCCTGTCTGGAGCTGGAGGCCGCCGACTCCGGCTTCCGCAGCTTCGTCTCCGTGCAGGGCTCGCTGTCGATGTTCTCCATCTGGAAGTGGGGCTCGGAGGAGCAGAAGCAGGAGTGGCTGCCCCGCCTCGCCGCCGGCGAGGCGATCGGCTGCTTCGGCCTGACCGAACCCGACTTCGGCAGCAACCCCTCCGGTATGCGCACGCGGGCCGTCCGTGACGGCGACGACTGGATCCTGAACGGCTCCAAGATGTGGATCACCAACGGCGGTATCGCCGACGTGGCCACCGTCTGGGCGCAGACCGAGGACGGCGTCCGCGGTTTCCTCGTCCCGCGCGGCACGCCCGGCTTCACCACGCAGGACATCAAGCAGAAGATGTCGCTGCGCGCCTCCATCACCTCGGAGCTTTACTTCGACAACGTACGGCTGCCCGACTCGGCGCGGCTGCCGCACGCGCAGGGCCTGCGCGGCCCGCTGTCCTGTCTGAACGAGGCCCGCTTCGGCATCCTGTTCGGGGCGGTCGGCGCCGGCCGCGACTCGCTCCAGGCGGCCATCGAGTACGCCGACTCACGGGTGCAGTTCGACAAGCCGATCAGCGCCTTCCAGCTCACCCAGAAGAAGCTCGCCGACATGACCGTGTCCCTGGGCGGCGCCGCGCTGCTCGCCGTGCACCTGGGCCGTCTGAAGGACCAGCACCGCATCCGGCCCGAGCAGATCAGTGTCGGCAAGCTCAACAACGTGCGGGAAGCGATCGCCATCGCGAGGGAGTGCCGCACGATCCTCGGTGCCAACGGCGTGTCCCTGGAGTACTCGCCGCTGCGCCACGCCAACAACCTGGAGTCCGTCCTGACGTACGAAGGCACGGGCGAGATGCACACGCTGGTCGTCGGTCAGGCGATCACCGGCCAGGCGGCGTTCCGCTGACCACTCAAGGCTGAAGGAAGACGACCGTGAACATCGTCGTACTGGTCAAGCAGGTCCCGGACAGCGGTGCCGAACGCACCCTGTCCACCGACGACCACACCCTCGACCGCGAGGACGCAGACCTCGTCCTGGACGAGATCAACGAGCGCGCCGCGGAAGAGGCCCTGAGGCTGAAGGAGTCGGTGGACGCCGAGGTCACCGTCGTGTCCATGGGGCCCGACTCCGCACTCGAGGCCATCCGCAAGGTCCTGGCGATGGGCGCCGACCGCGGAATCCACGTCTGCGACGACAGACTCCACGGCGCCGACGTGCTGACCACCGCGAAGGTGCTGGCAGCCGCCGTACGGAGGGTGGGGGACATCGACCTCGTACTGGCGGGCAACGCCACCACCGACGGCCAGGCGAGCGCGGTCCCCGCCGTCGTCGCGGACCTGCTCGGCCTGCCGCAGGTGACGCACGCGCGGGAACTGACCGTGGACGCGGGACGGGTGCGCGCGGAGCGCCAGACCGAGAACGGTGAGGCGACGCTCGACGCACCGCTGCCCGCGCTGGTCAGCGTCACCGAGAAGATCAACGACCCGCGCTACCCCTCGTTCAAAGGGATCATGGCCGCGAAGAAGAAGCCGGTGGACACCGTCGACCTCGACGACCTGTTCCCCGACGCGGACGACGCCGGGTTCCTCGTGGCCCGCACCCGTGTGGTGGAGGCCGTCCCGCGTCCGCCGCGGGCGGCCGGCATCCGTATCACGGACGACGGCTCGGCCGGCCGGCAGCTTGTCGAGCACCTGATCGCCCGGAAGCTCGTCTGAACCGCCCCGACCCCATGGAACGACCGAGCAGCACGGCCAACAAGCATGGCCGACAAGCACGATCAGGCAGCACGACCAGGCAGCACGACCGAGAAGCAGGCACCCATGCCCGATGTCCTCGTCCTCGTCGACCACGACGGGGAACGTGTCCACAAGTCCACGTACGAACTCCTGGCCGCCGCACGGCGACTGGGCGACCCGGCCGCCGTCGTCGTGGGAGCCCCCGGCACCGCGGCGCGCCTCAAGGAGTCCCTCGCCCGCCAGGGCGCCACCAGCGTCTACGCGGCCGAATCCGCCGAGGCGGGCGAGTTTCTCGTCACGCCTGCCGTCGATGCCCTGGAACTCGCGGTCAGGGAAGCTCCTCCCGCCGCCGTTCTGGTCTCCGCGACGACGGACGGCAGGGAGGTGGCCGCGCGTCTCGCCGCGCGGCTGGACTCCGGGCTGCTGATCGACGCCGTTGACCTGGACTCCTCCGGCGTGGTCACCCAGATCGTCTTCGGAGGGTCGTACACCGTGCGCTCCCAGGTCACCCACGGCGTACCGGTGATCACGGTGCGCCCGGGGGCCTTCGAGCCGGAGGAGCACCCGGGGGAGGTGGCGGAGCGGGCACTCACACTGCCGGCGACGGATCCCGCGGCATCCGCCCGTATCACCGCCCGGCGCGCAGCACCCGCGGGCGACCGGCCCGGGCTCACCGAGGCGGCCGTGGTCGTCTCCGGAGGCCGCGGTGTCGGAGCAGCGGACGGCTTCAAGGTGGTGGAGGAGCTGGCCGACGCCCTGGGCGGCGCGGTGGGCGCCTCGCGTGCCGCCGTCGACGCCGGTTACTACCCCCACCAGTTCCAGGTGGGGCAGACCGGCAAGTCCGTCTCCCCGCAGCTGTACATCGCCCTGGGTATCTCCGGAGCCATCCAGCACCTTGCCGGGATGCAGACCTCCAAGACGATCGTCGCGGTCAACAAGGACCCGGAGGCGCCGATCCTCGACCTCGCCGACTACGGCGTGGTGGGCGACCTGTTCGCGGTGGCGCCCCAGCTCACGCAGGAAGTGGCCGCCCGCCGCGCGGTCGGCTGACGCGGTTCGCGTCGCCCGTGGCCTTCCGGCTCGCCGAGCTCCGCACGAACATGGAAGCCACCTTGCGCGGCATCAAGTCGCCCGTCGTAGAAAGCCGGCTGGGAGACATCCGAAGACGCAGTGCGTTCCGGCCCCGGACCATGTGGTTCGGGGCCGGAGTCGTAGGCATGTCGGGGGCCGGCCTGCGCGACGGGGTGCAGGCGCTGGAGAACCGGACGGATGACAACGTGGTGGCCGCGCTGCGGTGTGATCCGCCGTGGAAGGCAGCCTGCGGGCTGGGCCCGTACGACCCCGGTTTCGATGCGTCGCTGTTCCTCTGCCGCGGCCGACCGCCGAACGGTGGCCACTCAGGACACAGTGCCGCAGCTGATCGCCGCCATCCGGGGGCGATCAGCCAGGTGCCCGGTGCCGCAGGCGGCTGCGTGGCCGGAACGAAGCGGGCGCGCGGCTTCGGAAGAGTCGCCCAGGATGGCCCGACGCGGGAGGTCCCTCGTCCCCTCACGTGCAGGGAGGGGACGAGGGACCTCCCGCGTCGGCTGTCGGACCGTCAGGCGGCCAGGCGCCGGAAGCGGCTGCCGTGGAACACCAGCGGGGCCCGGTCGGGTTCGGCCCTCAGGCCGTGGATCTCCAGCAGGACGATCGTGTGGTCGCCCCCGGGAAGCTCGGCGTACACCGAGCAGTCCAGCCAGAGGCTGGCCCCGTGGATGTACACGCTGCCGTTCTCGGCGGCTTCCCACTCGACGCTCGCGAACCGGTCCCCGTCCTTGCCGGCCAGCGACCGGCAGACCGTGTCCTGTCCCTCGGTGAGCACGCTCACGCCCAGGCGGTCCCGCTCGCGCAGCCGGGGCCACGTCGCCGAGGTGTCCTGCATGCAGACCGAGACCAGGGCGGGTGACAGCGAGACCGGGGTGAAGGTGCTCGCGACCATGCCCACGGGCGCTCCGGAACCAGATCCGGAACCACGTGCGCACAGGGCCGTGACACCGGACGGGAAGCAGCCGAAGGCCCGGCGCAGTTCGAGGGGATCCGTCGCCGTGTCCAGCGGGCTCATCGGGCGTCCCCCTGCCCCGACAGGACCGCGCCCAGCTTCCGCATCGAGCCGTTGTTGCCGGCCACGTGCTGGGAGACGCAGCGGACGTCGCGCCAGCGACGCTGCAGCGGGTGGGAGCTGTAGAGCCCCGAGCTGCCCGACAGCGTCATGATCTCGTTGAGGATCCGGATGCCCTCGTCGTGGATGTACTCGACGCCGCCGGTGAAGGTGAACCACTCGGTGGAGGTGGGCTGATCGCCCGCGAGGATCCGGTCCATCACGGTGCGGCCGGTGTTCTCCGACAGGGCCGTCAGCGCCGCCGTGCGCACGTGCAGCTCGGCGAGACCCTCCTGGAACACCGGGTCCTCACCGATGACCACCCTCGGGTTGAACGCCGGCCGCTTGGTGGCGGCGAGCTCGGCGAGATCGTCGAGCGCGCCCTGCAGACAGCCGAGGATGACGGCGTCGTGCGAGGCACCGGTCGGCGAGTACGGCAGGTCGTAGAAGGGCGCGGGGATGTTGTTGGCGCCCACCAGCGGGCCGGTGAAGCGCTCGGGCACGAAGACGTCGTCCATCGTGAAGTCGGTGCTCTGCGTGGCACGCAGGCCCACCGCGTCCCAGGTGTCGAGGAACGTGACCTGCTCGGGACGGATCAGTGCGACACGCATGTCCGGGCTGCCGTCCGGCAGCGGGGGCGCACCCTCGACCACGAAGCCCGCGAGCACCCAGTCCGGGGTGAACGAGCCACTGGCCAGCGGCCAGCGGCCACTGAGCCGGTAGCCGCCCTCCACCGGCGTCGCCTTCCCCTTCGGGGCGATCGCCCCACGGAGCATCAGGTCGGCGCCGTCGCCGAAGACCTCCTTCGCAAGCGTCTCCCGGGGCAGCGACCGCACGAAGAACCACGCCATCGAGGCCGCCTGAACGGTCCAGCCGGTCGAACCGTCGGCCCGTGAGATCTCCCGGATCACCCGAGCGGCCTCCACCAGGTCCATCTGCTCGCCGCCCCAGGCCCCGGGCAGGGCCATCCGGAACACACCGGCCTCGCGCAGCGCGGTGATGATCTCCGCGGGGACGGCCCGGGCGGCCTCGGCCTCGGCGGAGCGCGCCGCGATCCCGGGCAGGTGTGCGCGGACGCGGCCGAGCACGCTGTCGTCGGATTCCCGGTCCTGGGACGGAGCGGTCTCGAGCATTGTCGTCATGATGGGTCTCCTCGTTCGGACGAGCGGGGATCCTGCTCGTCGGGTATTTCTCGATCGCGTCGTGCATCCCGTCCGCCGGCTCCCGGGCCGCGTCCCTGACCGCGAGGCAGCGGTTCTGCTGGGCGTCATGGGTATGACTCGTCGTCGGTGCGACCGGTCAAGACGCCGTGCGTCGGGGGCCGCGCACTCTGCCGGGCACGGCCTGCCCGGCGGCCTGTCCGGCGGACGGGCCGGCGGACGGGGCGGCCTGTCAGGGGGTGCGGCCGAAGACCGCACGCCCCAGGACCTGCTCCGGAGCGGACCGGACGGCAGCGAAGGCGGCGGGCATGGCGTGCGCGACAGGACGGGTGCTGCCGTCCGCGGTGCCGGGCAGGGCCGCCCCGGCGGATGCGTGGGGCATGCCCCGGGGTGCGGACTGCGCCGGAGGGAGCGCCTCGGTGGCGGTCATGCGATTCCTCCAGTGGTGCGGGTCCTCCAGTGGTGCGGGTCCTCCAGTGGTGCGGGTCCTCCAGTGGTGCGGGTCCTCCAGTGGAGCGGGCTCCTGTGGCAGGACCGGCGGGACGGGCGCGAGAAGCGCTCAGCGCGGCCTGAAGGGTGGGACCGCGGTGACGTTCCAGTCGGCCGGGGGTGAGGTGTGGTCGTGCTCGTCCTGCACGGACCTCACCGGCGCCTCCTGCCCACTGCCCGAATGATCGGGGCGGGGCAGCATGTCCCGCTTGTTTCTGGGAGCCCGGGTATTTGGCTGTTTGAGAACCGCTTCCGGGCGGCGGCGACGGCCGGCGCGGTGCTCTCGGCGGCGCCCCGGGCATCCGTACCGATCACGGCGGCACAACAGCGTTGTGATCCCTGACACGGATGGTTCAGGAACGCTCGCGGGCACCTAAACTCCAGGCAAAGGAGAGGGCTGGCCGAGCCCGGCTCCCTGGGGCAGTATCCGCCAGGAGGAGAGCCGCATGCCCCGAATGACGACGCCGGACGACGGCGCCACCACCCGAAGACTGGAGAGCTGGCGGGAAGCCGTCAGCCGGAACCTCGTGCCCCTGGAGGTCCTGCCGCGCGAAGGCGCCGACTTCCGTGCCTCACTGCAGTCCGCGCGGCTGGGCCCGGTACAGATGTCGATGATCACGGCCGAACCGCACACCGTCGCGCGCACCCGGCGCCACATCGGATCCGACGCGCCCGACTTCTTCCAGGTCACACTGCAGCTCACCGGGCACGGTGTACTCACCCAGAGGGACCGCCAAGCCCGGGTCGGGCCCGGGGAGTTGGTGATCTACGACACCCGCCATCCCTTCACCTACGACCTCGACCAGCCCCACAGCGGCCTCGTGGTGATGTTCCCGCGCCCCATGCTGCAGTTGACGGAACGCGATCTGGCGCGGGTGACGGCGACTCCGGTGTCGTGCCACGACGGGCTCGGTCTGGTGGTGCGCCCCTTCCTGTACGAACTGGCGCGGCAGGTGGAACACCTCGAGGCCCGCGGCACGTTCCGGCTCGCCGACAACGTGGTCGGCCTGATCGGCACCATGCTGGCGGAGCGCGCCGGCGCGGACCGGGCAGCCGGGGACGACGGCCCGGGCCTGCTCACCCAGCGCATCCTCATCCACATGGAGCAGCGGCTCGCCGACCCCGGGCTGAGCCCTGAGGGGATCGCGGCCGCCCACCGCATCTCCCGCCGCTATCTGTACAAGTTGCTGGCCGAACAGGGGTACACCGTCTCCGGCTGGATCCGGGAACACCGCCTCGCCCGGTGCCGGCGCGACCTCGCCGATCCGGCCATGGACCACCTTCCGGTCGGCGTCATCGGCGGGCGCTGGGGTTTCACCGACCCGGCCCACTTCAGCCACGCGTTCAAGGCGGCCTACGGCATGAGCCCCCGGGAGGCGCGCGCGGCCCGTCATTGACGTCAGCAGGTGTTCCGGAGCGACGAAGCGACCTCTCTGACGGGCACTCGGTCGCTGTGCTCAGCGTCGGCCACTGCCGAGACCGGGACGGTACGTCCCTCGTCGTGCCCTCGTCCTGCCCGCGTGGTGACGGCGGTGACGGCGGTGTGGCGACGGCGGTGACGGCGGTGTGGACGCATGGTGCCCGGCCGCGCCGAACACCGCTCGGCCGTATGCCTCAGGCCGCCCGGTAGTCGAAGAACCCCTGTCCCGACTTGCGGCCCAGAAGACCCGATTCGACCATGCGGCGCAGCAACGGGGGAGGGGCGTACAGCGGTTCCCGGTACTCCTCGTACAGCGCCTCGCCGATCGCCGCCACGGTGTCCAGACCGATGAGGTCGGCCAGGCGCAGCGGGCCCATGGGGTGGGCGCAGCCGGCGATCATGCCGGTGTCGATGTCCTCCGCCGTCGCCGTGCCGGAACCGACCATCCGGACCGCGGCCAACAGGTAGGGAATCAGCAGGGAGTTCACCACGAAGCCCGCGCGGTCCTGCGCGATGATCGTCTTCTTGCCCAGGATCTCGCCGGCGAAGGCACGCACGCGCAGCTCGGTGGCCTTCGAGGTGTGCAGCGAGGGGATGACCTCGACCAGCGGCATGACGGGGACCGGGTTGAAGAAGTGCAGGCCGACCACCGCTTCCGGACGCCGGGTCACGGCGGCGAGCCGGGCGATGGGGATCGATGAGGTGTTGCTGGCCAGTACGGCGGCGGGGTCGGTGAGAACGTCGTCCAGCTGCCGGAACAGCGCGGTCTTGGCCTGCTCGTCCTCGACGGCGGCCTCGATGACCAGGTCCGCGGTGGAGAGCCGTGAGAGATCGTCGGTCACCGCGATTCCGGCCAGGGCATGGGCGCGGTCCTCCGGGGTGAGGGCGCCACGATTCTCCGCCTTGAGCAGGGAGTCCGCCACGCCCGCCAGCCCGGCACGGGCCCTGTCCTCGGTCACATCGCACAGCGTGACGTGCACCCCGGCCCGGGCGCAGACCTCGGTGATGCCCCGGCCCATCTGTCCGGCGCCGACAACGCCCACGTGCTTGATCGATGTCATGTCTTCCTCCGCCTGTCCCTCCGTCCGGCGGCGGTCGTCGACCGCCGGGACCATGTCTGGTGACGTGTTGAGCGTAGGACGGATGCAACCCCTCTGACCTGCTCGGACAGTGCGGTATCCGCGCACAAACGTGCGTGGGTTCGATGTTGACCGGCGCCCTGAACGGACTGCGCGCAACCGGCTTCCGTCCGCTGCCGCACGATGCGGGCGCCGGGTGGTCGACTGCATGCTGACGAGGCGTCAGGCACATGCCGGACGCCTGCTGGGCATCGCGTTTCAGACTGTGACCGTGCCGGCGGCAGCCTCCCGCAGTCGGCGAATGACGCCGCGGACCGCGGGCGAGGTCTCGCCCCTGCGGTGGGCGCCCACCAGACGGGTGGTCAGCGGTATGTCCGCCGACGGACGGTACGCCACCCCCGGGATCCGCACGCGGCGCAGCGAATCGGGGACGAGAGCCACCGCGAGACCACCGCCTACGAGCGTCGGCGCCGCGATGAAGTCCCGCACCGGGGGAGCGCACCGAGGGCTGAAGCCCCCTTGCTCAGCCGCCTCGACAATCTGGTCGCGGCAGCCGTACCCCTCGTTCACCGGCCGTGCGTGTGGTCGGCGTGTGTGTGGGAGGGATGGACACCCCGCGGCGGTGTCAGGGCAGAACAGGACCGCCGCGGGGTGAGTCTGTGTGTCAGGGTTGGGGCCCTTCTGAAGGGCCCCAACCGGTGAAAGAGGGGCCGGGCGAGCCGGACGCCCGGATCCCCCCTTGGAACCGGCGGTTCAGGGGATCACGACGTAGTTGCTGAACCCGCCGTCGCGGTCCGTGGCGCGTCCAGAGATCGCCTCGTTGACGTTGACCAGCGGGAAGGGCTTGGTGATCAGGTAGGACAGGTCCAGGGCTCCCGTGGCCACCATGTCGACGACTTCCTGCCCCTGCGCGGTGGTGAACCAGTTGGAGCCGATCAGCTGGACCTGCTCGTCCATGAGCCACTTCACGTCCACCGGCAGCCGGTCGGCCACACCGCCGACGTTGACGACCTTGCCGCCCCTGCGGACGCCCTGCATGGAGTCCATCATGGTCTCCACGGGCGCCTTGGCCCCCAGGGCACTGATGACGAAGTCCGCGCCCTCGCCGCCGGTCATGGCTTTGGCCCACTCGCCGGTGGAGCCCTCGCCCAGCCGCATGACCTCGATCCGGTCCGGGGCGAGTTCCTTGACGCGCTTGAGGAGTTCCTCGTTGCGCCCGGTTCCGAGGATCCTGGAGACACCGGAGGCCAGCGCGAGGAGGGTGGAGGCGACGCCGAGGGTGCCGGTGACCCCGTCGATCAGCGCGACCTGACCGGGGCCCGCCGCGGCGTGCTTGAGGGCCCCGTAGGAGGTGCCGATGTAGCCGAGCTTGCCGGCCTGCTCGAACGTCATGTTGTCGGGGATGTTGACGATCGAGTACTGCGGCGCGGTCATGTACTCCGCGAAGCCGCCGTAGGGGTAGAGGTCGAAGATCCGCTGGCCGTCACGCGAGGTGCTGAAGTAGCCGTTCAGGGTGAAGTAGCGGCACCGGCTGAGCTCGCCGCCGCGGCACACCTGGCAGCTGCCGCAGGACCGCAGAGGGCTCACATAGACGCGGTCGCCGGGTTTGGTGTTGAGCACCGCCTCGCCGACCGCCTCGACCACGCCCGCGGGATCCAGACCGAAGATCGCGGGGAGCTTCGGCAGCGGCTGGTGCGGGTACCACGTGGGCCAGTTGTTGATCACGTTGGCCATGTTCGGCACGATCCCGCACGCCTTGACCCGCACGAGCACGTCGGTCGGCCGGGGGGCGGGCACGTCGATCGTGTCCACGGACATCGGCTCACCGAGCGCGTGCAGTCGTGCAGCGAGCATCTTCGCCATTGAAATACTCCTTGAAACCGCTCCGTCCCGACGATCCGGGGCGGAGACATCCTTTGCGGCGACCGAGGCGGCGGATGGGCGGCTCGGTAATCACGTCCTGTGCGGTGAAGGGCCTTACGGCTCTGACAACGGGCCGTTCGGCGCCGGAAACTACGAATTCGCGAACGGGTCCGGATAGTTGTCCTCGAGGTCGATGCCCAGCAGCCCCATAATGCGGACGCCGGAGTTGTACCAGGCGATGGACAACGACAGTTCGACCATCTGCTTGTCCGTCAGGTGGTCGGCCGCGGCCCGCCATGTCTCCTCGGAGACATCGACCCGGACTGTGGACTCCTCGGCGAGGCGCATCACCGCCTTCTCGGTCTCGTCGAACAGGTCGGACGACTCGAAGTCGGCCACCGCCGCGAGCTGTTCCTCGGTGAGTCCGGCCTTGAGGCCGTGCGACTGGTGGTGCGCGACCTCGTACGCGGACCGGGTCGCGTACCCCACGGTCAGAATGGCCAGTTCACGCAAGCGGGGGCTGAGGTCGGCGGCCCGCAGGGAGTTGGCGTAGGTGAGGAAGGCGTCCAGTTGGGTGGGGGCGTTGGTGAGGGCGAGGAAGATGTTCGCGGTCGGTACCTTGCGTTCGGTCTCCAGCCGGTCGTACAGCGGCTTCAGGGACTCGTCCGCGTCCTCGCGGCGAAGGTAGGGCACTCGCGCCATGGCGTCTCCTTGGGGGACGGACATACGAAGGGGCAGGGGAAGGGAGCCTGCGAAAGGGCAGGGGAAGGGGGCCTGCGAAAG
>NZ_VJZE01000201.1 GCF_009377205.1 Streptomyces phyllanthi
GACCGCAGGAACGCCTGGGGGAAGTTGTCGATACCGGGTGGCACCGGGGTGGGTTCCGCCGCCACCGCCGTGACGGCCGTCGGTGCCGCCGCCGTCGCGGTCGGTGCTGCGGCGAAGGCCATGGCGGCGGCCACGGAGGTGGCCACGGCACCTGCGAGCCGGCGGAGATACCTGAGTCGGAGGGGCGTACGGGCAGGGATGACCGCGGAGCGGCGGGATCTCATCGAAGTCCCCTTCGGGGGTGATGACGGGCCGACGGCCGACGCACGCCCCCTCACGGTGCGTCACGGGCCGTGCCCGTCAGCGAAATCGGTCACCCGGGGAATCCCCGCCCGACCTGGGGCCTAGCCGAAAGGTCACTCGCGTCAGTTACTAAATGTGATTTTCCGAGTCACGCGTCGTGAGTACGGCGACTGCCCGGACGGCCGACCGCGCCGATGGAGAAGGGAGTTCGAGGAGGGGGTTCGCGAAGGGAGTTGGGGCGCGAGGCCTTACCCGTTCGAGGGAAAGACCGGCGGTCACCATAAGTAGTATTGACACTACTGAGAGCTACGACACACGGTGGTTGGCGTCCCGCTCGACGCCCGGCGGACATCGCACGGAGCACCGCGGCCCCCTCCCGCTTCCCGTGCTCTTGGCATGCCCGCCGGCCGCGGCCCTCCCGAAAGGAACACTAATGACGCCGTTCCCGTCGCTCGCCAAGAGGCTCAGCCTGGCCCTCGCCGCGGTCGGCATGGCCGCCGGGCTCGCCCTGGGCTCACCGGTCACCGCCCAGGCACAGCCGAACATCTCGGTCTCCTGCTCCGCCGCGGGACTGACCGAGTTCCACCCCGGTGTGCAACTCTGGCCCAGGCCGCAGCAGATCACCTACAAGGGCCAGCCGGACTCCTGCACGGACAACAGCGGCTTCGGCATCCGCGAGGCCAGGCTCACCGCGAGCCTGCAGAACGTGTGGCTCAGCTGTCTGGCCGGCGGCATGGGAACCGGCACCGGTACCGCCACCATCGAGTGGGCCTTCGACGACGGCACCAGGACCAGCAGCACGGTCGACGTCTCGCTCGACCACTCGATCCTGAACCACGGCTCGGTCTCCGGCCATGTACGGTCGGGTCTCTTCGCGGGCCAGGGCTTCAGCGGTGAGTTCAGCACCAGCCTGTGGGGCGGCGCGGGCGCCTGCACCATCGGCATCCCGGCGGGCGGTCTGACGGAGACCTCCTTCACCGGGCAGTTCAGCGTCCTCTGACCGTCCGGCACCGCCAGGCGGGCGTCGCGGGCCATCGCCCCTGCCCGCGACGCCCACGCCGGCACCCCACAGCACCCCTCCCGCGCCGACCGGACGGACGGGCCCCGTACCCCGGACGGTCACAGGATCAGTCGCTGCCCAGCCCGTCGATCAGGCGGTTGAGGAAGCGGGTGAACGTCGCTTCGGGGGACACCGGGCGGGCCGGCGCGGAGAGGACCTCGGCGAGTTCCGGATGGTGGCCGTCCGCGGCGACCGCGGCGAGGTAGCGGGCTTCGGCCGCGGCCCGGTCGGGGGACCGGGCGACCGCTGCCTGGGCGATCTCATGGGCGACGTGGCCGGCGACGAACGCGGTGAGCTGGGCGAAGGCCTCCAGTCTCGCCGCGCCGTCCAGACCGGTGGGCCGCAGGGCGGCGAGAGCGCGTTCCAGGAAGGCCAGGGTGTGGGGGCCGAGGCCGCGACGGGTGGACAGGGCGGCGGGCAGCCAGGGGTGGCGCAGCATCAGGTCGCGCTGGAGGTGGGCGACGGCCTTCACGTCGGCGCGCCAGTCGCCGGTGGGAGCGCCCGTCGCCGGGAGTTCCCCGCTGACGTGGTCGACCATCAGCTCCAGCAGCGTCTCCTTGTCGGGGGCGTAGCTGTAGAGCGACATGACTCCGGCTCCGACCTGAGCGGCGACCCGTCGCATGGTGACCGCTTCGATGCCCTCCGAGTCCGCCAGGGCGACGGCGGCCGCCGTGATCGCCTCGCGGCTGAAGGCGGGCCTGCGGCCCTTGCCGGACCGGCCGGTGTTCAGCCACAGCTGTTGAGGGTCGACGCCCGCGGCGCCGCCGGACCCGCCATCACGCGTCACGGTCTTCGTACTCCTTCTCCCGGCCATGTCCCGGCCTTCTTCCCGGCCGCCGACCGGCGGAGGCCGTTGTGGACGCCATCCAAGCATCCTCTATTCTCGTACACTGTACGTAAATCGAGGAGGGGAACCCGCCATGCCATCACGCACACCCGGCGCCCTGCCGAGGCCCGCCTGGACACCGCCCACCGGAAAGCCGCCGCTGTCCTCGCGGCTGCTGAGGGCGGCCTGGCGCGGTCTCCCGGCCAAGCGGTACGACGCCGGATGGGAGCCAGGGCTGGCCGTGCCCGCCGCCGACGGCAGCCCGCTGGTCACGGACCACTACTTCCCCCGCGCGGAGGGCGACTTCCCCACGCTCCTGGTGCGCTCGCCGTACGGCAGGGGGCTGCCCTGGTCCCCCATGTACGGCCTGCTCTTCGCGGAACAGGGCTTCCACGTGGTCCTGCAGAGCTGCCGCGGCACCGGCGGATCGGGCGGTGCGTTCGATCTGTGGCGCAACGAACCGGCCGACGGCCGGGCCACGGTGTCCTGGCTGCGCGAGCGGCCCTGGTTCAACGGCACCCTGGGGACGATCGGCCCCAGCTACCTGGGCTATGTGCAGTGGGCTCTCGCCCTGGATCCGCCGCCGGAGCTGAAGGCGATGGTGGTGCAGGTCGGGCTGCACGATCCGCACGCCCTGTTCCACTCCGGCGGTGCGCTCCTGCTGGAGAACGCGCTCGCCGTCGGCGTGGGGATGGCGTACCAGCACCGGGGCATCGTGCCGCTCGCGAGGGCGACGCTGCGTCTGCGGCGGCGGCTGCGCGACATCACCGGCGCGCGGCCGCTGCGCGACGCGTACCTGTCCGCCCTCGGAGACGAAGTGCCCTGGCTGGACGAGGTGCTGACGCACCCGGACCCCGACGACCCGTACTGGAGCGGCGCGTCCCTTGCCGGGGCGGCGGAGGGGCTGACCATACCCACCGCCCTGGTCACCGGATGGCACGACGTCCTGGCCGACCAGACCTTCGAGCAGTACCGCCGTCTGCGTCGGGCGGGATGCGAGACCGCCCTGCTCGCGGGCCCCTGGACGCACACCTCCGCGGTGCAGCAGGGCTGGCCCGAGGTGTTCGCCGAGAGTCTCGCCTGGCTGCGCGCGCACCTGTGCGCCGACCCCTCCGGGCTGCGCCCCACCCGGGTCCGCGTCCACATGGGCGGTGAGGACGCCTGGCGGGACCTCGACGACTGGCCGTTCTCCCCGGCCACCACGTCATGGAGTCCCGGCCCGGACGGCCATCTCGCCCGGCAGGCGTCCACGGGCTCCGCGCCACCGGCGTCCTTCCGCTACGACCCGGCCGACCCCACCCCGTCCGTCGGCGGCCCCCTGCTCTCCCGTACCGCCGGTCCCCGCGACAACGGCGCCCTGGAGGCCCGGGCGGACGTCGTGACCTTCACCAGCGCCCCGCTCGCCGAGCCCGTGGACGTCCTCGGCCCGGTCGCCGCCCGTCTGAGCGTCTCCACGGACACCGGACACGCCGATGTCTTCACCCGCCTGTGCGACGTGGACGCACGGGACCGCTCGACCAACGTCTGTGACGGGCTGGCCCGGGTGCGGACGACGGGGCGGGAACCCTCGGAGGTCACCGTGCCGATGGGCTCCACCGCCCACCGCTTCCCGGCCGGTCACCGCATCCGGTGGCAGATCAGCGGGGGCGCCCATCCGCGGTTCGACCGCAACCCGGGCACCGGGGAGTCCCCGGTGGACGCCGTCGGCCTCGCACCGACCCGCGTCACGCTCCACGCGGACTCCGCCCTGCTGCTTCCTCAGCAGGTCATCCGGCGGGCGGAGTGACGACATCGTCCTCCCCGAGCCGGAAGCGCACCGCCTCTCCCCCGGCCCACGCCACGACGACATCCCGCCCGCCGTCACCGTCCACCCCTACGGACACCAGCTCCGCCAGGGGAAGGGGCGCGCGGTCGGCGGTCAGCCGGGCGAGGGCCACGAACAGGGTCGCTTCCTCGCCCGTCTCGCCGGTCAGTCCTGGGGCGTCCGTGGCCGACAGGCCGTGGACCGGGACGAGTTCGGACCGTACGCCCTCCGTCTCCGGCCACCCCGTGACCCGCACCGGCGTCCCGGGCGCCGCGCCCGTCACCAGATGGGCGCGGACCTCGGCCGCGCCCCGGGCCACCACGAGGCTGGTGACCCGGACACCGTCGCCGGCCGTGTGCCGGGAGGCCACCCAGCCCGTGCCCGCGCCCACACCCACGCCCAGCGGTTCGATGTCCGTACGGCTCGGATCACCGCCGACGATCACGCTGTCGTCGTACGACTTGGCGGGTGCCGTGACCGTCGAGTACGCGAGCCGCGTGTAGTACGGGTCGTAGCGGACGTCCTCGCTGCCGTGGTTGTGGAGGCGCACCAGGCCGTCCGAACGGGTCGACTGGAGCAGCCAGTTGGGCGGGCCCACCGGCCGCAGCCCGTCGGCCCGTTCCACCGGGCCGGGTTCCTCGGGCGCCGTCCACACCTCGTGGTCCGGCGGCAGCAGCAGTCCGAGGAAGCCCTTGCTCGCCCAGTACGGGGAGGCCGGACCCGAATAGCCCTGGAGGACGGCCTGGTCGGGGCCGTGCCAGCCCAGGGTCAGCAGACCGCGGTCGTCCACGGCGCCCCGCTCCAGGAAGTACTTCAGCGCGCCCGAGGCCAGCCGCCGCGTCTCTCCCGGAGCCAGCGGCGTACGGCCGGTGAGGGCGCCCAGCCACAGCGGTGCCGTCGTCGCGAAGCGGTACGTCAGGGAGCGGCCCTGGTGCATCGGGGCACCGTCGCCGCCGAACAGGCGGGCGTAGTCGGCGAGATGGGCCTCCAGCCGGCCCCCGTACAGGTCCAGCAGCCGTTCGTCGTCCGCGAGCCAGGCGTGCAGCACCGGGTACAGGTGCATCGCCCAGCCGTTGTAGTAGTCGAACTTCCGGCCGTCGCCGTCCGTGTACCAGCCGTCGCCGAGGTACCACTGCTCGATGCGTTCCAGACCACGGTCGACCGCCCGGCGGGACGCGTCCGCCTCGTGGCCGATCTCCGCGAGGAAGCCGCCGACCGTGACCGGGAACAACTCCCAGTTGCAGGGCCAGGGTTCGGCCGTGAGCGCGTCACCGAGCCAGTCCGCCGCGCGCTGCCGCACGGCGTCGTCGAGGCGGTCCCACAGCAGGGGGCGGGTCAGGCGCAGGGCGAGGGCGATCGACGCGGCCTCCACCAGGGGCTGACCGCGGTCCTCGATGCGCGGCCAGACTCCCGACACCCCGGCCGCGAGGCCGTCCGCGTACCGCTGCAACGCCTTCTCGTCCCGGAGGAAGGCCGCCAGCAGGAGCGTGCGGGCGTAGCCCTCCAGGCCGTCGGAGAGCCGTCCGGACCAGCTCGTGCGGTCGCCGGGCAGGTGGTACAGGGCGCCGTCCTCGGTGGCGTACGGCGCGACCGCGGCGAGCAGCGAGTCGGCGGCCGCCTCCCAGTGGGCCCGGGTGTAGCCGGTGTACGGGCTGCGGGTGCGGTCCTGGAGCGGCTCGGCGGGCATGCGGGGCTTCCTGTCGTGCGTCGGTTCACGGTAGGGGACTTGTCGAGGTCCGGCGAAGCGCAAAGGCCTGGGGCGCCCCGGTTCCGGTCGGGACGCCCCAGGGGCTCATTCCACCCGCACCCTGCCCTCGGGTACCAGGTGCTGTGCGACCAATTCCTCGCGGACCAGATTCGCGTAGACCGTCGCGCCGTGGACAGAGGTGTGCGTGTTGTCGCGCTTCTCGTTGTACAAGTACAGCGACTTCGACGCCTCCACGCCCAGTGATTCGACAAGTGCCTTCGTTTTCGCCGTCAGATCGACCAGCGGAACGCCCTTGTCCGCCGCGACCGAACGGGTGACCGCCGGGTGGTCCACGCCGAGGCCGTTCACCAGCAGCGCGGTGTTGTTGTTCAGGGTGCCGTCCGCGTTGAACCAGCGGCGGACGATCGGGGTGAGAAGGACCGGCTTGCCGCCTCTCTCCCGTACACCCGCCACCAGGGCCTCCAGATTGGCGCGGTACGTCGTCTCGTCCGTCTGCTTGTCGTTGTGGGCGAGCTGGACGAGGACCAGGTCCCCGCGGCGGATCAGCGGCTGGACGGTGCCCCAGAGCCGGGAGTCGGCGAGGTAGGAGACCGTGCTCTCGCCCGAGTCGGCGTGGTTGGCGACGGACAGGCCCTTGCGGAAGTACTGCGGGAGCTGCTGGCCCCAGCCGGAGTACGGGTCGCCGGGCTGGTCGCAGACAGTGGAGTCGCCGACGAGGAAGATCTGGCGGGCCCGCCGGGCGGGGGTCACCCGGATGTCGGCGAGCGCGGGCGCCGAGCCGCCGAGCACGAGGTCGAGTCCGGGTGTGCCCTCGGCGCCGGTGGGTTCGCCCTCGGGGGTGCGGACGTTCACGGTGAAGCTGCGGACCACCCGCTCCCCGGCCGCGGTGGCCGTCTCCGGCAGCAGCGTGCGCCGGGTCTCGCCGCCGACACGGGTGCTCGCGGCCGTGTCGCCGCCGAGGAGGACCGTCACGTCGTACGTACCAGGTGCGACGTCGAAGTGGCACGCGGTCGTGGTGCAGTTCTCCTTGCCGAGAGCGGGGCTGCCCTGGTGCGCCTGCGCCGGTACGGCCGACAGGACGGTGCCCAGGGTCGCCGCCGTCAGCGCGGCGACGGTGAAACGTCTCATTGCGGCTCCTCACGGCAGACGACAAGACCCGGCGGCTGGACCGTACACGTTCTGACAAGCGCTTTCTAGAGGTCGGCAGTTTTTCACAAGATTGCCAACTTCCTGGGTGTGAAAGCCCTTTCGCGAAATCGATTCAACTGTCACCCTTCCGAATCACCCGCACTCCCCCCACACCTCCGGAAGGAGAACCCCATGTCCAGGAACCCCCACACCACCGGCTCCGCGTCCGACGGCAGACCCCTCGGCCGTCGCGGCTTCGTCCTCGGCGCCACGGCCACCGCCGCGGGCGCGGCCCTCGCCGGGCCCCTGTCCGGGACCGCGCGGGCCGCGGGCTTCGGCTACACGGACGACGGCTCGAACTACGTGATCGACACCGGCGCGAACCTGGTCTTCAAGGTCAGCAAGTCCAACGGCGACCTGACCTCGCTCGTCCACCGGGGCACGGAGTACCAGGGCTACGGCGGGATGAACTCGCACATCGAGTCCGGCCTCGGCTCCTCCACCGTGAGCATCAGGCAGTCCGGCTCGACGATCCTCGTCTCCGTCGCGTACGGCACCCTGAGGCACTACTACGCGGCCCGCAGCGGCGAGAACAACGTCTACCTGTGGACCAACAAGGCCGACACGTCCGTCTCCGCGACCCGCTACATCGTGCGCGTCAGGAAGGGCCTGTTCCTCAACGACGAGCCCGACTCCTACACGTACGCGCCGACGACCGTCGAGGCCTCGGACGTGTTCAGGAAGTCCGACGGCCAGACCCGCTCGAAGCACTACTCGAAGCTCCGGGTCATGGACTACGACTACGTCGGCTGGACGACCGGCGGCGTCGGTCTGTGGATCGTGCGCAGCAACCACGAGAAGGCGTCCGGCGGCCCGTTCTACCGCTCGCTGCTGCGGCACCAGAGCGCGGACGGCGGCGGTCTGTACGAGATCCTCTACTACGGCCAGAACCAGACCGAGGCCCAGCGCTTCGGCCTCCAGGGCCCGTACGTCATCGCCTTCACCGACGGCGGCGCGCCCTCCTCCTCGCTGTTCCCGGGCACCCTGACCACCCCGTGGGCGGACTCGCTCGGCATCTCCGGGTACGTCGGCGCGAGCGGCCGGGGCCGGGTCGCGGGTGTCGGGATCACCGGGCGCGACACGGCGTACCCGTACACGGTCGGGCTCGCCAACCCGGCGGCGCAGTACTGGGGTTCGGCGCGGGCGTCCGACGGCTGGTTCTCCATCTCCGGGATCCTTCCGGGGACGTACACGCTGACGGTCTTCAAGCGTGAACTCGCCGTGCACACCCAGTCGGTGACGGTCACCGCGGGCGGCACGACCACCCTCAACACGATCGCGATCCCGTCGTCGAACGACCCGGGCAACGCGAGCGCCATCTGGCGGATCGGCACCTGGGACGGCACACCGGGCGGGTTCAAGAACGCGGACCTGATGACGTACGCGCATCCGTCCGACGTACGGGCCGCGTCCTGGACCGGGAACGTGGTGATCGGCAACAACGAGACGGCGTCCTTCCCCTGCTACATCTGGAAGGACGTCAACAGCGGTCTGCTCGTGTACTTCAGGCTGACGGCGGCCCAGGCGGCGGCCGCGCACACCCTGCGGATCGGGGTGACGACGGCGTACGCGAACGGCCGGCCCCAGGTCACCGTCAACGACGTCTGGACGTCGGCCATCCCCTCGCCGCCCACCCAGCCGAACACCCGGTCGCTGACCAACGGTTCCTACCGCGGCAACAACCACACGTTCACGTACAACGTCCCGGCGTCCGCCTGGAAGACGGACACCAGCCAGTACAACGTGCTCAGGATCGACGTGGTGAGCGGGTCGGGGACGACCGGCTTCCTCAGTGCGGGGACGGCGATCGACGCGATCGACCTGCTGGCCTGAGCCGCGTCATCCGCGTCATGTCCCGCGCGTCCACTGCTGGTTCGTTCCTCCGTTGCAGGTGTACGTGATGATCGCGGCGGAGTCGGCGGTGGACGCGCCGTTCACGTCCAGGCACTCACCCGTCGCGCGGGACCTGACGTTCACGTACGAGCCGGTGGTGGTGAGCGACCACTGCTGGGCCGTCGCCGAGGAGTTGCAGGTCTCCTGGGTGACGGTGGTGGCGTTCTCCTGGACGCACAGGGAGCTGTGGCGGGCGACCAGCTGGTAGTAGCCGCTGCCGACGGACTTGAACCAGTACTTCTGGTTGTTGCCGCCGTTGCAGGTGTACTGCTTGATCTGGGCGCCCGCCCACTGCGACTGGCTGGTCACGTCGGCGCACTTGGAGGAGTGGCGGGCGATCAGCGTGTTGTACGTGGCGCTCGTGCCGCTGATGGTCCCGGTGGCCGTGTCGACGGTGACCTCCGGCGACCAGGACATGGACATCGTGGTCGAGGTCGGGAAGGTCAGCGGCAGCCAGACGTACCGGGAGTCGTTGACGGTCCCGCCGAAGGAGTTGCCCCAGCGGTCGCCCATGTAGAGGTACGAGGTGGTCGACGTGCCCTGCACCGGAAGGACGTACGCGGTCTGCGAGCCGAACGTCGTCGAGTCGCCGACGTTCGCCATGGCCGTCCACGGGCCCGCGATGTTGGTGGCGGTGGCGTACTGCTGCTGGTTGGGGCTCCAGCCGGTCGCGCCCGACGTCAGCATGAAGTAGACGCCGTTGCGCTTGAACAGCGCCGGGGCCTCGCGGTGCCCGCCGTGCCAGGGGTCGGCGACCAGGCTCGCGATGCCGGTGTAGTCGGCGGTGAGCCGGTAGATCTGCAGGTCGTAGTTCTCGCGGGCGGCGGAGATCATGTAGCCGGCGCCGTCGGTGTCCACGAAGACCGTGATGTCACGGGACATGTGCTGGCCGAGCGGGCGGAAGCTGCCCTGCCAGGTGTAGTTGCCGTCCACGGTGTCCGACACGGCGACGGCCGCGCGGGCCTCGCTGTAGTCGGTGCCGTTCTCCTTGTGCATCCACATCACGAACTTGCCGGTGGCCGCGTTGTACATGACCTTCGGTCGCTCGATGTTGGCGACGGCGAGCTCGGAGTGGGTGGACTGGGTCAGGACGTGGTTGCGGAACTCCCAGTTCTTCAGGTCGGTGGAGCGGTAGGCGGAGACGTACCGGAAGGTGTTGTCGGCGTTGCGGTTCTCGCCGAACCAGTAGTAGTACGAGCCGACCTTGATGACACCGCCGCCGTGGGCCTGCACGGGGTTGCCCGAGGTGTCGGTGAACTGCGTGCCGTTGGTGATGGTCTGCGGCGCCGCCTGGGCGGGGCCGGCCGTCGCGAGCGCCCCGATCAGCGCCAGACAGAGGGCGAGGAGGATCGCGTACGCACGTCTCATCTCAGATTCTCTCCTTCTGCGTGCCCACAGCGGGTGTGTCGGCGACGGGGATGCCGAAGTCCGGGGTGCCGTCCGCCTTCCAGCCGAGGCGCTGGATACGGGTGTGGCGGTTGGGGTCGTTCAGCGGGTCGCCGTTGATCTCCTTGTACTGGCGGGCGTGGTAGACGAGGACGTCGGTGCGGCCGTCCTCGGCGACCGTGAAGCAGTTGTGGCCCGGGCCGTACTGCTTGGTGGTGTCGTTGCTGGTGAACACCGGGGTCGGCGACTTCGACCAGTTGGCGGGGTTCATGAGGTCGGCGTCCGCGTCGACGGTGAGCAGGCCCATGCAGTAGTTGTGGTCGGTCGCGCTGGCCGAGTACGACATGAAGATGCGGCCGCCCCGCTTGATGAACGCCGCACCCTCGTTCACCTTGTAGCCGATGCACTCCCAGTCGAACTCGGGGGTGGTGAGCCGCACCTGAGGTCCTGTCAGGGTCAGCGGGTCGGCCATCCTCGACAGCCAGATCGCGGTGTTGTTGTTCATGCCGGGCTCGTGCTGCGCCCAGGCGAGGTAGCGGGTGCCGCGGTGGGTGAAGGTGGTGGCGTCCAGGGAGAAGGTCTCCCAGGCCGTCTTCAGCTGCCCGCGCTCGACCCAGGTGCCCTTGAAGGGGTCGGGGTGGGAGTTCTCCAGGACCCAGATGCGGATCGCCCAGATGTCCTCGGCGGGCGCGGAGGCGAAGTAGACGTACCACTTGCCGTCGATGTGGTGGATCTCCGGCGCCCAGATGTGCGCGCCCATGACACCGGTGGCGTGCTTGCGCCAGATGACGGCCTCGTCGGCGGTCGCGATACCGCGCAGGGTGCGGGACCGGCGCAGGATGATCCGGTCGTACTCCGGGGACGTGGCCGTGAAGTAGTAACGGCGGTCCGTGTGGCGGTGGATGTGCGGGTCGGCCCGGTTGCGGACCAGCGGGTTGACGTACGGGGCCGCCGCGCCCGGACCCGCCGGCGAACTCGCGGCGTGCGCGACACCCGGCAGGGCCGTGAGCGCGCCCGCGGCCAGGGCGCCCTTCAGCAGCAGTCGTCGGTCGGGGAGTTCGGACGCGCGGTCGTCTCGGCTCATGCGCACTGCCTCTCGCAGGGTGGGGGGACACACAGGACACACGGGATACACAGGACACACAGGGAACACAAAAGTAAACAGAAAAGTTCGACATATCGCTCAAACTTCTGTTATTCCGAACGTCGAAAAGGTAAGCGCTTGCTAACGGCCAGGTCAACGGGTCGGACGTGACGAGATGTTGTGGACATGCCCGTGTGGGACTCCGGGAAATTTCTGTTATCGGCCCGGGGCCCGTCCGTCTCCTTGTCGTGCGCAGCCTCACCCACAAGACAGCAGCGTCCGCCGGAGCTCTCGCCGCGGTCGCCGTCATGCTCGGCTCCCCCACCGCGTCCGCCGCCGGACCCCGCGACGTCACCGCCGACGTCCTCGCGGGCCGGAACGTCACGCTCGCAGGCGACACGGTGGTGACCGTGCCGTCCGGGACGACGACGTACAACGGCGTGTTCAGCGGCACCGGCACGCTCACCGTGCGCGGCACCGGCACGCTGATCCTCACCAAGGACAGCGACTTCACCCTGCCGAAGTCCCGGCAGCGGCAGGTGGTGAGGACACAGGGAGGCAACCACCCGTACGTCACCGTGAGCAACCCGGACCCGCCGGCCGTGACCGTGGCGAAGGGCGCCACCCTCCAGTACGGCAACGGTGGCTCCACCGGGCTGATCGGCCACTTCCCGTACAACACCCCGGCGTTCCGGCTCAACCAGGACAACATCCGGGTCGACGGCACCCTGCGGCTGTCCCTGAAGAACGTCGGCTACAACCTGGGCACCATCAGCGGCTCCGGCCTTGTCACCCAGCCGAGGTTCCTCTGGGGCACCTGGGACCTGTCGGGCACCCACCCCTTCTCCGGGGTGATCGACAACGGCACGCAGGTGAACGCGGGACGGCCGGAGTACGCGACCTCACTGCCGAACATGCGCAAGGTGCTCAACCAGGGCACCTGGACCGTGGACACCCCGCTGGGCCAGACCGTCACCCAGCGCATGGACTTCTACCAGCGCGAGTACGGCAGCGACATCAACGTCCAGTCGCGGCCGGGCAGCAAGGTGATCCTCACCGGCCAGTACAGCTGGTCGAACCAGGGCGGCGACACCAACCCCTCGCTCAGCGACCCGGCCCTGAACTGGACGCCCGCGCGGAAGAACGTCAACAAGCGCGGCACCAACATCAAGGGCGCGAACGTCCAGTGGGGCGACGGCACCACGAACAAGATCTTCATGCCGGGCACCGCCGAGACCGTCTACATCAACCTGCTGGCCGCCCGCTCCCGTTCACTGCTCACGTTCGACTACAACGGCCCGGTGACGCTGGGCGCCCCCATCGGCGGCGGCCGCTTCCACGACACCCTCTCCGCACCCGGCGCCGGGGACATCGTCATCAAGGGGACGAAGGGCAACGACGTCACCTTCGCCGCCGTCCAGTACTACAACGGCTCGACGACCGTCGAGAAGGGCGCCGTGCTCCGGCTGGGCAGCGGGAAGTCCGGTGGCGACGGCGGGCTCCACACCAAGGGCGACCTCTACAAGGTGGTCAACAACGGCTCGCTCGTGCTCAACAACAAGGGCAAGGCCCTGTCCCTGTCCCGGATCAGCGGCAGCGGGTCGCTCACCCAGGCGGGGGCCGCGACGGCGACCCTGACGGGGAGCGCGGTGACGTACACCGGGACGACGACCGTCAGGAAGGGCACCCTGGCGCTGCGCTCCGGGGCCACTCTCGCTCGCAGCAGGTCGATCAGGTTGACCGCGGCGGGGGCGAAGCTGGACGTGGGAGCGGCGGGCCTGCGGGTGACGAACGCGCTGTCCGGCAACGGCACGGTGGAGGGGTCGGTGACCAACGCGGGCGAGGTCACGGGCGGCATCACCGTGACGGGCGCCTACACGCAGAGCGCGAAGGGCGAACTGGTCCTCGGCGCCAAGCCGTTGAAGGTGTCGGGCAAGGTGAGGCTGGCCGGAGGGCTCGACCTCGCGGCGGCCGGCAGCGAGCCGCCCCGCAAGGTCACCGTGCTCGACCACAAGGGCGGCGCGAAGACGACGGGCACGTTCACCGGTCTCCGCGAGAAGGCGAAGGTGAAGCTCGCCGGGACGACGTACCGGATCAGCTACCGGGGTGGCGACGGCAACGACGTCGTCCTGACCGCCGTGACCGCCAGTGCCTCCCCGAAGGCCGGGGCCCGTACGGCGGCCTCCTCCTCCGGCGCGGGGGCGGACGACACCCGGAACGCGAGCGCCTCGGCCGACAGCGGGCTCGGCTGGTGGCCGTACGCGCTGGCCGTGGGCCTGCTGAGCGGGCTGGCCGTGCCGATGGCCCGGCGAGGGCGCGGCCGGCGCCGGGGCGGACGGCACGCAGCGCACCTGTGACCCCCCTGGTCCGCGCCGGCCGGCCGGTGGGTGGACGGGGGTCGTCACCGGCCGGCCGGCGCCTGCGGGACCAGGGCCCTTCTGACGGATCTCCGTGGGAGAAGGAGCGGCGTCCGGTGCGTTCTCCCGGCGTGCCGCGCGGAAGCCCTCGTACTGGGTGTACGTGGGCTTTCGCGCGGTGCGGCGAGAGGGCGTGCCGGGCGTCGCGACGCCGCGGAGATCCGCCAGAAGGGCCCTGGGGGCTACGGGGTGGTGTCGCCGTGTTCGTGGGCGGGCTCCCCGGCCCCCGCCCGGCGCCCCCGCAGCCAGACGTACACGGGGATGCCCGCGAACAGGAACAGCACGCCCTGGTAGACCGCCGCGTAGCCCGCGCCCGCGATCAGCCAGAAGGAGAAGGCGAAGGAGAGGGCCGCGACGGTCAGGTCCCGGACCAGACCGGCGGGGCGTACGCGCTCACGGGTACCGGCGGCGAGCCAGTACAGCTGGGCGGCGGCCGAGAGGAGGTACGGCACGCAGCCGGTGAACGTCGTGATGAGGACGAGCACACGGAACGCGGTGTCCGGGCCCTCCTTGTAGTTGAGGACGATGAGGATCGTGCCGAGGACCGCGCAGGACAGGACACCGAAGCCGGGCACACCGCCCTTGCCGAGCCGGGCGAAGGGGGCCGGGAAGAGCCCGTCGCGGGCGGCGGCGTACGGCATCTGCGCGGCGAGCAGGATCCAGCCGTTGAGGCAGCCCGTGATCGAGACGACGGCGACCAGCGCGATGGCGGTGCCGCCCCAGCCGCCACCGGTGATCGCGTTCACGGCGTCGGCGAAGGGCGCGCCGGAGTCGACGAGCTCGTCGTGCGGGACGAGACCGAACACGGCGACCGTGCCGAGGATGTAGACGAGCGCGGAGGCGAGCGTCCCGAGGACGGTGGCGCGGCCCACGGTGCGCTCGGGGTCGCGCACCTCGCCCGCGCTGATCGCGGCCGACTCGACGCCGAGGAAGCTGTAGAGGAGCAGTGCGGCGGAGGCGGCGACGGCGCCGGTCGCGCTCTGCCCCGAGGCGTTGAAGGGGCCGAAGTTGTCGGCGTCGACGAAGAAGAGACCGACCACGGCGACCAGGAGCAGCGGCACGAACTTCAGGATCGTGGAGACGATCTGCACCGCGCCGACCCAGCGGGTGCCCGCGAAGTTGGCGGCGGCGGGCAGCCAGAGGGCGGCCAGGGCGACGAGCGCTTCGAGGGTGTGGTCACCGCCCAGCGGTATCAGCACGTCGACGTAGCCGACGACCGCGACGGCGAGGGCGGCGATGCTGACCCAGCACATCGTCCAGTACGACCACGCCGACAGGAATCCCGAGAACTCGCCGAACGCGTCGCGCGGGTACACGTACAGCCCGCCGGTGACCGGGCTGCGGCGGGCCAGCCGCCCGAACAGCAGCGCGAGCAGTACCGCGGCGACGGACAGCACGACGAAGGCGAGCAGGCTGACCGTGCCGTACGGCGCGACGGTCGCGGGGAGGGCGAAGATGCCGCCGCCGATGATGTTGCCCATCACGAGGGCGGTGGCGGCGGCGAGGCCGAAGGTGCGGCGGGGGCGGGCCCCGGAGGCGGCCGGGACCGGTTCCGGGGTGGCGGCCTCTGGGGTGCTGGTGGTGCTCATGAC
>NZ_VJZE01000202.1 GCF_009377205.1 Streptomyces phyllanthi
GGGCCGGGTTGCTGCGGCTGGCCGTACGGTCCCGGCTGCGGCGGTGGGGGCGTCTGGGGTGCCTGTGGGTAGCCGTATCCGGGCTGGGGCTGCGGCGGGGTCGGAGGCGCCTGCGGTGGCTGGTTCGGCGGAGTAGTGGGCGGCGGCCCCTGCGGTGGTTGCCCCTGCGGTGATTGCCCCTGCGGTGGCTGGCCCTGTGGCGCGCCGAAGCCTTCCTGCGGTGGCTGATCGGGCGGCTGAGTCATCAGCGCCTTCCCCCTGTTCGCTGCTTTTGAGCCACCCGCGTCACGCGTGGTGTTGATCCTCAGTCGGCTCTCAGTCGTTACTCAGACGGCCCTTTCTATCACTGCGACGCTCTCACGCACGGGGCCGGTCGCTCCCCTGTTCCCAAGGGAGGACCGGCCCGTGATGCCCTCGTTACGCTCCTTCACGGCCCCTTCACGAGACGCGTGTGCCGTGAGGGGTACGCCGTTCGGAGGGGGCCCGCAACAGGCGCCAACGCCTACGCGTCTTCCGCGAGTTCAAGCCACCGCAGCTCAAGCTCCTCGCGCTGCCCCGCCAAGTCCCGCAGTTCCGCGTCCAGTTCGGCCACCTTGGCGAAGTCGGTCGCGTTCTCGGCGATCTGCGCGTGCAGCTTCGTCTCCTTCTCGGAGATCTTGTCCAACTGCCGCTCGATCTTCTGGAGTTCCTTCTTCGCGGCCCGCGCGTCGGCCGCGCTCTTCTCCGGTACGGCCTTGTCGGGGGCCTTCTGTGCGGCGGGCGCCGAGGCAGCGACCGCCGCCTCCATCGCGTGGCGCCGCTCGATGTACTCGTCGATCCCGCGCGGCAGCATCCGCAGCGCGCCGTCACCGAGCAGCGCGTACACCCGGTCCGTCGTCCGCTCGACGAAGAACCGGTCGTGGGAGATCACCACCATCGAGCCGGGCCAGCCGTCGAGGAGGTCCTCGAGCTGGGTGAGGGTCTCGATGTCGAGGTCATTGGTGGGCTCGTCGAGGAAGAGGACGTTCGGCTCGTCCATGAGCAGGCGCAGCAGCTGCAGCCGCCGGCGCTCACCGCCCGAGAGGTCGCCGACCGGCGTCCACTGCTTCTCCTTGCCGAAGCCGAACGTCTCGCACAGCTGACCCGCCGTCATCTCGCGGCCCTTGCCGAGGTCGACCCGGTCGCGGACCTGCTGCACGGCCTCCAGCACCCGCCAGTTGGGGTCGAGTTCGGCGACCTCCTGGGAGAGGTAGGCGAGCTTGACCGTCTTGCCCACGGCGATCCGGCCGGCCGCGGGCTGCTCCTCGCCCCCGGAGCGGGCCGCGTCGGCGAGGGCGCGCAGGAGCGAGGTCTTCCCGGCGCCGTTCACGCCCACCAGGCCGAAGCGGTCGCCGGGGCCGAGCTGCCAGGTCAGGTGCTTGAGCAGCACCTTGGGACCGGCCTGGACCGTCACGTTCTCCAGGTCGAAGACCGTCTTGCCGAGCCGGGAGCTCGCGAACTTCATCAGCTCGCTGCTGTCGCGCGGCGGCGGCACGTCCTTGATCAGCTCGTTGGCGGCCTCGACGCGGAAGCGCGGCTTGGAGGTGCGGGCGGGGGCGCCGCGGCGCAGCCAGGCCAGCTCCTTGCGGACCAGGTTCTGGCGCTTGACCTCCTCGGTGGCGGCGATGCGCTCGCGCTCGGCGCGGGCGAAGACGTAGTCGGAGTAGCCGCCCTCGTACTCGTAGACCGTGCCGCGCTGGACGTCCCACATGCGGGTGCAGACCTGGTCGAGGAACCAGCGGTCGTGGGTGACGCAGACGAGCGCGGAACGGCGTTCGCGGAGGTGGTTCGCCAGCCAGGAGATGCCCTCGACGTCGAGGTGGTTGGTGGGCTCGTCGAGGACGAGGATGTCCTGTTCCTCGATGAGCAGCTTGGCGAGCGCGATACGGCGGCGCTCGCCACCGGAGAGGGGGCCGATGACGGTGTCGAGGCCCTGCGGGAAGCCGGGCAGGTCGAGGCCGCCGAAGAGGCCGGTGAGGACGTCCCTGATTTTGGCGTTGCCCGCCCACTCGTGGTCGGCCATGTCCCGGATGACCTCGTGGCGGACGGTGGCTCCGGGGTCGAGGGAGTCGTGCTGGGTGAGGACGCCGGCGCGGAGACCGCCGGAGTGGGTGACACGGCCGGTGTCGGCCTCTTCCACCTTGGCGAGCATGCGGATGAGGGTCGTCTTGCCGTCGCCGTTGCGTCCGACCACGCCGATGCGGTCGCCTTCGGAGACGCCGAGGGAGACTCCGTCGAGCAGGGCGCGGGTGCCGTACACCTTGCTGACGTTCTCGACATTGACCAGGTTGACGGCCATTTCTCTCCTGACGCGGGGGCGATCGATCCTCCAGGGTAATCGGCCATGCGAACGGCCCGCTCGGGACCGCGCGCCCCGACGTCCTCCGGGCCGTCCCGGTCGGCGGAGGTCCCGCGATGCACAGGGGGCAGGTGCTCGTGCCCCCTGTGCGTTCGGTTCGACCCCGCACGTTCGGTTCGGCCCTGTGCCTTCAGCAGGAGGACGTGTCCGATGCGGCTCGAATCGAGGCCGAGACGGCTACTGGACGGTGGCCAGCTGGCTTTCGAACATGGCGCAGTAATGGCCGTTGAGCGCGCACAGCGCTTCGTGAGTTCCGCGTTCGATGATCCGGCCGTCTTTCATGACGAGGATCTCGTCGGCGTCCATGATCGTGGCGAGTCGGTGGGAGATCACTACGCTCGTGCATTCCTGGGTGCGCAGGAAGTCGCTGATCCGGGTCTCGTTGAGGATGTCCAGTGAACTCGTCGCTTCGTCCAGAACCAGCACCCTGGGTTTCTTGGCGAAGGCGCGCGCCAGGGCGATCCGCTGGCGCTGCCCGCCGGAGAAGTTGGCGCCCAGCTCTGACACCAGGGTGTTGTAGCCCATGGGCATCTGCTGGATCTCCTCGTGTATCCGCGCTGCCGTTGCCGCCGCCTCCACGTCCGCGACCGTTATCTCTTCGTCATCCATGGCGATGTTCTCGTGAACACTCTTGTTCTCGAGAATTATTTCCTGCGGTACGTAGCCGAAAGAGCCGTAGAAGGCCTTTCTCTCGTAGTCCTCGGCCAGGTTTCCGTCGTACGTTATTTCCCCGCTTGTCGGCGTGTACAGGCCGGACAGGATCTTGCCGAGGGTGCTCTTGCCGCAGCCGGACTGGCCGACGATCGCGATCTTCTGGCCCGGCATTGCCCGGAAGGACACGTCCTGCAGGATCTGTGGGCTGGTTGCGGTGTAGGAGAAACCGACGCCGCGTACGTCGAGCATGCCGTCCAGGCAGGCTTTGATCCCGTGGGCGCGGTCCGGTTCGGGGTCGGTGTGCACGATGTCCTGGATCCGATCCAGGTAGGAATCGACCATCAGGAACTGGGTGTAGGTGCCGAACACCGACGACGCCAGGCTGAAGAAGGTCGCGGAGATGGCCTGGAAGGCTACGACTGTGCCGATGCTGATCGTGCCACCGCGGTACAGATGCATGCCGTAGAGCAGGATTCCGAGAGGGGCGACCACTCTGATCACGGCCACCACGCCGTCGATCCTGCCTTGCAGCAGACTGCGGCGGGCCAGCCGCGTCAGGCTTCGCTCGTACACCTTTCGCCACCGCGCCAGAAAACGGTCCTCGGTTCCGGACAGTTTCAGCGAGACGATCGAGAGCACCGCCTCCATCTGCATCGACTGCGACTTGCTCAGCTCGGTGTTCTCGTTGCGGACCGACTCGCCGACGCCCTGCCGGTTCAAGATCAGCGTTGCCATGATCACGCCGAAGAACGCCAGCGCGACCAGGCTCAGCTCCCATGACTCCAGCAGCATGTATCCGGCGATGAACAGCAGCATGCCGAGGTCGAACACGCCGCCCACCAACTGCGCCGAGACGGTGTCCCGGATCATGTTCACGCTGCTGAGCCGGTACATCAGCTCGCCCGGTGACCGGGTGCTGAAGAACTTGTAGGGCAGCCTGAGCAGCCGGCCGAACGTATCGGTCATCACGATCCGGCCCAGCCGTACGCTCAATCTGGTGGTGATCCAGACGCGCGACACCGAAACCAGGTAGTAGACCAGCGCACCCAGAACGAGTGCGAGAACGATCAGGTACTCGATCGACGGCAAGCGCCCGGTCAGCTGTGCGTCGACGATGCGCCGGGTCAGGATCGGGACGCCCAGGACGGCGCCGTACAGCGTGGTGGAGAGCAGCAGGATCAGGCCGATCAGCGACTTCGACGCGAGCAGCGGCCGCAGGAAGTTCAGCCAGGGCGACGGCTGCGGCGTGACCGCGCGGACCACGTTCGCCGTCTCCGTCGCCACCAGCACGATTCCGGAGAACGAGTCGGCGAACTCCTGGATGGGCAGCCGGGTCCTGCCGACGGCCGGGTCGACGATCGTGACGAAATCCCGGCCCACGTTCTCGACCACCACGAAGTGGTACGACTCCCAGTAGGCGATGAACGGCGCCTTCAGTCCGCGCATGCCGGGGATGTTCGTCCGGAACAGCTTCGTCTCGAACCCGCGGGTGTGGAGGATCTGTCGGAGCTGGCTGAGCGACACGCCGTCCCGGCCGACCTCGATCTGGCGCCGCAGCGAGAACAGCGACTCCTTGATGCCGTGGAAGTGCAGCAGCATCAGCACGCAGCACAGCCCGCACTCGGTCTGGGTCAGCTGCAGGATCTGCGGAATCCGCCCCTTCATGCGGACCGCCCCCCGGCCGGCTGGCGCAGGCCGAACAGCGGTGCCGAGGGCAGATCCGGCATCCGCAGCGTCAACGCGGTCTGGGCGAGCCCGGAGAGTCCGAGCATGAAGGTCGGCAAGCCCGTGCTGTGCGCGAGGCCTCCCCGATATCCGGTTTCCGGTATCCGTGCGAGCACTTTCGCGAAGCTCTCGCGCAGGGCGAGCTCGCGACGCTCGTCGCCGGCCAGTCGGCATGCTCGCACCAGTGACTCGTACTGTCCGGCCAGGCCGTGGCACAGGCTGATGTCGTGGTTCACCGACCAGACACGATCGTGCACGGCGTCCACCATCGGCATGAACGCCGTGGAGACCTCCTCGCGCGTGTGTCCGAGATCAGCCATGATCTGCGTGCCGGCATGCAACAGGCCCGGAACGCCCTTGCACCACGACATGTCCGACGACAGATCGTTGCCCGTGACGAATCCCGTCGGCGGCAACCTGTCCAGAATGCGTGCCAGGCCGTCCGCGGCGGCGGAGGACAGCGCGCTGTCGGCACGAACCTTCCCGATCCGTGCCATCGCCAGGTAAAGGCCGAGATCACCGTGTGCGAGCCGGCCTGAGGGCATGTCGTCCTGACGTGCACGGTCGGCCAGGCGCGCGCCGATGTCTGTCAGGATCTTCTCCAGCTGTGGCAGCTCCCGCTGCTCGTACAGGTTGGCCAGCACGACCCCGGCGCCGGAGAGTCCACCGACGTAGTCGTCCTCGGTCGTCGCCCGGATGTCCCAGTGGGAAAGCAGGCGGAGGTGTTCGTCGCGCCGCTGCGCCAATTTCTCACCGGGAAGCAGCGCCGCGAGCTCGCTGTACAAGTAGACCGACGACGGCAGCCCGGAGAACGCGCAGACACTGCCGAACATCGACTTGTCCTCGACAGCCGCCGCGAAGGCCGTGCGGGCGTACCGTTCGTCTCCGGTGATGTCGGCCATGGTCGCCAGGAAGAGAACGGACCCGCCGTCCTGGTACAGCGAGAAGTCGTGCCGGTTGAGCATCACCCTGCTCTTGTCCAGCATCCTGGGGCTCACCCAGGTGCAGTTGCGGCCGGCACCGTCCCACACGGCGATGTCGCACAGGTAGTCCGCGACCGACTCGGCGAACTGCGTGGTTCCGGACTTGGTGAAGAAATCCGTTACGTGGGTCGGGGAATCCTCTTCGCAGCGGTCCCAGGTGTCGTCTGTCGACGCCAGCACCGCGTGGTGGATCATCATCCGGTTCTCGAGTGTGGAGGTGCCCACCGCGGTGTCGAACCGGGTCAGCACCTGGTCGCGCAGCGTCGACGTGTAGTAGTCCGAGACGAGCCCGACTTGGTTGCCCAGCACGGATGTGCCGCCGAAGGGACAGGTGAAGTAAGGCACGTCATTGGCCAGGAGCGCTTCGAGCTCCGCGTCGAGCACCGCCTGTCCGACAGCCGGATCCGAGTGCCGCAGCGGCGGGATCTTTGCGAACAGGGCGCGCCTCGCCTGCTCCGTACCGAGATAGGACGGGTGACTGGCGGCTTCGAGGAAACGGGCGTAGATGCCGGTGGGACGCAGCACTTGACGCACCGGCGCACCAGCCAGCTGCGGGTCGGTCAGGACGTCACGGATCTCCTCGTACCGGGAGCGCAGTGCGGACATCCCCGCTTCGAAGCCCTCGACCAGCTGCCCGACATGGTCCTGCAGCCGGGCGGACTGTCCGTCCACCATGGGCACGTTCTTCGCGGCCGGGCGCTGCAACGGGATCTTCTCGAACCTCACGGCGTCGGTTCCCGGATGGGCGATGCGGTAGGTGTTCCACGTTTCCGACGGTCGTTCCCGCGGATTCCCGAGTCCGGACATGTCGATGTCGAACAGCTCACCGGCGACCCGGGCGGGCAGCAGCATCGTGCCCATCACCGAACCCTGGAGTTTGCGGGCGAACGCGGCATTGAGCGTCTGCTCGGTGTGCCGTGGGAGGTGCTGGACGAAAGTCTCCAGATCGATGATCAACGGTTCGTCGGCCCGAGCGATCAGGTTCTCGAAATGCATGTCGGTCGAACCGATCGCGGAGAACAGGCCGAGCAGCACACCGGCCCGGAAGAAGAAGCGCTCCACCTGTTCGCCCGAGGACTCGCCGGTGTCTTCGACGTACTCGTGCCAGCCGTGGCCGTCGCGGGCGACGAGACGCGGAAAACGGATCGCGTGCGTCGCGGGCAACTCCTGGTTCACCATGCCGGCGAGCCGGGCCATCACCGATTCGGGGCAGCACGAGCGTGGTTTGTAGACGATTTTCCGCTCGCCGGTCAGCTCCACTATCAGGACCTTCTGGCCGCCGTTGTGCGAATCCCCGGTGGAGCACTGGATCGACGAGATCCTCACGTCCGGCGGGACACCCAAAGGCCTCAGGTCGGCGTGGTCCGCAGCGAAGGCGGCCAGAGCCGTTTCCAGCAATCGGACCCGGTTGCGCACGGTGTCCTCGATGAGTCCGTCCAGCACCGGATAGGAGGCCAGTATCCGATCGGTGCCGTCCGCGCCGAGGTAGCGTGCGAACGCCTCGTACCGGGCCGTCGATTCCGGTCCGCCGGCCGCAACGCCCAAGTCCGTCGTGTAGAACTCGTGGATCACCGTCCTGACGCACAACTCCAGCAGCTGACCCAGCAGATCCTGGCAAGCCGCGTCCACCGCCGTGTCCACGTCCGCCAGCAGGTCGGTCCGGTTGGCGAACCCGGCCCGTAATTCCCTGTCGAACCGCCGGAGAGCGGGCAGGTAGAACTCGCCGAAAATGCCGTGCCGTGCGCGCACGGCACGTTCCGCCGATCCGCCCACCGGGCCAGGCCCGGCTTTCACGGTGTGATTTTCCGTCTCAATCGCCATTGTCCATACTCCCCAATATCGGAAACCGGCGGCGAGTACCACCCGGGGATCAGAGGGATGCCGCCCGGTACGGTCGAGCGGCATCCCCCCGCTCATCAGCAGCTCTTGGTGCACGCAGTCGTCGGGCAGATCAGCCACGAGAGGGTCACGCACGCCCACGACGTCGTGCCGCCGAACTTCTCGCCGTCCACGATGGCTTCCAGCTCGGCCTCCTCGACGTAACCGGTCAGGCTCTTGATGTCGTCGTCCTTCATGATCATCTCCCAGTGATTTGTTTGTTCCCATGCGGCACATACCGCAATAACACGGTGGTTTCCGTGGGGTCGGGTCGCCGGAATCGGCGAAATGGATCAGCGGTCGAGCCACAGGACCGCGGGCACACGGTCCGGGTCGAGGGACCGCAGCAAGCCGTATCCGACCGAAGTGGTTCCGGCCATCAGGCTGTTGGAATAGGTGTACTTCGAGTACCGGTTGTTCTCCTGCGTCGCCGTGTAGCAGTCCAGGAAACGGTCGTGTGCCTGGTTCAGCTCGCGTTCGAGCGCCGGGTCGCCGCTCACCCGGCAGGCGAAGCCGAGGATTTCCAGATTGCCCATGTCGCCGTGGCAGTAGGTCAGCGTCCTGCCGAAACCGTTCTCGATCGTGCGGGACAGGGCGATGCCGAACTGGTTCTCGGTGCGCGCGGGAACCGGTGCCCCGGAACGAATGAGCAGGCTCAGCCCGAGCAGGATGCCGGGACTGCCGTGGCACCAGGTGTACGACATCCGCTGCCGGTCGGGCGAGGTGTACCAGTCGGTCCCGCTCTCATCAAGCATGGTGAACTGCTTGTCGAACAGTGCCGCCACGTCGGCGCGCAGCTCGCTTTCCCGGTCCGGCAACACCGTCGCGAGGTCGGCCAGGTAGGGGTAGATCCCGGCGACGCCGTGCGCGAAGCCACTGCTCAACCGGTCCGGATCGAGACCGGGGTAACGGTTCTTGAGGCCCTCGTACGCCGCGACCGCCAGTTCCAGAGCCCTCGGGTCGCCATCGATCCGGTGCAGCGCCAGCGCGATCGCCAGTACGCCGGCCATGCCGTCGATCACGTCCACCGCGGGATTGCGGTGAAGTTCGGCGCGTAGCAATGCCGTGCCGTCCAGCGCCGCGCCCGTGATGGCCTTGTCATCGAGCACCAGTCCGGCGTGCGCCAGACCGTAGAGGATCCCAGCGGTGCCGGTGAAAGCGCCCGTCGGAAGCTCAGCGACCGGAAACGTCCGTGCCGCGATCTGTTCCGCGATCGGTTCGAAGATCTTCCTGGCCGCGTCGGAGAAGCGGGACTTCCCGGAGATTCCACCAAGATGCGCCAGGAACAGACCGACGCCGCTCACGCCGCAGTACAAGTCGTATCCCAGTGCGCCCGGTGTCCACAGTGTGGGGTTCACCGCCGTGAACAACGGCGCGCACCAGGTCGGCAGGCGGGAACCGCCGGATGCCTCGACCATGGTCGCCAGCAGCCCGTCGCCCAGCTCGACGGCCTTGGCCAGCCGTTCGGCCGATCCGGTCGGCGTGGGCAGCGACCCGCCGATCGTGAAGCCGGTGAACCCGGCCTCCGGTGGCAGCTTGTTCAGAAACGTGGTGGCGATCAGCTTGCACTGTTCGTCGATCACGCCGGCACTCAACGAGTCCAGCTTGTCCAGAACGGATTCCAGCGGGGTCTGGGCCAGCAGTCGGCCCAGTGACGCGCCCGTGCTGTCGAACAGCTCCCGGCTGTCACTGCGTGCGGAGAAGTACGGGACTTCACCGCGGCTGAGGTCGCGGTGCTCGCCACGGGTGATCTGCTGTGGCCCGCCGCCTCGGCCGAGACCCACTCGGCACAGCACCATGTTGCGGGCTGTTTCGTCGCGCAGCAGATCCGGGTGTGTCGTCATCTCGAGCAACTGCGCGTAGAAATAGGTCGGATTGTGCAGGTGGCGAATCTCGACACGGGCGAACAGCCGCTGGACCAGCTCCCTGAACTCGGCCCGATGGGCCAGCACCCACTCGCACACGAGCCGGAATCCTTCGGTGACCGCGTCGAGTACCTCGGTCGCGTTGCCGGCGTAGTCCGACGCGTCCGGCACCAGTTCGCTGGCTCGCAGCACGGGTTGCTCATAGGAGAGATACATGTCGTCACGGCCCGGGTTGTTGAGCGTCAGCCGCTTGAACGGGCCGGTCTGCCCTGCTCCGAAACCCATTCCGCCCACGTCGACTCCGGCTCCGCCGGCACCCATCACGAGCATCGGCAGGATGCCGGTCGAGCTGACCGACCGGTCCAGGGCCCGCTCCACCAGCCGCATCGCGCTCTGCCGGCCGTCCTCGGGAAGAACCGGCCGCAACAACGTCTCCAGGTCGATCAGGACCGGCGAACCCTGGTGGCAGACCAGGTTCTCGTAATGGATGTCCCAGCCGTTGAGCAGATGGAGCAGGGCGGCGTGGTGACCGATCCGGCGGTAGTACTCCACCTGTTCGGCCGGCTCGCCGAGCCGGTCGTAGCTCAGATGCTCCATCCAGCCGTGCCGGCCGGAGCACAGGACTCGTGGCGCCCGCAGCCGCAGACCGAGTTCGCGGTTGAGCCTGCCGAGCAGCATCCCGAACCGCTGGTCGATCAGCAGTGATCTGGGTTTGAACACCAGCTGATAACCCGACTCGAAGCCGAGGACGGCCACTGATGCGCCGTCCCGGTGCCGGTCGCCCTGGCCGAAGTCGAGCCTGACCAGCGGCCCGGCTTCAGCCAGCATGGGAAACGTCCGTGTCAGGCCGTCCCAGTCCGCCTCAGCGGCGTCGAACAGCCTTCGCAGCGCCGTGGCGTGGTTCGTGGCCACTCGCCGCACATCGGCCAGCAGCAACGGATAACGCTCGGCGAACGATCGCCGGTACTCGGCCGTGGCCATCCGGCCGAGGAAATCGGCGTACCGCGCCTCAGGGGTTTCTCCGGCCAGTTCGCCACGCCGGCTCGCCGTGTGCAGATCGATGATGACAGCGCGCATCGACAGGTCGCCCAGCGATACCAGCAAGGGCATGAGCACCTTGCCGGCAGTGCGGTCGTTCTGGGCGAACAGGGTTGTGGCACTGACGATCCGGACTATGTCGTTCAACGTGCCGGCAACGAAGCCGGCCGGGAAACAGGCCAGGGGCGCGGTCGAGCCGATGTCCGCCAGAATTCTGGACAACTCGGCCGAGGGCTCGTCGAGAAAATAATCGTCCGTCCGCGGAAGGTTGGCGTCAATCCGGTGTCCCCAGGTCGATTCGACCAGGTCAGCGAGTTCGCCGGACGTGTGGATCTCGGGAAAATACATGCCCCAGTCGGTCAGTAGCATGATGTCCTTCTTCGCTGCTGCTCGAATCGGAAAGGGCGCCGGACCATCCGGTCGCGCGGAGGTGGATCCCCGCGCGACCGGCGAGGCGACTCAGCGACACCAGTTGATGCACTCCACCGTCACGGTGCAGAACTGGCCGCTGTTGCCGAGCCACGTGCTGATTCCGGCGACAGCACCGCCGTTGAAGTTCACGCTCTGGTCCTCGATCTGCTCGAGCACACTGACCGCGGGATCACTCGTCTCCTGCTTGTGCGCCATGACACCCTGCCTTTCCGGCTCGGTTCTTCCAACGCATTCAGCTTGTCCGTGCCGCGTGGTACGAGCGTGGTATCCGCGTGGCACGGGCGAATCCGTCCAACGAACCCGTCCCATTTCGAAGTTGTCTGGAGACGGTCCGCATCCGGTTCGCTACACGGGGGCCGGCGCCGGTTTCCCCAGCAGAATCCGCTGGTGCAGCTCGCGCAGCTGGCCGCACGGGTCGACACCCAGTTCGTCGGCCAGAACCTCGCGGCATTCCGCATAGGCCGCGAGTGCCTCGGCTGCCCGGCCCGCGCCCTCCAGCGCGCGCATCAACTGCGCCCAGAAGGTTTCCCGGATCGGGTTCTCTTTGACCAGATGGCGCAGTTCGGCGACCACATTCGCCGGGTCGCCGCTGCGCAGGTCGTACTCGATACGGCGCCAGACGGCGTCGAGATACTGTTCCCGCAGCGCGGGACCGATGTCCCGGTGCAGTGAATCACTGGAAACGTCACAGAAGGCCGGACCGCGCCACAGCGCCAGCGCCTCCCGCAGCAGCCTTGCTTCCTCAGCGCTCCCGGCCAGCGGGACCGCCCTGGTTACCAAGGCACTGAAACGGTGCACGTCGACATCTCCCGGAGAGATCTCAAGGCGGTATCCGTGCTGGGTGGACGTGATCGCCGATTCCCCGGTGGCCACGTCGAGCAATCTGCGCAAGCGCTTGACGTACCCACGTATCGTGGTCCGGGCCGAGGGCGGCGGGGCGCCGTCCCACAGCCATTCCGCGATCTCCGTCATCGACGCCGTTCTGCCGGGGCGCAGCGCGAGCCCGCAGAACAGGGCGCGAAGCTTGCCTTGTGGCACGGCAACGGATTCCCCGCTCGGCCGCCTGATCTCGAACGTGCCCAACAGCCGAATCTCACAACGAAACATGGTTTCCCCAGAGTGGGAGTGGTCAGGGGTCGATGTCGCCGAAGCCCCTCTCCGTGAGCACGTGAAGGCCTGGCGGAAATAGCGTCCGGTCGGCCTCGGAACATGACTCACAAGCACATCTGCGAGGCCGTCAGATGTCTTCTCTCTGATTCCTGAGCCCGGTGGCAGTCTTCGAGCTGCGTTCAAGGTGCGTCGAATGCCGCGGCTCTCGACCGGCCGGGCCGCACAAAGCCTGCTGGTGTGGACCGGCCAGGGCAACAGGGGTGTTCCCGTCCCGGACACCAGAGCCTTGTCCGGCCTGGTCAGCGCCTTGTCCGGACCTTGTCCGAGCCCGGTGTCGCATGGCGTGAGGCGGGATCCTCGTCCTGTGCCGGACTGCTGTCCCGTTGCCGTGACGTTGCGAGGGCATGGCGAACATGCGTGGGTCTCCTTCTCCCGGTGGTCGCGCCGCCTCCGTGCGGCGCGTGGTCCCCGGTCGTCGAACGGCCGGCCCGGTCCGGCCCGATCCTGCGGGCCGTCGTGCGCTCACGATGTCGCAGTGGTCGTGGGGAAACCTTCGGAAAGTCTTGAATCGGGCTTGGAGGCAGTGGTCAGCGGCGTACGGACCGAGGTCGGGTGATCAGGACCAGGCGCTGGGGGAGGGCAGGTGGCAGCGCGGCACGCCGCGGTGACCGGACGCCCGGTCACACCCCCACACCCGTACGGCGGACGGCACCCTACCCGGACGTAGGGTTTCCCCTCATTGACGTGATCCCGTCAAAACCGTCACCTTTTTGGCCACAGGACCAGCCACCCCCCACCCGCAGTGCCCACATCCGTGCACGTCCGATGAGAGGGGAACCATCCCCATGTCCGTGCCGCACTCCCCCACCCCCCGGTCAGCCGGCCGCCGCAGACGCGGCGCCCTCGCCGCCCTCGTCTCCGCCGCCGCGCTCCTCACCGTCGGTGCCGCGACCGCCGCCCCCGCGGTCGCGGCGCCCGCCGAAGGCGTGATCCAGGGCGCCGACGCCGCGGATGCCGTCAAGGACAGCTACATCGTCATCCTCAAGGACAGCGCGCCCTTCCGTGCCGCGTCCGGCAAGGGCAAGGCGGTCGCCACCCGGTACGGCGCCGAGGTGACCCGTACGTACAAGAAGGCCCTCAACGGGTACGCGACCGAGATGACCGAGACCGAGGCCAAGCGGCTCGCCGCGGACTCGGCCGTCGCCAAGGTCGTGCAGAACAAGACCGTCCACATCAACGACACGCAGACCGGCCCGACCTGGGGCCTGGACCGCATCGACCAGGCGGACCTGCCGCTCGACTCCGCGTACACCTACCCGGACAGCGCGGGCAGCGGCGTCACGGCGTACATCATCGACACCGGTGTACGGATCACCCACACCAACTTCGGCGGGCGTGCCTCGTACGGCTACGACGCGGTCGACAACGACAGCACGGCCCAGGACGGCAACGGGCACGGCACGCACGTCGCGGGCACCGTCGGGAGCACCACATACGGTGTCGCCAAGGCCGCGAACATCGTGGCCGTGCGCGTGCTGGACGACGACGGCTCCGGTACGACGGACGGCGTGGTCGCGGGCATCGACTGGGTGACCCAGAACGCCCGGTTCCCGGCCGTGGCCAACATGTCGCTCGGCGGCGGCGCCGACTCCGTGCTGGACGCGGCGGTCGCCAACTCCATCGCGGCGGGCATCACGTACGCGGTCGCCGCGGGCAACGACAACGCCAACGCCTCCTCGTACTCCCCGGCCCGCGTCGCCTCCGCGATCACCGTGGGCTCCTCGACCAGCGCGGACGCCCGGTCGTCGTTCTCCAACTACGGCTCGTCGCTCGACATCTTCGCGCCCGGGTCCAGCATCACCTCGACGTACAACACCTCGAACACCGCCACCTCGTCCCTCTCCGGTACGTCGATGGCGTCCCCGCACGTCGCCGGCGCGGCGGCCGTCTACCTCGGCGAGAACCCGAGCGCCACGCCCGCCCAGGTCTCCACGGCCCTGACCTCGGCGGCCTCCGCGAACACGCTCACCAGCGTGGGCACGGGCAGCCCCAACCGGCTCCTCCAGATCACCCCGAGCGGTGACGGCGGGGACGACGGCGGCGACACGGGCACGAGCTTCGAGTCCACGACCGACGTCTCCATCCCCGACGCTGGCTCGGCCGTCTACTCCCCGATCACCGTCAGCGGTCAGTCCGGCAGCGCGCCCAGCGACCTGTCCGTGTACGTCAACATCGTGCACACCTACCGCGGTGACCTGGTGATCGACCTGGTCGCGCCCGACGGTTCGACGTACCGGCTGAAGAGCAGCAGCTCCTCGGACTCCACGGACAACGTCGACGCCACGTACACGGTCAACGCGTCGAGCGAGACGGCCAACGGGACCTGGCAGTTGAAGGTCCAGGACGTCTACAGCGCGGACACCGGTTACATCAACAGCTGGAAGGTGACCTTCTGAGCCGGCGCTGCCGCTCCGAACGCAGCTGAACGAAACCGTGCGCCCCGGGGCCGACCACCCCGGGGCGCATGTCGTACCGGCCGGCGCCCTACGAGGCCGCCCGCCCCGCCCGCTCGACCAGCAACCACCCCGCGAGCGTCATCGCCACAGCCACCGGAGCCGTCACATGGACGGCGATCAGCAGCGCCGTACGGCCCTCGAGCAGCCCGCCGAACCCGACCATCGACAGCCCCAGCACACCGAAGAGGCACAGGGTGACTCCGAGTGCGGCGGCGGGACCGGAGTACGTGGCCGACCTGCGCGGACCCCGTTGCGCGGGGAGGCCGGCCGACCGTACGGCGGGCTTCTCGAAGGTGCGGAAGGCCGCGACCAGCGCCGCCGTGAGCACGGCCGCCGCGGCGATCCGCAGGGGCACCTGGGCCCACCACTCCCCCGTCGCGGGCCCGGGCAGCGGGACGTCCAGGGCGAGGAACGCGCCGTACACGCCGAGCATGGCGGTCAGGTGCCACAGGAAGGCCGTCATGGAGATGCCGTTGGCCGCGACGACCGTCCGCCACACGCGGGGCCGCTCCAGCCGGCGCGCGACCGGCGCCCGCAGCAGCTCCACCGCGCCGACCAGCCAGAGCCCGTGGCACAGCAGGGCGAG
>NZ_VJZE01000203.1 GCF_009377205.1 Streptomyces phyllanthi
CTTCGCCCCCGCCAAGGGGCTCCGCCCCCTGGGCCCCCGGAGGACAAGGCCCGTTCGGAAGCCGAGGAACTCAGCGGAGGTAGGGGCGGCGGGGGCGACAACCAGCCCGGAGTAACCCGGTCGCGTGCGTCCTACACCCACCGCTAGCGTGCCGCCCATGACCGCATCCGCATCCCCTACCCCCTCCTCCGCCAACCCCCGATTCGCCGAGGCGCTCACACGGTTGGGGCTCGACGAGATCCACGCACGGATTCGGCGGTTCCCGGAGGAGACCCGTACCGCCGCCGAGGCCGCCGCGGCGATCGGGTGTGAGTTGAGCCAGATCTGCAAGTCACTGGTGTTCGCGGCGGACGGCGAACCCGTACTGGTGCTGATGGACGGCGCCTCCCGCGTCGACGTCGAGCTCGTACGCCGGGAGTTGGGCGCCGAGAAGGTGACACGGGCCAAGGTGGACGTCGTACGGGAGACGACCGGGTACGCGATCGGTGGCGTGCCGCCCTTCGGGCACCGGACGAGAACCCGTGTCCTCGCGGACCGTTCGCTGCTGGAGCACGACACCGTGTGGGCCGCCGCGGGCACCCCGCACGCCGTGTTCCCCATGGAGCCCAAGAGCCTGATCGCACACGCGGGCGGCACGCTGGTCGATGTGCGGGAGCGGACCGCGTGACACCTGCCGTGGCCGCTGCCGTTCTCGCCGCCGCGGTCACCCACGCCGTCTGGAACGCCATCGCCCACCGCATCACCGACAAACTGGTCGCCTTCACGCTGATCTCCGGCGGCGGCGCGCTCATCGGCCTCGCCGCGATGCCCTTCGTACCGTTCCCGGCCGCCGGGGCGTGGCCGTATCTGGCGGCGTCCGCAGCGATCCACCTCATCTACTTCGCGCTGCTCATGCGGTCGTTCCGGCTGGGCGACTTCGGGCAGGCGTACCCCATCGCCCGCGGCAGCGCCCCACTCGTGGTGACCGTCCTGGCGGCGGTGTTCGCGCACGAGGTGCCGGACGGCTGGGCGGCGGCGGGTATCGCGCTGAGCTGCGCCGGGCTGACCGGGGTCGCTCTGTGGGGCCTGCGCGGGCGCCGGCCGCACTGGGCGGCGATCGGCGCGGCGCTGGCCACGGGGCTGTCGATCGCGCTGTACACGGTGGTGGACGGCCTGGGTGTCCGGGCCTCCGGGTCGTCCGTGGGATACATCGCCTGGCTGATGGCGGTCCAGGGGACGGTGCTCCCGGCGTACGCCGTGTACCGCTGGCGTGCGGAGACCGTGCGGGTGCTGCGTCCGTTCACCGGCCTCGGGCTGCTGGGCGCCGCGCTGTCCGTGTCGGCGTACGGGCTGGTCCTGTGGGCCCAGACCCGCGCCGAACTGGCGCCCATCGCGGCACTGCGCGAGTCGTCGATCATCGTCGGAGCGGCGATCGGCGCGGTGTTCTTCAAGGAGCGGTTCGGGGCGCCGCGGATCGTGGCGGCGGGGGTGCTGGTGGTGGGGATCGGGCTGATGCTGCGCTCCGGGTAGGCATCGGCGGGTACGGAGGCGCACCCTGGAAGCAGCGGTTCCGGAGGTGATCGTCATGATGCACACCGCAGTCGGATGGCATGTCGAGCTGGAATTCGAAGAGGATGACCACCGCACTCGCGCGGCGGCGCTGCTACGGCTTCCCGACGGGAACGAGGTACGGGCCCACGGGTACGCCACGCGCCACCGCACCGACTCGAATCAGCCACGGGTCGGTGAGGAGATCGCGGGGGCGAGGGCCCTCAACGAACTGGCGATGAAGCTGCTCACCAAGGCGCACGAGGAGATCGACGAGGCGTCGGGGCGTACGTCGCACCCGATCGCCCTCTGACGATCACCCACTGAACGTGCGCGCCCGGTGAGCGACACGTGCGCACCGGGTGAGCCACCATGTCACCGCGTCACGGCACGGCCCGTTCCGGGCAGTTGGGCCCGGAGCGGGCCGGCTCGCGTCAGTGCCCCGGGTCAGTGGCTCGCGATCGCCGTCCGTACCGCCCGCACCAGCGCCTGCGGCCGGGGGTCCGCCGTCACCGTCCTGCGCAGGCCGTTCGTGACGTAGCCGAAGGCGGTCCCGGAGGCGGGGTCGGCGAAGCCGAGAGCGCCTCCGCGGCCGGGGTGGCCGAAGGAGCCCGGCCCCAGCAGGGGGGACGCGCCGCCGTGCAGCATGTAGCCGAGGCCGAAACGGGTGTTGACGACCAGGGTGCGGTCGGGGCCCGCGGACTCCTCGGCGCGGGCCGCCTCCGTGGTCGCCGGCGTGAACAGCCGAACCCCGCCGTCCACCTCACCGATCAGGGACGCGTAGAAGCGGGCCAGCCCGTCCGCCGTAGCGATGCCGTTGGTGGCGGGGAGGGCGGACGCGCGGTACGCCGGGTCGTTCTGGTCGGGGAACGGGGTGATCGCGGCGAAGGCCCGGCGGGTGAGGGACGACGGGTCGTCGTAGGCCTCGGCAACCGAACGCTTCGGGCGGACGCGCAGGCCCGTGGAGGCGGGCTCGGGTGTCTCGATACGGCCGACGCGGCCCACGCGGCCCGCCGCCTCCTCCGACTCCGGCAGCCCCAGCCACAGGTCCAGGCCCAGCGGCCCGGCGATCTCCGCTGCGATCCAGTCACCGGTCCCCGATCCCGTGACGCGGCGCACCAGTTCGTCGAGCATCCAGCCGTACGTCAGCGGGTGGTAGCCGTGGTCGGTGCCCGGCTCCCAGGCAGGGGTCTGCGCGGCGACCGCCTCGGGGCCCCGGCGCGGGTCCAGCGCCTCCTCGGGGGTCAACGGGCGGTCCAGGAACGGGAGTCCGGCCCGGTGGTTCAGTATGTGCCGGACCAGCAGCCGCTCCTTGCCGTGTGCCTTGAACTCCGGCCAGTACTCGCCGACCGGCGCGTCCAGGTCCAGTTCCCCGCGCTCGGCCAGCACGAGGGGTACGGCGGCGGCGACGCCCTTCGTCGCCGAGCGCATGATCTGCGCGGTGCCGTGTTCCCAGGGCGCGTCACCGTCGACGTCGCCGTCCACGTCCCGGGTGCCGCCCCAGAGGTCCACGACCTTGCGGCCGTCCCGGTACACGGCGACGGCCGCGCCCCGCTCCCCCAGCGTCTCGAAGTTCCGTACGAACGCGTCCCTGACCGGCTCGAAGCCCTCGGCCACTGTGCCGTTCACGTTCACGCCCGCCACTTCCCTCCGGATCACCTACGACAGTGGGTGCAACACCCATCCATCGCCTGCGATTCCTCAGCCCAGCACGATCGTGACGTCGACGTTCCCGCGCGTCGCGTTCGAGTACGGGCAGACCTGGTGGGCCGCGTCCACCAGCTTGGACGCGATGTCCTGGTCGAGGACGGGGAGGGAGACGCTGAGGGCGACCGCGAGGCCGTAGCCGCGCTGCCTGTTGGGGCCGATGCCGACCTTCGCGGCGACCGTGGAGCCGGTCAGGTCGTAGCCCGCGCGGCGGCCGACGAGGACCAGCGCGTTGTGGAAGCAGGAGCTGTACCCGGCGGCGAACAGTTGCTCCGGGTTCGTGCCGTCGCCGTCGCCGCCCATCTGCGGCGGCATCGCGACCTTCAGCTCGATGTGGCCGTCCTGGCTGGTGACGTAGCCGTCCCTGCCGCCGTGCGCGGTGGCCTCGGCCACGTACATGATCTTTACGGGACGGGTGTCGACGGCGGTGGCGCCGGTGTCGAGGGCGGTGGCGCCGGCGCCGCTCCCAGCCGTGGCACCGCCTACAGCCGTGGCGTCGGTGCCGTCCTCAGTCGTGGCGTCTCTCGTTTCCATCGTGGCCGGCTCCCCCCGGGTCAAGTGTGCACGAGTACATCGTGCACAAGGTACTCGCCAGTAGGGGCATGTTCCCACCAGGGGGTAGCAACCGTGGGTAACACCGAGGTCAGCGGCTGCGGGCGGCCACGCCCTCCGCGCGCTCCGCCAGTCGGCGCAGCTCTCCGCGCAGCCGCACCACCTCGGCCGGGTCCAGCCCGCCGGCCGCCAGCAGGGTCTTCGGCACGCATTCCGCGCGCTCCCGCAGCTCCTCGCCCCGCCCGGTGAGCGCGACGAGCACCGACCGCTCGTCGCGCGCCGACCGCTCACGCCGTACGAGATCCGCCGCCTCCAGCCGCTTCAGCAGCGGCGACACCGTGCCGTAGTCGAGCCGCAGGGCGCCCGCCAGCTCCTTGACCGTGATCTCGCCGCGCTCCCAGAGGACGAGCAGGACCAGGTACTGCGGGTAGGTGAGGCCGAGCTCGTCGAGCACCGGGCGGTACACGGCCGTCACGGCGCGCTGGGCCGCGTACAGCGCGAAGCACAGCTGGTCGTCGAGGAGCAGCGACCCCTGCCGCCCGGCGTGCTCCCGGTCCTCCTGCCAGTCCTCCTGCCGGTCCTCCCGCTGGTGCTCCTGTCGGTCCTCCTGCTGGTCCTCCTGATGCGTCACGCGCCCATTGTCACGGACCGCGGATCGAAGCCGAAAGGCAGCTCCAGGCGGTGGGCGCGCATCAGCTCGTCGTCCGCGAGGAGCTCGCCGGTCCTCCCGTCGGCCGCGATCACGCCCTCGCTCAGGATCAGCGAGCGCGGGCACAGTTCGAGGGCGTACGGCAGGTCGTGCGTGACCATGAGGACGGTGACGTCCAACGACCGTAGGATGTCGGCCAGTTCACGCCGGGAAGCGGGGTCGAGGTTGGACGAGGGCTCGTCCAGGACCAGGATCTCCGGCTCCATCGCCAGCACCGTCGCCACGGCCACCCGGCGCCGCTGGCCGAAGGAGAGGTGGTGGGGCGGTCGGGCCTTGAACTCCGCCATGCCGACCCGTTCCAGCGCCCGGTCCACGCGCGCCTCCAGCTCGGCGCCCTTCAGCCCGGCCGCCGCGGGCCCGAAGGCCACGTCCTCCCGCACGGTCGGCATGAACAGCTGGTCGTCCGGGTCCTGGAAGACGATGCCCACGCGCCGCCGGATCTCGGCCATGTGCTGCCTGCCGACCGGGAGTCCGGCGACCTTCACCGTCCCGGCGCCCGCGGTGAGGATGCCGTTGAGGTGCAGCACGAGGGTGGTCTTCCCGGCGCCGTTCGGCCCGAGCAGCGCGACCCGCTCACCGCGCGCGAGCGTGAAGTCCACGCCGAACAGCGCCTGGTGGCCGTCGGGGTAGGCGAAGGCCAGACCGGCCACTTCCAGCGAAGGTGCCGTCACATCAGTCACATCAGTCACAGTGCCCATCCCAGCAGACAGACGACGAGGGCGGCGCACGGGAGGGTGAGGGCGTACGACCACTGCGCCCGGGACGCGGTCACCTCGTCGATCACGGGCATGGAGCCCGCGTAGCCCCGGCTGATCATGGCCAGGTGCACGCGTTCGCCCCGCTCGTAGGAGCGGATGAACAGCGCGCCCGCGGACTTGGCGAGCACGCCCCAGTGCCGTACGCCACGGGCCTCGAACCCCCGGGACTCCCTCGCGATCCGCATCCGCCGCATCTCGTCGGTGATCACGTCCCCGTACCGGATCATGAAGGACGCGATCTGGACGAGGAGCGGCGGGAGCCCCAGCCGTTGCAGCCCGAGGAGCAGTTCGCGCAGTTCGGTGGTGGCGGCGAGGAGGACGGAGGCGGCGACGCCCAGGGTGCCCTTGGCGAGGACGTTCCAGGCACCCCACAGGCCGTTGACGCTCAGCGACATGCCCAGGACGTCGACGCGTTCGCCCTGTGCGACGAACGGCATCAGCACGGCGAAGGCGACGAACGGGACCTCGATCAGCAGCCGCTTCAGCAGGAAGGAGGCCGGTACGCGGGCCGCGTACGCGACGGTGCCGAGCAGTGCCGCGTACAGCGCGAACGCCCAGACCGCCTCGCGCGGGGTGGACACCACGACCACCACGAAGGCGAAGACCGCCGTGAGCTTGGTGTGCGGCGGCAGGGCGTGCACGGGCGAGTGCCCGTGCCGGTACAGCTTGTGCGTGTGGCCCGCCCCCATGTCAGACGTTCTCGGGGATGTCGGACGTGGACGCCGGGGAGGTCTCGTTCGTACGGCGCTTCCGTACGGCCCAGAAGACGCCCGTCCCGGCGACGACGGTGACGCCGACGCCGATCACGCCCGCGAGACCGCCGGAGAGGCGGGCGTTGGTGACGCCCTCCACGCCGTAGTCGGCGAGCGGGGAGTCGGCGGTCGCGTGGTCCTCGGCCTTGGCGTCGATGCCCTTGTCGGCGGCCACCTTCTCCAGGCCGTCGGGGCTGGCGGAGGCGTAGAAGCTGACGAAGCCGGCGAGGACGAGGGAGGTGGCGAGGCCGGCGAGGAGCAGCTTGCGCGGGGACCGGGCGGCAACGGGTGCGGGCTCGGGCTCGGCGGCCGGGGCGTCGACGAGTTCGCCGTTGACGCGCAGCTTCAGCGGGGCGGTCAGGCCGCGGGCGCCGTACACCAGGTCGGGCCGTACGGCGATGACGGCGCCGACGGTGAGCGCCGTGATCGTCGCCTCTCCGATGCCGATCAGGACGTGGACGCCGACCATGGCGGTGAGGACCTGCCCGATCGGTACGTCCGTGGTGCCGCCGACCGCGTAGACGAGCGTGAAGGCGGCGGCGGCCGCGGGCACGGAGAGCACGGCGGCGGCGAAGGCGGAGACGGTGATCGACGGCCGCTTCTTCGGCAGGACCTTCACCAGGCCGCGGAAGACGGCGTACGCGACGACCGTCGTCACGACCGCCATGACGGTGATGTTCACGCCGAGGGCGGTGAGGCCGCCGTCCGCGAACAGGATCCCCTGCATGAGCAGGACGACGGACACGCACAGCACCCCTGTGTAGGGGCCCACGAGTATCGCGGCGAGCGCCCCGCCCAGCAGATGCCCGCTCGTTCCCGCGGCGACCGGGAAGTTCAACATCTGCACGGCGAAGATGAACGCGGCGACCAGCCCGGCGAGCGGTGCCGTCCGCTCGTCCAGCTCGCGCCGGGCACCGCGCAGGCTCACCGCGACGGCGCCTGCCGCGACGACTCCGGCGGCCGCCGAGACGGGGGCGTTGATGAATCCGTCGGGCACATGCATGGGAGGGCTCGCTCTCCTGCTCCGGGTCTGTCGCGCGTCGGCGGCTCACCGGCTGCGTACGGGTGGCTGGAACCGTACGATGATAGTGCCTTGTTGCGAACATCTTGCAAGAGCGCCAAGTCGCCAATAGCTGGAGCGCGACCTTACCGGGCAAGCGGGGACGGGCATGGCGGGCCGGGCTGGGCTGGGCCGGACCGCGGAACATATGCGACATTGGACAGACAGATACCGGATGCACAGGTTCTGTTTAGGTCACTCTGCGTGAGGAGTCGTCCGATGTCCGTCGTCGAGCAGTACGCGCGAGCCCATGTCGTCACGGACTCCCCGGAGGCGGAGGACGCGGTCCCGGTACTCCTCCGCTACGACTCCGAGGCCGACCCGCTCTCCGTCCACGTCAACCTCCCCGGCCTGCACGAGGGCCCGCACGACTGGGAGTTCTCCCGCGACCTCATGGAACGCGGCCTGAGCGTCCCCGCCACCAGCGGCGGCGTCAGCATCTGGCCCTGCGGCCGGGTCCAGGCGGTGATCGAGTTCCACTCGGCCGAGGGCGTGGAGGTCATGCAGTTCGACTCCCACGCCCTGCTCCGCTTCCTGCGGCGGACGTATACGGCGGGGGCGCCGGTGGGGCGGTGACGATCTCCTCGACGACGAAGCGTGCGTCGAGCGGCAACGGCGTGGGGCCCGACTCCGAAGGTCGGGCCCCGGCGGTATGTCCTACACGGGGACCGTGAGGGTGGCCGTGTAGCACTTCTCCACGCTGCCTTCCAGGGTGGCCATCTGCTGGTCGTAGCCGTCGCTGAAGATGTTGTCCGTCTCCAGGGACAGCTGGCCCAGGTTCTGGACACTGCTGCTGTAGCCGTCCGTGGCGTACACCTTGTCGCAGACGTCCTTCGGGAAGGCGAGCTGGGAGGTGTTGGTGATCGACTGGGCGGCGGTGGCGTCCTCCAGGCTGCCGTACACCTCGAAGTGGATGTGCGGCCAGCGGCCCGCGTAACAGCCGGGGAAGATCGACTTGAAGGTCACCTGGCCCTTGTCGTCGGTCTCCTGGACTCCTCGCAGGTAGTTCTCCTCGGTGACGCCCTCGGAGTAGAGGGAGTAGTTGCCGTCCCGGTCGCAGTGCCAGAGGTAGACGGCGGCGCCCTTCTTCGGCGTACCGCATCCGGAGGCCGCGTCGACGACGGTCAGCGTCACGGTCAGCGGCACGCCCTCGGCGGTGGCACTCGCCGAGCCGAAGCTCTTCGTGATGTCGCTGCGGACGACCCCGCTCTCCTTGAGGACGTTCACGCCGTTCGAGCCGTCACCGGGGTACGGGCCGGCCGTCTCGTTCGGGATGACCTCGCAGCTCGCGTCGGAACCGGACGCGCTCGACGACCCGGAGGACGACGAGGACGAGGCCGCGCTCCCGGAGTCGTCGGAGGAGCAGGCCGCCAGCGGGACCAGGCTCGCGCCGGCCAGCAGTCTGATCATGCGGCGCCGGGCGAGGACCGGCAGGTCGTAGGAGAGACCTCTGTCGTGCTCGTGGTCGTCGTCGTGGCCGTGGCTGTGCCCGTGGCCGTGGAGTGCTTCGCTCATGGTGCCGAACCGCGCTTTCCGTGCGTTCCCGTCATGGAGTGGGCGCGATGCTATAAGCGCTGTCTGTCCGGTTCCTGTGAACGGATTGTCAGTCTGCCGAGAGACGCGTGAGGAAGCGGGTCCAGGTGGTGGGGGCGGTGGCCACCTCGACGCAATCGCCGCGAGGCGTGTCCATCCGGTCGGTCGGTCCTGTGCCGCGGGTCACGCCGGACCGAGCCCCTGACGACCGCCCGAGACCGTGCCCCTGACGACTGCCCGAGCCCGAGCCGCTGACCACGGCAGCAGGAAGCCGGTGAGGGCATCCCGTCCCCACGGTGCCCTCACCGGCTGGTCCTCGAAGCGGTGCCGTCGCGTCAGACGCGTGCCAGCTGCCGCTCCTCGTCCGGATCCGTGTCGCCGGCCCTGGACCCTCCGGCCCTGGACCCCCCGTCCTCGGATCCTCCGTTCTCGGATCCTCCGTTCTCGGATCCTCCGTCCGCGGACCCGGAAGCGTTCGGCTCCGTGCGCAGCCCCTCACCCTCCACGTCCACGTTCGGCAGGGCCCGGTCCAGCCACTTCGGCAGCCACCAGGCCTTCCTGCCCAGCAGCGCGAGCACCGCCGGGACGATGGCCATACGGACGACGAAGGCGTCGAAGAAGACGGCGACCGCGAGGCCGAAGCCGATCATCTTCACCATCTGCTCGGTGGAGCCGATGAAGCCCGCGAAGACCGCCATCATGATGACCGCCGCGGCCGTGACGACCCGGGCGCTGTGCCGGAAGCCGGTCACCACCGCCTGGCCGGGGCGCTCTCCGTGGACGTACGCCTCGCGCATGCGGGTCACCAGGAAGACCTCGTAGTCCATCGCCAGGCCGAAGACCACACCGACCATGAAGATCGGCATCATCGACATGATGGGGCCGGTCTCCTCGACGCCCATGAGTCCGGACAGCCAGCCCCACTGGAAGACCGCGACCACCGCGCCCAGCGCGGCGAGCACGCTCAGCAGGAAGCCGAGGGCCGCCTTCAGCGGGACCAGGATCGAGCGGAAGACCACGATCAGGAGCAGGAACGCCAGGCCCACCACCAGCGCCAGGTAGGGCAGCAGCGCGTCGTTCAGCTTCTGCGAGACGTCGATGTTCACCGCCGTGGCACCCGTGACCAGGACCGTCGCGTCCGTGTCGGCCTTGATGTCCGCACCCGCTCCACGGATGGTGTGCACCAGGTCCTCGGTCTGCGTCGAGGACGGCTTGGAGTCCGGGATCACGGTGATCATCGCGGTGTCGCCGGCCTTGTTGAACGTCGCCGGGGTCACCGACACGACGTCCTTCATGCCCTTGATCTCGTCCGTCACCGTGGTGGCGGCCGCCTTCGGGTCGTCACTCGCCTTCGCGTCGACCACGACCATCAGCGGGCCGTTGGAACCGGGACCGAAGCCCTCCGACAGCGTGTCGTACGCCCGGCGCTGTGTCGTGGACGTCGGCTGCGCACCGTCGTCGGGCATGCCCAGCTCCAGCTGGGTCGCCGGGATGGCCGCCGCACCCAGGCCGAGCACGCCGAGGAGGAGGACGGCGACCGGACGCCGGACCACGAAACTCGCCCAGCGGGTGCCCATGTTGGGTTTGGCCTCGCCACCCTGTGAGCTCTGCGGGCTCTGCGAGCTCTTTGGGGCCTGCGGGCTCTGCGAGCTCTGCGGGGCCTGCGGGCTCTGCGGGGCCTGCGGGCTCTGCGGGGCCTGCGGGCTCTGCGGGGCCTGCGCCTTCTTCTTCGCCTTGCGGCCCAGCAGCCCGCTCTTCCCACCCGCCGGCTGGATCCTGCGGCCCGCGTATCCGAGCAGCGCCGGGATCAGGGTCAGCGCGATGAGGACGGCGACGGCGACCGTGCCCGCCGCCGCGACACCCATCTTCGTCAGCATCGGGATGTTGACGACGGCCAGCCCCACCAGCGCGATCACCACCGTCAGGCCCGCGAAGACCACCGCCGAGCCCGCGGTGCCCACGGCCCGCCCGGCCGCTTCCTCACGGTCACGGCCCTCGGCCAGCTCGCCCCGGTAGCGGGAGACGATGAACAGCGCGTAGTCGATGCCGACGGCCAGGCCGATCATCGACGCGAGCGTGGAGGTCGTGGTGCCGAGATCGAGCGCGTTGGCCAGGGCGGTGATGGCCGAGACGCCGATGCCCACACCGATGACCGCGGTCAGCAGCGGCAGCCCGGCCGCGACCAGCGAACCGAGGGTGACGACCAGGACGACCGCGGCGACGGCGATGCCGATGACCTCGGCGGCGCCGGTGTGCGGGACCGCCTGGAGCACGTCGCCGCCGATCTCGACGGTCAGCCCGGCGTCCCGCGCCTCGTCCGCGCTCTCCTCCAGCGCGTCCTTGGAGGAGTCCTCCAGCTCCATGCCGGGGACCTCGTACCTGACCTGCGTGTACGCGACCGTCCGGTCCTTGCTGAGGGACCGGGTCTTGTACGGGTCGGTCACGGAGACGACCTCGGAGCCGGTGCGCAGCTCCTTGACGGTCTGCCGGACGGCCGCCTTGTTGCCGGCGTCCGTCATCTTCTCGCCCGAGGGTGCCTTGAAGACGACGCGGGCGGTCGCTCCGTCGGCGGCGGCGCCGGGGAAGCGTTCCTCCAGCAGGTCGAAGGTCTTCTGGGCCTCCGTGCCGGGGATCGAGAAGGAAGTGGAGCCCGCGGCGGGCGCGTTGGCCGCCCCGACGCCGGCGAGGGTCAGCAGGGCCACCCAGAGGAGGGCGACGAAGTGCCGTCGCCGGAAGGCGAGTCGGCCGAGTTTGTAGAGGAACGTGGCCACGGGGGGCGTACTCCCGTCCAGGTCGTGGATGAGTATGCGGGCAGGGGTGATCAGCCCGTGCGGGAGCGCGTGCGGAGGCAGGGGTGATCGACTCGCGGGGAGGCGGGGCCGGTCTGCCCGTGCGGGGGCACGTGCGGGGCAGGGGTGGTCAACCCGACGACGTGAGCGGTGGCGTCAGGTGGTGCTGGACTGCCGGTCGGGCAGTGATCGCGGGGGTGTCTGTCGGACGGGGGTGTCTGTCAGACGGTTCGCACGCCGAGGGCGGGGAGGATCACGGCGTCGATGTACGAACGGAGGAACTCCTGCGTCGGCGGCAGTTCGTCGAGCAGCGTCCGGGTGGCGAAGGCACCGAGCATCATGTGCACCACGTACTCGATCGCCGGGTTGTCCGCACGGACCTCCCCGCGGTCGACGGCGCGCTGGATCACCCGCTGGAAGTCCGCCATCTCCGGATCGACCAGGAACTCCCGGAACGCCTGGAGGAGTTCGGGGTTCATGTGCACCGCCATGAACAGGCCCCGCATCAGCGCGGAGTTCTGTTCCATGGCGCAGTCGTCCTCGCGCTGGACCAGGGCGTGGAGATCGCCCCGCAGGGACCCGGTGTCGACGTCGGTGATGCTGCCCGGCTTGTTGAACCGGATCGCCTTCGCCACCAGCTCGGCCTTTCCGCCCCACTGGCGGTAGAGGGTGGCCTTGCTGGACCGGGTGCGGGTGGCCACGGCGTCCATGGTCAGGGCGTCGTAGCCGACCTCCCGGAGCAGGTCGAGCACGGCGGCGTACAACTCGGCCTCGCGCTCGGGCGTGATCCGACTGCGTCGCGCCGTCGCGGTCTCAGTCATCCCACTCACCTTCTCCCTGCTTCGCTTTCCCCACTCGCGCTCGGGCGGGCGCAGGACAGCCTAGTAGGACAACTGCCCGACGCCGTTCCGAACGAAACGGTTTCGTACGTGCACGACGGTACCCCGGGATCTTGCGAAACGAAACCGTTTCGTACGTGTTCCAGGTCACCACGTCACAGGGGCCGTTCACGCGGTGCCCTTCCCGCGGTGCCGTCACGAGTTGCCGCGGCCTCTTCCCGGGCAAAGCATGGGTAGGTGAGCGAGTACGAGACCGCCCCCGGCTATCTCCGCTTCCCCCACCTGAGCGGCGACCGGCTCTGTTTCGTGACCGAGGACGACCTGTGGCTGGCGCCCCTCGACGGCCCGGGCCGTGCCTGGCGGCTCACCGTGGACCGGTCGAAGGCCGCGCACCCGCGCTTCTCGCCCGACGGCCGCCACATCGCGTACACGAGCTGGCGCAGCCTCGTCCCCGAGATCCATCTGACGCCCGTGGACGGTGGGCCCACGAGACGGCTCACCTACTGGGGCAACGCCGACACCGAGGTCCGCGGCTGGGACCCCGAGGGCAACCTCCTCGCGGTCGCCTCGCACGGCCAGCCCTTCTCCCACTTCACCTGGGCCTACAAGGTCCCCACGGACGGCGGCCCGGGCGGCCGGCTGCCCTGGGGCCCGGTCTCCGACATCCAGGTCGCCGACATCGACGGTGAACGCCGGACACTGCTGCTCACCGGCACCCCGCCGCACGAGCCCGCCTCCTGGAAGCGGTACCGGGGCGGAGCCACGGGCCGGCTGTGGCTGCACGGGCAGCGGCTGCTCGCCGGCCTCGAAGGCCATCTCCACTCCCCCATGTTCGTCACCGGACGGATCGCCTTCCTCTCCGACCACGAGGGCACCGGCAACCTGTACTCCTGCGCGTACGACGGCTCCGACCTGCGCCGCCACACCGACCACGACGCCTTCTACGCCCGGCACGCCTCGTCCGACGGCACGCGGGTGGTGTACCAGTGCGCGGGTGACCTGTGGATCGTCGACGACCTGTCCCCCGACTCGGCCCCGCGCCGCCTCGACGTACGTCTCGCCGGCCCGCGCGCCGGGCGCCGTCCGTACCAGGTGCCGGCCGCCCAACACGTGGACGGGATCTCCGTCGACGAGACGGGCCGGGCCAGCGCCGTGGTGGTCCGCGGCAGCCTGTACTGGCTGACGCACCGCGACGGGCCCGCGCGCACCATCGCCGACATCCCGGGCGTACGGGTACGGCTGCCCGAGATGCTCGGGGCGAGCGGGCAGGTGGCGTACGTGACGGACGCGGAGGGCGAGGACGCCGTCGAGATCGCGTATCTGCCGCGGGCCGGCGACACGGGCAAACCGCGCCGCCCGGCCTCCGGTGAGCTGGGACGGGTGCTGGAGCTCGTGTCCGACCCGGCGGGCGAGCGGCTCGCCATCGCGTCGCACGACGGACGGCTGCTGCTCATCGACGTGTCCACCGAGGAGGCGGCCGTCACGGAGATCATCCGTTCCGGCAACGGCCCCGTACGGGACCTCGCGTTCTCCCCGGACGGGGCCTGGCTGACCTGGTCGCACCCGGGGATCGGGCGGACCCTGCGCCAGATCAGGATGGCGCGTATCTCCGGAACCGGGCACGACCAGGAGGCCCGGCAGATCGTCGACGTCACCAACGGCCGCTTCGAGGACGAGAACCCGGTGTTCACGCGCGACGGCCGCTATCTGGCGTTCCTCTCCTGGCGCGGCTTCGACCCGGTCTACGACGTGCACACCGGGGACCTGTCCTTCCCGCTCGGCTGCCGCCCGTACCTCGTCCCCCTGTCGTCGGCGACGCCCTCGCCCTTCGCGCTGAACCCCGACGGGCGGCCCGTGGCCGGGGGCCTGGACCCCACCGAGGACGAGGAGGAGACCGGCGACGGAACGGTGACCGTCGAGACCGAGGGCCTGGAGAACCGGGTGACGCCCTTCCCGGTCACGGCCTCCAAGTACTCGGCGCTGCGCCCGGTCGCGGGCGGCGGCCTGGTCTGGCTGCGGTGGCCGATCTCGGGCGCGCTGGGCGAGACGTTCGCGAATCCGGACGACCTGTCCGGCCGCCCGACCCTCGAGCACTTCAACATCACCAAGGCCAAGCGGTCCGAACTCGTCGAGCACCTGGACTGGTTCGGGGTCAGCGGGGACGGCTCGCGGCTGGTGGTCGTGGACGAGGGCGACCTGCGGGCGGTGCCGTCCACCGAACCGGGCGACAGCGACAGCACCACCTGGATCGACCTGCGGCGCGTCCTCCACCAGGTGGACCCGCCGGCCGAGTGGCGGCAGGCGTACGCGGAGGCCGGGCGCATCATCCGCGCGTACTACTGGGACCCGGACATGTGCGGGATCGACTGGGACGCGGTGCTGGCGCAGTACCGGCCGCTGGTCGAACGGGTCGCGTCACCCGACGAGTTCGCCGATCTGCTGCGCGAGGTACTCGGAGAACTGGGCACGTCCCACGCGTACGTCGTGCCGGCCCGCCGCAACGAGGGGCCGCCGCACTACCAGCGGCTGCAGGGGCTGCTGGGCGCCAACTTCGTCCGCCGGGACGGCGGATGGCAGGTGTCCCGGATCCTGCACGGTGACTCCTCCGACTCCAAGGCGCGGTCGCCGCTGGCCGGTTCCGGAATCCGTGAGGGCGCCGTGCTCACCCATGTGGACGGGCGGCCGGTGGATGTGGTGACGGGCCCGTACCCGCTGCTCTCGGGAGCGGGCGGCTCGACGGTGGAACTGACGTTCGCGCATGCGGAGGGCGTGGAACCCCCGAGGCGCGTGGCCGTCGTCCCGCTGATCGACGAACGGCCGCTGCGGTACCAGGACTGGGTGGCCAAACGGCGTGCCGTCGTACGGGAGTTGAGCGACGGCCGGTGCGGCCGACGAGCAGGAGCGGGGCGCGTCCGCGACTGACCCGGGTTACCGT
>NZ_VJZE01000204.1 GCF_009377205.1 Streptomyces phyllanthi
GGGCTGGGTGATGCCGCCGAAGTCCGTGAAGGTGCCGCGCGCGGCGAGGTGCGGATGGCCGGGCGCCTCGCGCAGTGACAGGACGGGGGCCACACAGGCGTCGGAGCCCTCGAAGACGGCCGTCCACTCGTCACGCGTACGGGTCCTGAAGCGGGCCGCGACCGTCTCGCGCAGCTCACCCCAGCGCGCCACGTCCTTGCGGGCGGGGGCCCGGTCCCCGATGCCGAGCAGCTCCACGAACTCCTCGTAGAACTGCTGCTCCAGCGCGCCCACCGCCATGTACCCGCCGTCGGCCGTCTCGTACGTCCCGTAGAAGGGGCAGCCGCCGTCGAGGAGGTTGGCGGCGCGCCGGTCCTGCCAGCGGCCGGCGGCGAGCATGGCGTGGATCATCGCGGCCAGGTGCGAGCTACCGTCCACGATCGCCGCGTCCACGACCTGTCCGGTGCCGGTCGCGCGCGCGTGGTGGAGGGCGGCGAGGACGCCGACGACGAGGTAGAGCGAGCCTCCCGCGAAGTCGCCGAGGAGGTTGGCCGGGACGGCGGGCGGCCCGTCCGGAGCGCCGATCATGCCGAGGGTGCCGGTCAGCGCGATGTACGCGATGTCGTGCCCGGCGCGCTGGGCGAGCGGGCCCTGCTGGCCCCAGCCGGTCATACGGCCGTAGACGAGCCCCGGGTTGCGGGCGTGGCAGCTCTCCGGTCCGACGCCGAGGCGCTCGGCGACACCGGGGCGGTAGCCCTCGATGAGGATGTCCGCGCGGGCGGCCAGGTCGAGGACGGTGCCGGCGCCGTCCTCGCTCTTGAGGTCGACGATCACGGACCTCTTGTTGCGGTTGGTGATGTCGTACTCGGGGTTCCCGGCGAGTCCGGACCCGCCGGGCCGGTCCACGCGGACGACATCGGCGCCGAGGTCGGCCAGGAGCATGGCGGCGAACGGTCCTGGCCCGATTCCGGCGAGCTCGACCACGCGCACGCCGGCCAGCGGGCCGTGCCCGGGCGTCCCTGCGTCTGCCATCCGGCCCCCTGCCTGTGACATTCCTGATGTACACCAGCGATGCCAAGAACGTGTTCCACCGGACACAATGGTTCCGGCAAGCAAGCGCTTGGTCAAGGTGCTCCGCTGTCGGGCTGACCGCCTGGGAGATCCGCCCCCGGACCCCCGTATCGGCCTTCGGCCCCGTCCTCAAACGCCGGACGGGCTGTTTTTTCCGTCCAGCTCCGCTGTCAGCCTCTTCGGCACGGCCACGCGCACACCTCCGGCTCCCGCTCGACGGACCGCTCGTACCTCACGCTAGCCTCGGCCACCGACAACGGCGCGAGGGCGAGGGCTGAGAGGTGCCATGGGCAGGCGGGACAGGGCGGATCGCACGTACGACATCGTGCTCTTCGGAGCGACGGGGTTCGCCGGGGAACTCACGGCGGAGTACCTCGCCGCACACGCGCCCGAGGGCCTGCGGTGGGCCATGGCGGGGCGCGGCACCGGGAAACTGGAGCGCCTGCGTGAGCGCCTGCCCGGCGGCGAGGGGATCGGTGTGCTGCACGCGGACGCCTCCGACCCGGCGTCGGTACGGGAACTCGCCCGGCACGCGCGCGTGGTGGCCACGACGGTCGGCCCCTACCTGAAGTACGGCGAGGAGCTGGTGGCCGCCTGCGCCGACGCCGGCACGGACTACGTGGACCTCAGCGGTGAGCCCGAGTTCGTGGACCTGATGTACGTACGGCACGACACGCGCGCGCGGGAGACCGGGGCGCGGCTGGTGCACGCCTGCGGCTTCGACTCGGTTCCGCACGATCTGGGGGCGTACTTCACCGTGTCGCAGCTCCCCGAGGGAGTGCCGATCAGGGTGGACGGGTTCGTGCGCTCCGACGCGATGTTCTCCGGCGGGACGTTCGCCTCCGCGCTGAACCAGTTCTCGCGGGGGCGGCAGATGGCAGCCGCGGGGCGGGACCGGCGGCGGCACGAGCCGCGGACGCCGGGGCGGCGGGCGTACGCGCCGCTCAGCGCGCCGCGGTTCGCCAAGGAGGTCGGAGCGTGGGCGCTGCCGCTGCCGACGATCGACGCCCAGGTGGTGCAGCGCTCGGCTCGGGCCCTTGAGCGGTACGGGCCGGACTTCCGCTACCGCCACTACGCGGCCGTCAGGAGCCTGCCGTTCGCCGCGGGCGGGGTCGCCGCCGTCGGCGCGGTGGTCGCGGCCGCTCAGCTGCCGCCCGCGCGGCGCTGGTTGTCGGACCGGATCAGGCCCGGCGAGGGGCCGAGCGCCGAGAGGCGGGCGAAGAGCTGGTTCTCGGTGCGGTTCGTGGGCGAGGGCGGCGGGCGCCGTGTTTTCACGGAGGTCTCGGGCGGGGACCCCGGTTACGACGAGACGGCGAAGATGCTCGCGGAGTCGGCGCTGAGCCTCGCCCTCGACGATCTGCCGGACACGGCCGGCCAGGTCACCACGGCGGTCGCGATGGGCGACGCCCTGCTCGGTCGGCTGCGGCGGGCGGGGATCACGTTCCGGGTGGCTGCCACCGGCTAGCAGCTGGTGCGGTGTGCGGACCGGCCAGTGGTCACAAGGAGCGGCCGATGGTCACGAGGACCGGCCGATGGTCACGAGGACCGGCCGATGGCTACATGGACCAGCCGGTGACCGTGTAGATCATGCCGGCGATCCAGGCGACTCCGGCGATCACGGCGAGGACCAGGCCCGCCATCACGGCGCGCTCGACGGGCTGGGTGGGGCTGGCGGCGGGCTTGGGGGCGCGGTGTGTCGTCATGCGGCCCAGCCTGCCGATCATGACGGTGCCTCCACATCCGTACAGGTACTCAGATCGGATACTCAGACAATCGGACCGCCCTCCTGGAGGGTCACCTCGGCGAGTGCCCGCCTGCACAGGGAGTCCGCCCGCCGGGTGGTCTCCGGGACGCGGTACCCGGGGGTGAGCGCGAGCGTGTGCGCGCAGGCGTTGTCGAGGCTCACCCGGTGGCCGACCGAGACGAACACCGGCTTGACGCCGTCCCGTGTACGCAGGGCGCGGCCCACCTCCTCGGTGCCCGCCAGGAGCGGGGAGGCGCTCCCGCGCGCGGGGCCGGGATCGTCGTACGTGAAGGTGAAGGGGTTCTTGGCGACCCCGATCGTGGGAAGCCCGGTGAGGACGCCGAGGTGGCTGGCGAGGCCGAAGCGGCGCGGGTGGGCCAGTCCGTAGCCGTCGCACACGACGAGCCCCGGCGCGCAGGACAGCGCGTCCAGGGCGGCGAGCACGGTGGGGATCTCACGGAAGGCGAGCAGTCCGGGCACGTACGGGAACGAGACCTCTCCGACGGCGGTGGCCTCGGCGACGACGTCGAGGGTCACGGCGTCCAGGACCACGGCCGCCGCGGCGACCACGCCCCGCTCGTCGTCGTAGGCGACGTCCACACCGGTCACACGGCCGCTCCCGGGCAACGGGCCGGTCTCGTCGAGCACCACCCCGCCCCGCAGGTCGTCCTGCACGGCACGGGCCTGCTCTTCGGTGGCGGGCCAGCCCGCCGGGGTGCGTACGGTCGTCATGGTGATGCCGAGCCTAGGCTCCCCGGCCCGGCGTGCGCGTCCCGGGGCCGCGGGTCACTTCTCGTCCAGCGCCCGCCGCAGCTCGCTCTTGTTCATGTCCGAGCGGCCGCGGATGTTGCGGCGCTTGGCCTCCTCGTACAGCTGGTCGTAGGTGGGTCCCTGGGGGCCCTGGCCGGAGCGCTGCCCGCCGCGCCTGCCGGAGGACATGTCCTGGGTGGAGGTGCGGCTGGCGCTCTTGGACTCCCCGGACCGGGCGCGTTCCTTGTTGACGGTCCTGGCGGCTATCTCCTCGGCCCGCTTCCTGCTCTCGCCCCGGTCCTGGGCGCTCTCCTTGATGTGCTCGTACTGGCGTTCTCGCTTGGGACTCGAACCGCGTGGCATGATCGCTCCTCTCGTTACGGTACGAGTACCCCGATTCCCGACAAACAGCGACCCGACAGCCGCCTGCACGCGGCCTCTTGGCGCCGGTCAGCGCTCCAGCCGTGCCACGCGGCCCTGTTCGCCGGCGGCCCAGCAGCCCAGGTCCCGGGCGCAGTCCACGGTGTCGTACGAACCCGTGTCGACCGTCCGCCAGGTGCGTCCGCCATCCGTGGTCAGGTCGGTCCCCGTGGGGCCGACGGCGAGAGCCGTGCCGCGGCTGTGCGGCAGCCAGGTGACGCCGGAGCGGTAGGCGGGCGGCGGCTGCCCCGCGGACGTCCAGGTGCGACCGCCGTCCCTGGTGGTGGCCGCCGCCCGGGGTGAGGGCTGGTCGGGGCGGTAGTCGCCGCCGACCGCGATCCCGTGCGTACGGTCGCGGAAGGCGAGCGCGAAGACACCGCGGGCCGGATCGCCCGCCGGGACCGGGGTGTCGGTGACCGTCCATGTGAGCCCCCGGTCGGAGGAGTGCAGCACGCGCGCGCGTGCCGCCCCGCCGGTGGCCAGCCACACGTCGCGTGGTCCGGAGGCGACCAGGCACTGGCCGCTCGCCGCGAAGCCCGCCTCGCCCTCCAGGGCCTCGGGCATTCCGGCGCCGGGCAGCACCGTCCAGGAGCGGCCGCCGTCGCTGGTGGAGAGGATGCGGAACCTCCCGTCCACCGGGTCGCTCATGGCCAGCCCGTGGCGGCGGTCGAAGAAGGTGAGACAGTCGTAGAAGGCCTTCGGGTCGGTGTTGCGGAAGGACTCCGTCCAGGTGGCGCCGCCGTCCTCGGTGTGGAAGACCCGGGACGCCTCGCCCTCGCCGATGGCCAGCACCACGGCCCGGCGCGCGTCGAACGCCTCGATGTCGCGGAACTGCAACTCCCCCGCGCCGGGCGGCGAGACGTTCCGCCAGCTCGCCCCGCCGTCGGTGGTCCGCAGTACGGTGCCCTTGGTTCCGGCCAGCCAGGCGGTGCCTCGGCTGACGGCCGCCAGACCGCGGAACCGCACATCCGTGGCGCCGGTGTCCTTGAGCTCCCAGTGCGGTGACCGCGGTGTGGCGTGGGCCTGCGAGGGCGCCGTCAGCGCCGCCACGAGCCCTGCGGCGGCGAGACCCACCAGCACCCGCCAACTCGTCTGCCTGGCAGTCGAGTTCGTCGTTCGTCCCATCCGTCTCGTTTTCCCCATGGCCCTCATGGCGGGCGAAGCTAGCCCACTGATTTCGTGCCGTCCAGATGCCCTCCGGCGGGAACCGAGGGACGCGTGCGGGTGTCCTCTCCGGTATCCCGGCGAGCGCGGGATGAGACGGGGTGAGAAATGGATCACCACGGAACGCCTCAGTGCATGGACTCGGTGACCGAGGTCACTCGAATCTCATGTGCACGGATTGGCTCATTCCATCGTCTCTTCAAGTGCCCGGCCACACACACCCGGAGTCCGTCCAGCCGTAACGAGGGAGCAAGGCGTTGTCCACCGTCATCGAGCAGCCCGTTGAGGCCCGTCTCGTCGCCGCCGCGCCGCGGATGCCGAGCATTCCCGCAACGCTCCACTACGACCGGCGCGACCCCTTCGCCGTCCGGATGACCTTCCCCGCCCCGGCCACCCTGGAGGGCGTGGAGGTCTGCTGGACGTTCGCCCGCGAACTGCTCGTGGCCGGCATGGAGGAGCCGGTCGGCCACGGCGACGTACGGGTGCGGCCGTACGGCTACGAGCGGCTGGTCCTGGAGTTCCACGCCCCCGAGGGCACGGCCGTGGTGCATGTCCGGACGTCCGAGATGCGGAGCTTCCTGGACCGTACGACGGACCTGGTGCCCCTCGGCCTCGAACACCTCCAGGTCGACCTCGACCGCGACCTCGCGGAGCTGATGCGGGACGCCTGCTGAGGGCCGTCCGGTGAGGGCGCCGGCGCGGGCCCGGTGGAGCCGGGGCCGTGGCCCTCACCAACGCGAACCGGGTGGCGCGTAAATGCGTTGACACCCCTCAGGCCCCCTCCTACGGTGTGTGACGGTCCTGTTGCCGTCGATTGGAGAAGGACGTTGCTCGTCTGAGGTCCCGAGACACCGCGCCACACACCGTCCGTGTGTGTGCGTCGCGTGCGACCTCGACGTACGAGCCGTCCTCCGGCGCGGGGCTTTCCTCATGCCTCCCCACGCCGGACCCGGTTGTCGTGCCTCTCCTCGCCCGCTGACGCCTCGCGGTCTCTCCTACGCGTTTGCCCTGACCGCATCCAGCAACCGCGAGGCCCCATGCATACTTCCCTCACCTGTACCTCTCTGTCCTTCTCCTGGCCCGACGGCACCCCTGTCTTCGACGACCTGCAGATCGCGTTCGGCCCCGGCCGCAGCGGGCTCGTCGGCGTCAACGGATCAGGCAAGTCGACGCTGTTGAAGCTGATCGCCGGGGAGCTCACTCCCTCCGACGGCACGGTCCGTGTGGCCGGCGAGATCGGCTATCTGCCGCAGAACGTCACGCTCGACACCGGTCTGCGGGTCGACGAGGCGCTCGGCATCGCCGCCACCCGCGCCGCGCTGCACGCCATCGAGGCGGGTGACGTGGCCGAGGAGCACTTCACGACGGTCGGCGACGACTGGGACGTGGAGGAGCGCGCCCGGGCCGCCCTCGGCGAACTCGGGCTCGACCACATCGACCTGGACCGCACCATCGGCGAGGTCTCGGGCGGCGAGTCGGTGCTCCTGCGCCTGGCCGCACTGCTCCTGCGCCGCCCGGACGTACTCCTGCTGGACGAACCGACCAACAACCTCGACGTGTACGCGCGCCGGCGCCTGTACGACACCGTCGCGTCCTGGGGCGGGGTCATGGTCGTGGTCAGCCATGACCGTGAACTCCTCGAACTGGTCGACCAGATCGCCGACCTTCGCTCCGGCGAGGTCACCTGGTACGGCGGCAGCTACTCCGTGTACGAGGAGGCGCTGGCCGCCGAGCAGGAGGCGGCGGAGCGGATGGTGCGGGTCGCCGAGGCCGATCTGAAGAAGCAGAAGCGCGAACTGGTCGATGCCCAGGTCAAGTTGGCCCGGCGCAAGCGGTACGGCCAGAAGATGTTCGAACAGAAGCGTGAGCCCAAGATCGTCATGGGGGCACGCAAACGCTCCGCCCAGGAGTCCGCGGGCAAGCACCGCATCATGCACGAGGAGAAGCTCGCCGGGGCCAGGGAACGGCTGGACGAGGCGGTCGACGCCGTACGGGACGACGACGACGAGATCCGCGTCGACCTGCCGTACACGGCCGTGCCCCCGGGCCGCACCGTCCTCACGGTCCAGGACCTGGAACTCCGGTACGGCGCCCGGGTGGGTGGCGTCCTCGATCTGCGCGGGCCCGAGCGGATCGCGCTGATCGGGCGCAACGGCGCGGGCAAGACCACGCTGCTGCGCACGATCGCGGGCGAGCTGGAGCCGGTGGCGGGCGAGACGGCGGCGCACGTCCCGCTGCGCTTCCTGCCGCAGCGGCTCGACGTTCTCGACGACGGTCGGACGGTCGCCGAGAACGTGGCCCGGTTCGCGCCGGGCGCCACCAACAACCGGATCCGGGCGCGTCTGGCCCGCTTCCTGTTCAAGGGGGCCCGTGCCGACCAGCCGGCGGCGACGCTCTCCGGCGGTGAACGCTTCCGGGCGGCACTCGCCGCGCTGATGCTGGCGGAGCCCGCGCCTCAGCTGCTGATGCTGGACGAGCCGACGAACAACCTTGACATGGCGAGCGTACGGCAGCTCACCACGGCCCTGGAGTCGTACGAGGGCGCGCTGATCGTGGCCAGCCACGACATGCCGTTCCTGGAGTCGATCGGGATCACGCGCTGGCTGCTGCTGGAGGAGGGGGAGCTGAAGGAGACGACGCCGGAGGCTGTCGGGTAGCCCGCCCGGCACGGCGTCGGCGACCAACCCCGAGGCCGACCGACCCCGAGGCCGGCCGACCGTGTGCGCACGGCCGGCCGGCCCTTCGCAGGGCGCCGGAGCGGTCGTGGGGCGTCTCCGGGGACACGCTTGTTACTGGGGAGTTTTTGTCAGCGGGGGCCGGGGCTGCATGATGGGCCGGCATCCCGAATGGGCTTCACCCCCGAGAACGCCCGACCCGAGAACGCCCGAGACGGAGATCCGCACGTGCCCAGCAAGAAAGCCCTCATCCGCCGCCCCAGCCCGCGCCTGGCCGAGGGACTGGTCACCCACATCGAACGCGAGAAGGTGGACGTCGACCTCGCGGTCGAGCAGTGGGAGGCCTACGCGGATGCGCTGCGCACGAACGGCTGGGAGACCGTCGAGGTCGAACCCGCCGACGACTGCCCGGACTCGGTGTTCGTCGAGGACACGGTGGTGATGTTCCGCAATGTCGCCCTGATCGCGCGGTCCGGCGCCGAGTCACGGCGCGCCGAGACCGACGGCGTCGAGGAGGCGGTGGCCGGACTCGGCTGTTCGGTGAACTGGGTGTGGGAGCCGGCCACCCTCGACGGCGGCGACGTCCTCAAGATCGGCGACACGATCCTCGCGGGCCGTGGCGGACGTACCAACGCGGCCGGGATCCAGCAGCTCAGGGCCGCGTTCGAGCCGCTCGGGGCGCGGGTCGTGACCGTGCCCGTGAGCAAGGTGCTGCATCTGAAGTCGGCGGTGACCGCGCTGCCCGACGGCACGGTCATCGGGCGTATCCCGATGCTGGACGTCCCGTCGCTGTTCCCCCGCTTCCTGCCGGTGCCGGAGCAGTCCGGCGCCCATGTGGTGCTGCTGGGCGGCGACAAGCTGCTCATGGCGGCGAGCGCGCCGAAGACCGCCGACCTGTTCTCGGACCTCGGGTACGAGCCCGTCGTCGTGGACATCAGCGAGTTCGAGAAGCTCGAGGGCTGTGTGACATGCCTCTCGGTGCGGCTGCGGGAGCTGTACGCCTGACCCGGTGATCGCCTCACCTTTCCGCCCCGGGACCTGCGGGTCTTCGGGGCGGTCGGCACGCCCGGACGGCGACGGGAGGACCCTGCTGATCAGCGGCCTTTACGACGCACTTAACCTACGGCTTCGTAACCTACGGATTCGTAGCCTACGATTCCGTAGGTTGGGTCGCCCGCTCGCGGCCGCGCACGATCTCGTCGTACCCCAGGAGTCACCGTGTCGATCACCTCTCCCCACCTTGGCAGCTCGTCCTCCTGGACCGACGCGCGACTGCTGTACGCCCTGGAGGAAGTGGTCGAGAAGGAGCTCAACCGGCACCTGAAGGTCACCAAGGACTGGATGCCGCACGAGTACGTGCCGTGGAGCGACGGCCGCAACTTCCCCGGCTTCTTCGAGGACGGCGAGGCCTGGGAGAAGGGGCAGTCGAAGGTCACCGAGGTCGGCCGGATCGCCCTCGTGGTGAACCTGCTGACCGAGGACAACCTGCCCAGCTACCACCACGAGATCGCCACCCTCTTCGGCCGTGACGGCGCCTGGGGCACCTGGGTGCACCGCTGGACCGCGGAGGAGGGCCGGCACGGCATCGTGATGCGCGACTACCTGCTCGCCTCGCGCGCGGTGGACCCGGACAAGCTCGAAGAGTTCCGCATGGCCCACATGAGCGAGGGCTTCGAGTCGGACAACCGGCACTCGATGCTCCACACGGTCGCGTACGTCGCCTTCCAGGAGCTCGCCACCCGCGTCTCGCACCGCAACACCGGGCACCACTCCGGTGATCCCGTGTGCGACCGCATGCTGGCGCGTATCGCCACCGACGAGAACCTCCACATGGTCTTCTACCGGAACCTGCTGAAGGCCGCGTTCGAGTTCGCCCCCGACCTCACGATGCAGGCCGTCCGCGACGTCGTCGTCAACTTCCGCATGCCCGGCCACGGCATGCCCGGCTTCGAGCGCGCCGCCGCCCAGATGGCCATCGGCGAGGTCTACAACCTGCGGATCCACCACGACGACGTGCTCCAGCCCGTGCTGCGCTTCCTGAAGATCATGGAGATCGACGGACTGGGCCCGGAGGGTCAGCAGGCCCAGGAGGAGCTGGGACTCTACATGGGCGGACTGGACGCGGAGGCCCGCAAGTTCGACGAGAAGCTGGCGGCCCGCAAGGCGCGGATGGCGGCGCGGGCCGGGGCGTAACCCGGACTGGGACAGCGCATGAGGATGCCCCGCCTCGGCCGATCGGCCGAGGCGGGGCATCGGCGTTCTCCGGGGGCCGTACGGTGCGCGCCGACTCCGCGCCGACAGCGGCCGGCGAACCTGAACGCGTCCGCTCACTCGTACGCCGTCACCTCGGCCAGTGCCGCGTCGCGCACATCGGGTACCGGGTGGCGGCGCAGTGCTCTGAGCTGCTCGCGCCAGGGCGCGGGCCAGTCCGTGCGGGCGCCGAGGGCACCGGTGAGGGCGACGGCGAGCAGGCCCTGGGCGTGAGCGCCGTGTGCGATCAGGCGACGGGCGGTGTGCAGCAGGGTCTCGGGGTCGCCCTCGTGGACCTGGCGCCTCAGCCGTTCGCCCACTTCACGGGCCGTACGGTCGGCGAGCGCCGGGCGGCTCTCCGTGAGGGCGGCCAGACGGTCAAGGCGCTCCGGGGCGGCGTCCAGATCCAGGTGGAACGCGGCGAGCTCGGCGGCCTGCGGCACGAAGTCGTCGTACTCGGCGAGGAGTTCGCTCGCGGCGAGGGCCGCCGGGCGGATGGGTCCTGGAGCCGAACGGGCGTGGAGGGCGAGTCGGGCGACCAGGTCCTCGACGCGTCGGCGGGCGGGGCGGTCGCGGCGCTCCCCGGCGTCGGCCGGCGTGTCCGGGGCGGGCGGGGCCGCTGCCCCGTCCACCGCCGCGCCCGCGGTACGGGCCTCGGCCTCGGCCAGCGTCCGCAGCGCCCGCCGCAGTCCCTCGGCCCCCCGCGGCGAACCCGCGGCGGCCGTCACCAGGCTGCTCGCCGCGGCACGCCAGGACACGCGTTCCGACAGGTCGGCGGTGGCGTCGGCCAGCACCGCCGGGGCGTCCGGCGACCACGGTGCCCAGCGGGCCAGTGCGCCGAAGGCCAGGGTCGCCGTCTCCGGGTCGTCGGTGTCGCAGACGTCGCGGACCAGGCGGGCGTAGCGTTCCCGATGCGGTTCGGTGAGGTCGAGCGGCAGCACGCGCAGGACGGCCGCACGGAGGACGGGTTCCGCGCCCGCCGCGTCGGCCAGCAGTCCCCACACCGCCTCCTCGGACAGCAGCGGCCCCGCGAAGGCGATGCAGGCGGCACGCACGTCGACGTGGCTGCCGGGCCGCGCGTACTCCTCCGTGAGCAGTTCCGCCGCCCTCGGCACCGGCAGCCGTACGGCGGCCAGGCGTGCCGCCTCCTTGCGGCTGGTCACCTTGGCGTCCGGGGCGCGCAGCAGGGCGCGGAGCCGCTCGGCGAGCCGGGACGGCGGCACGGATCGGGACGCCTGCGTGGCCGCGTACACCGCGACCCGTGCCCGGTCGCCGCCCGCGTGGGCCAGCAGGTCGTCCAGCGTGTCGGCGGGCCGGTCGGTGCGGGCGAGGGCGGCGAGGGCCGCCTCGGCGAGCACGACGTGTGAGGACCCGGTCCAGCGGCGTACCAGGTCGAGGCCGGTGCCCGGCACGAACGCGCTCTGCTCGATGGCCGTGACCCGCTGGTACAGCGGGAGCCCGGCGTCCTCGGCCACCGTCGTCAGCCGCCGGGCGGCCACCCGCTGTTGCCGGGGCGCCCAGCGCCGTATGTCCCGGCCCACGTGTACGGTCCACGGGGTGCCCTTGGTCAGGAACCGCCCGTACGGCGGGGTCTTTGCGAGCAGCGGGTCGAGGAGGTCCGTACGGCGCCGGGCGACGACCGGCCACACGGACGCCAGTACGGCGGCGGACGGCTCCAGCGCCAGGACGCGCGCCACCCGCTCGTCCCGGGTCGCGGGCGGCTCGAGCCACACCCCGATGGCGTGGCGCGCGGTCGTGTCGCCGCCGTACCGGACGGCCTGCCACAGGAGCTCCTGCAGCTCGGGCATGCCGGCGGCGCGCCGGCCGACGGCTCGGGCGAGGGCGAGGACAAGGCCGTAGTCGGCCTTCTCGGCACCGGCCTCCATCCAGGGGCGCAGTGCCTCGAACACCTGGTGCTCCTGGCCGCGCCGGAGCGTGCGGTCGAGCCGGCCGAGGTCGGCGCCACCCGTGTTGCCGGAGATCCGGACCAGGGTGCGCAGCGCCCAGTTGACCAGCTCACGGTGTCCGTTCGCCGAGTGCTCGCGCAGCAGGGAGACCGCGAGCCGGCTGAGGTGCTGCCGGGTGCCGGGCGAGGAGTCGGGGGCCTCCACGGCATCGACGGTGACGCGGTCGAGGTACGGTTCGGCGTCCTCGGTGAACAGCGCGGGCCGGACGCCCGTCAGTTCGCCGAGCGCGGCCGACCGCACCGGGTCCTGTTCGTTGCGCAGCCGGCCCATCTCCTGCAGGGCGGAGGCGACGGCGCCGGGATCGCCGGAGCGGGCCGCGTTACGGATCAGGAACGGCCAGGCCTCGGCACGGTCCTCGGCGGACGGCCGCCGGGTGGCCTCGACGAGCCGGTCACGGATCTCGGCGACGGGCAGGTGGCACTCGACGCTCAGCAGGGTGTTCCAGCGCCCGCCGCGTTCCCGCACCGCGTCGGCCATCGCGCGGGCCTCGTCCGCGACACAACCGCGGGGCAGCGCTTCGAGGAGTGCGTCGTCCACGAATCCGGCGCCCCGGCCTTCGTGCACCTCCGTGAGGAATCCGTGCCGTCGAGCGGGCGGCATCGCCTTGAGCAGCGGTGCCAGATTGCTGTAGGGGACCAACGTCCTGCCGTACTCCACGAGTTCCGGCGCGCCCGAGCGGGCCAGCCTGCGCAGCACGGTGGTGCTCAGGGAGTGGACGCCCAGGACGCCGGACCAGGCGGGTGTCATCAGCAGCCGCACCACGCGCGCCGGGTCGGCGGACGCGAACGCGCCCACGTGGTCCCGGAGTTCGTACGGCAGGCTCGCGGGCCCGAGGCGTTCGAGGAGGTCCAGCACGCGCACGGGCTCGACCGGTGCCATGGCGGCCAGGGCCACCGCGTACCGGTGCCACCAGGACCCGCGCAGCGCCTCGGGCAGCGCGGTCAGTTCGTGTTCCGCCACGTCGAGCAGCGTCCCCGGATGCCGTTTGACGAGGGTGCTCCAGCCGGTGACCGCGTGGAACAGTCCGGGCAGCAGCCGGGCGACCGTCTCCGGTGAGCAGGCGGGCAGCAGCCGGGCCGCCTCCACGTCGCCCCAGTCGTGCCGCAGCCCGTCGATGATCCGCTCGGCGAGCGCGGTGCGCCGTCCGGCGACGACGGCCCGCAGCAGCCGGCGGCGGACGGCTTCGGGCGCGTCCGCGAGCGCGGAGGCGTAGGCGGAGTCGGGGACCTGGAGGCTGTCGGCGACGCGCAGGGCCTGTTCGCGCACGTACGGGTCGGGGTCGGCGAGGCGTGCCGCGATCCAGTCGGTGTCCCGGGCGACGGCGGCGGCGACCACGGCGATCCCGCGCTCGTACGGTCCCCGTGCTTCGAGCTCCTCGAGCACGGGCCGCAGCGGCTGCCCCATGTCCCGTACACGGGCCGCCAGTTCGCGCATGCGCGTCGGGTACGGGAGCGGATCGAGGACGCTGAGCAGACCGTCGGCCGTCTGCGGGGTGCGGGACATGCGCTGGATTGTGCCTGCCGTGGCCGGGTGGACGCGCGGGAATTACGGGAAGTGCGGCCACCCGGCGGCCGCCACAGTGGCACATGCGTGACGGCCGCGTACGCCTGACGACGGCGGCCGTCAGTGTGGCTCGGTGCGCCTGAGGTGGAGTCGTTCTCTCTCGGACAGGCCGCCCCAGACACCGAAGCGCTCGTCGTTGGCCAACGCGTATTCCAGGCACGCGGAACGCATCTCGCACATACCGCAGATGCGCTTCGCCTCCCGCACCGAGCTGCCCGGCTCGGGAAAGAAGAAATCGGCCCCCGTCTGTGCGCACAGCGCCTGCTCCTGCCAGGCCATGTCCGGCGGTGTGGATATGTCGATGTGCATGGGCGAGATGGTGTCGCGCGGCGAAAAACGTTCGATCAACGCCGGATCAACGACTCGTTCAACGACTCGTTCAACGGCGGGGTCGACGGCCGTGGCCGGTCCGGTCCGGTGTCCGGGCGGGGCACACTCCTATGACGCCCCGCCCGGCGGGGAAAGGCAAGGCGGCGTGCGGGTCGGGCGCGCGTGTTCTCTCCTCCCCTGTCACCCGGCGTGACGGTGGCTTGCCGCAGCGGCAGCGTCGCGGCGGCGGTTGTCAGTGGGCGGTGGAAGACTCGGCAGTGCAGGCAAAGGGACCCCTCGAGGGAGGGCACGAGATGCTCACGACCCGCTATGTCACCGGCGCCCCGAACTGGCTCGATCTCGGCACCCCCGACATCGACGGCGCCACCACCTTCTACGGTGGGCTCTTCGGCTGGCAGTTCCAGCCGGGCGGGCCCGAAACCGGCGGCTACGGCTTCTTCAAGCTCGAAGGGAAGACCGTGGCGGGCGGTATGGAGAACCCTCCGGAGCAGGGACCGCCCTCCTGGAACGTGTACTTCCAGACTCCGGACGCGGATGCCACGGCGAAGGCGGTCGAGCAGGCGCACGGCACGGTGCTCCTGCGGCCCATGGACGTGCTGGACCAGGGCCGTATGGCCATCATCGCCGACCAGGCGGGCGTGCCCTTCGGTGTCTGGCAGCCCGCGGCCAACAAGGGGCTCGATGTCGTCCAGGACCAGGGCTCGCTGTGCTGGCTGGAGCTGTACACGCCGGACCTCCCCGCGGCCGCCGGGTTCTACAACGCCGTGTTCGGCTGGGAGACCTCCGCCCTCACCTTCGGCGAGGGCACGTACACCACCGTCCACCCGGCCGGGACCGAGACGGACGCCATGTTCGGCGGCATCGTCCCGCTGGAGGACGATCCCACCAAGGCGGAGTCCGGGGCCTGGCTGCCGTACTTCGAGGTCGCGGACACGGACGCCACGGTCGCCAGGGCACAGGAGCTGGGCGGCACGGTCCGCCTGCCCGCCACGGACCTGGAGGACGTCGGCCGTATCGCCGAGCTCGCCGATCCGTACGGGGCGCGGTTCGCGGTGATCAGGAGCGCGCCGCCGAAGGACTGACGCCTGGGCCCTGCCGGGTGCCGGTCGCCGGCACCCGGTCGGCACGGGCCGGAGGGTGAGAGCGCTCTCAGTCAGAAGTCTTGACGCCTCAACTCCCCCTGGGAACAGTGGGTGCACCACCACAGGGGCCCCACCCCCTTGTGCCT
>NZ_VJZE01000205.1 GCF_009377205.1 Streptomyces phyllanthi
GCCCACCGACCGACCAAGAGGCATCGCCCGAACCGGGGAACCCGTATACGCCCGCACACAAGGCCCGGCATGACCGCGCCCCGACAGCCCGCCGCAGCGAAACCGCACCGCCCCCACGTACCAGAAAAAAGGCACAGCAAAGGGCCCCGCCCACCCGGACGGGACCCCTCGGCTCAGCTCGGCTCAGCTCGGCTCAGCTCAGCGTCGAGCAACGCCCTCCGCCCGCGCCGCCGCGGCAACCGCCGCCGTCACGGCCGGGGCGACCCGCTCGTCGAAGGGGGACGGGATGACGTAGTCGGGCGCGAGGTCGTCGCCCACCACGGCCGCCAGCGCCTCCGCCGCCGCGAGCTTCATGCCCTCGGTGATCCGGGAGGCCCGCACCTGGAGCGCACCGGCGAAGATGCCGGGGAACGCCAGCACGTTGTTGATCTGGTTCGGGAAGTCCGACCGCCCGGTCGCGACCACCGCCGCGTACTTGTGGGCGACATCCGGATGGACCTCGGGGTTCGGGTTGGCCATGGCGAACACGAACGCGCCCTCGGCCATCGACGCCACGGCGGGCTCCGGCACCGTACCGCCGGAGACCCCGATGAACACGTCCGCACCCTCCAGCGCCGCCTCCAGCGACCCCGACAGCCCGGCCTTGTTCGTGATCCCCGCGAGCTCCCGCTTGACCGGAGTCAGATCGTCCCGGTCCGCGGAGACGACGCCCTTGCGGTCCGCGACCGCGACGTCCCCGAGCCCGGCCTCGAGCAGCATCTTCGCGATGGCCACCCCGGCCGCGCCCGCACCGGAGATGACGGCCCGCAGATCTCCCAGCTCACGCCCGGACAGCCGCGCGGCGTTGCGCAGGGCCGCCAGCGTCACCACCGCCGTACCGTGCTGGTCGTCGTGGAAGACCGGGATGTCCAGCCGCTCCTGCAGCCTCCGCTCGATCTCGAAGCACCGCGGCGCCGAGATGTCCTCCAGGTTCACGCCCCCGAAGGACGGCGCGAGCCGGACCACCGTCTCGACGATCTCGTCCACGTCCGTGCAGTCCAGCGCGATCGGCACCGCGTCGACGCCGCCGAACTGCTTGAACAGGATGGCCTTGCCCTCCATCACCGGGAGGGAGGCCTCCGGGCCGATGTCCCCGAGCCCCAGAACGGCCGTGCCGTCCGTCACCACGGCGACCACCGACGACTTCCACGTGTAGTCGTGCACGAGGGCCGGCTGCTCGGCGATGGCGGTGCACACGCGGGCGACGCCGGGCGTGTACGCGAGGGACAGGTCGTCCTTGTCCCGGATCGGCACGGTGGACTGCACGGCCATCTTGCCGCCGCGGTGCAGCGCGAAGGCGGGGTCGAAGGATTCGAGGGGCTCGCCCTCGCCCTCCCTGTCCGCACTGGCGCCGCTGCCGTCGGTGCGAGGATTCACGATCTCCGCTGCCATGTTGTGTTTACCCCTTAAGTCTTCATTGTTTGAGGGTGGCCACTCCCGGTAGGGGGTGGGCGGGCACCGCGCATGGCCCTGATGACCTATACGTACGACGGATGGCCGAATGGCCGATACGCACGGACGGATGGCCGATACGCAACGGGCGATGCGCGACGGGCGCGCCGCACACGCGCCCTGAGCCCCGGATGAGGGGTGTAAAGAACCTTCTTACCGGACGGACGGCATCGGCGACGAGCCCATCACGCGAAGGTCACATGTCGATGACGTAACCCTTGCCCCGATATGCCTGTTCCGCAGATACGTCCGTGACATGTCACACACGCTCACACAGAGGCCTCGGGCATGCGCGATCGGAGGCCGATCACATCCTGAGATGCACCGAAGATCTTCCGGCCAGATAGGGATATTCCCGTACAGGATCCGGCCCGGATAGCCCGTCCTGCGGCGGTTCGGGGGTTGCCCGTTATCCGATTTTGACATATCGAGTCACCTGAACGCACAAGTCCGAATGGCAAGATGCCGTAATCGCACAAGGTCGATACACCCGACGACGCACAAGGTCGATACACCCGACGACGTGTGTTGTCGTCGACCCCACGGCACAACCGTCGTATCTCCACATCCACCCCGCCGGAGGACACCACCATGACCGCAGGCAACACCCGTCGTACCACCGCCATGCGCTCCCGGACAGCTGCGGTCGGCGCGATCGCGGTAGCGGGCGCCCTGCTGCTCACCGGCTGCGGTGACCAGACGAAGGACAACGGCAGCAAGCCCGAGGGGGACTCCGGGTCCAGCTCGGCGCCGCTGGCCGACAAGCTTCCTGCGGACATCCGCAGCAAGGGGGTCATCCGGGTCGGCTCCGACATCGCCTACGCGCCCGTCGAGTTCAAGGACGACTCCGGCAAGGTGGTCGGTATCGACCCCGACATCGCCGAGGCGATCGGCAAGCAGCTCGGCGTGAAGTTCGAGTTCCAGAACGCCACCTTCGACACGCTCATCGGTGGTCTCGCCGCCAAGCGCTACGACATCGCCATGTCGGCCATGACGGACACCAAGGACCGCCAGGAGGGCGTCGACTCCGAGACCGGCAAGAAGGTCGGCGCCGGCGTCGACTTCGTCGACTACTTCACCGCGGGTGTCTCGCTGTACACCAACAAGGGCGACACCCAGAACATCAAGACCTGGGACGACCTGTGCGGCAAGACGATGGCCGTGCAGCGGAACACCTTCTCGCACGACCTGGCCAAGGACCAGGCGAAGAAGTGCAAGGACGACGGCAAGAAGGACCTCAAGATCGAGGACTTCGCCACCAACCCCGAGGCCGAGACCCGTATGCGCTCCAAGGGCGCCGACGTCGTCTCCGCCGACTTCCCGATCGCCGCGTACTCCGTGAAGAACGCGGGCGGCGGCAAGTCCTTCGAGATCGTCGGCGACCAGGTCGAGGCCGGCCCGTACGGGATCGCCGTGCCCAAGACCAGCACCGAGCTGCGGGACGCGCTGCAGGCGGCGGTCCAGGCGATCATCGACAACGGCGAGTACAAGAAGATCATCGAGAAGTGGGGCGTCGAGGACGGCGCGATCACCGAGGCCAAGGTCAACGGCGGTTCCTGACCCCCGGCACGCTCCATCCGGCCGGCTCCGACCGGCCCGACCCACCCCTCACCGACCCGAATCGGGCCGAGCCGTCGCGACCCGGCTCGATTCGGCCCTGAAAGGCTCCACCCGTGACTGTTGACGTCAGCAAGACGGACGGTCCCGCCGACCCGACGCCCGCCGCCGGACCGCAGGCCATCAAGGCCATACCGGTCCGGCACCCCGGGCGCTACGTGTCCGCGGCCATCGCGCTCGGCCTCCTCGGCGCGATCATCTACGCCTTCGCGCAAGGCAACATCAACTGGGGCGCGATCCCCGAGTACTTCTTCGACGACCGCATCATCGACGGCGTCCTGAACACCCTCCTGCTCACCGTGCTCTCCATGGTGATCGGCGTCGTGGGCGGCATCGTGCTCGCGGTGATGCGCCTGTCGAAGAACCCGGTGACCTCGTCGATCGCCTGGTTCTACATCTGGTTCTTCCGCGGTACGCCGGTGCTGGTCCAGCTGTTCGTCTGGTTCAACCTGGGACTGGTCTTCGAGTACATCAACCTGGGTCCGATCTACAAGGACTACTGGTCGGTCTTCATGACGCCGCTGCTCACGGCGCTGCTCGGGCTCGGTCTCAACGAGGCCGCGTACATGGCGGAGATCTGCCGCGCCGGTCTGCTCTCCGTCGACGAGGGACAGGCCGAGGCCGCGCACGCGCTCGGCATGAGCCACTCCAGGACGCTGCGCCGGATCGTCATCCCGCAGGCGATGCGGGTGATCGTCCCGCCGACGGGCAACGAGGTCATCAACATGCTGAAGACCACGTCCCTTGTCTCGGCGGTTCAGTTCGCCGACCTGTTCAAGCAGGCGCAGGACATCGGCCAGAACGCGAGCGCCACGGTGGAGATGTTCTTCCTCGCCGCCGCCTGGTACCTGATCATGACGACGCTCTTCAGCATCGGCCAGTACTACCTGGAGCGGTACTACGCGCGCGGCTCGACCCGCACGCTGCCCCCGACCCCCATCCAGCGCTTCAAGGCCGCCGTCCTGCCCGCGCGCCGCCCGAAGGGAGTCACGGTATGACGGACGTGACGCAGCAGCCCTCCGGGGGCCCGGCCACCCAGGACGCGGGGTCCGCCCGGCCCATGGTCAAGGCCGAGGGCATCCACAAGTCGTACGGCTCCGTCGAGGTCCTCAAGGGCATCGACCTGGAGGTGAGGACCGGCGAGGTCTTCTGCCTCATCGGCCCCTCGGGCTCCGGCAAGTCGACCTTCCTGCGGTGCATCAACCACCTGGAGAAGATCAACGGCGGCCGGCTGTACGTGGACGGCGAGCTGGTCGGCTACCGCCAGAAGGGCGACAAGCTGTACGAGCTCAAGGACAGCGAGGTCGCCCGCAAGCGCCGCGACATCGGCATGGTCTTCCAGCGGTTCAACCTGTTCCCGCACATGACGGCCCTGGAGAACGTCATCGAGGCGCCGGTCCAGGTCAAGGGCGTCAACAAGGGCCAGGCCAGGGAGCGGGCCATGCAGCTGCTGGAGCGCGTCGGCCTCGCCGACAAGGCGGGCAACTACCCGACCCAGCTCTCCGGCGGCCAGCAGCAGCGCGTGGCCATCGCCCGGGCCCTCGCGATGGACCCGAAGCTGATGCTCTTCGACGAGCCGACCTCGGCGCTCGACCCGGAGCTGGTCGGTGACGTGCTCGACGTCATGCGCGACCTCGCCGAGTCCGGGATGACGATGGTCGTCGTCACCCACGAGATGGGCTTCGCCCGCGAGGTCGGCGACAGCCTCGTCTTCATGGACGGCGGTGTGGTCGTCGAGTCCGGCAACCCGCGCGACGTCCTGACGAACCCGCAGCACGAGCGGACGCAGTCGTTCCTGTCGAAGGTGCTCTGACGGGCACGAAGGTGCGCTGACGGTACATGTGAGAAGGGGCGGTACGGGATTCCCGTACCGCCCCTGCCGCGTCCTCCAGCGAGCCGCGGCTACTTGAGGGCCAGCACCAGCGCGTCCGCGGGCGAGCGCCACACCGGCCGGGCCTCCGCGAAGCCCTTCTCGCACAGTGTCCGCGCGTGCCACTCGACCGAGTGGAAATCGCCGTCCGCGTGGTCGCCGTAGATCTCGAAGCGGCGGGCCGTGGGTTCGGCGAGAACGGGGTCCTGGGCGGCCAGCCGCCACCATGCGGCCCAGTCGACGACGCCCTCCCGCTTGGCCTGATCCATACGGGCGTGCCGCTGCGCGCGCTCCGCCGCGTTGATCCGGGGCGTGCTCTCGTCGATCATGTGGTCCGCATTCAGGAAGACACCGCCGTCGCGGACCAGCTCCGCGACCTGACCGTAGAGGGCCGCGAGGGGTTCGGTGGGCAGCCAGTGCAGGGCGGTGGCGGTCAGCACGGCGTCGTACGTGTCGTACGGCAGCCGGGTCACCCATGCGGGGTCCTTCAGGTCGGCCGTCACCAGGGAGACCCGGTCGTCGGTCCCGAAGGTGCCCTCGGCGATCGCGAGGAGGGCCGGGTCGAGGTCGACACCGGTACTGGTGGCCTTCGGGAACCGCGCGAGCAGCCTGGCCGTGATACTTCCCGTGCCGCAGGCGAGATCGAGGACACGGGGTTCGGGGCCGGCGAAGGCCTCGACCATGTCCAGCATCACCCGGAACCGCTCCTCGCGGTCCGGCAGGTACCACTCCTGCTGCCGGTCCCAGCTCTCCTGCCAGGCCTGCCAGTCGGTTCCGGTGGTGATGGTCATGGGAGCCCCTTTCATCCCTACGCCGTTACCGCGCCCCGTAATACCCTGAAAGCGCAGTCAGTCATTACCTCTCCGCCCGCACGACAATAGAGCGCCCCTGTAAGGACTACAAGTGGAACTGGCCTATTACTCGGATTACGCGGTCCGTCTCGTCAACACGGAGGAGCCGGTCCGGGGCACGGACACGCTCACCTCGGTGGAGGCCGTCCGCGATCTCTTCGGTGGCAACCAGTCGGCGGCCCGCCGCGCCACCGACGCGGACGTGACCCGCTTCCGCTCGGTCCGGGGCCGGCTGCGCGCGGTCTTCGAGGCGGCGGACACCGGCGACGAGACACTCGCCGTGGACCTGCTGAACTCACTCCTCCTGGAATTCCCCGTGAGCCCGCAGATCGCCGGCCACGACTTCCGCGACGACGACGGGCGCCCGCTGTGGCACATGCACCTGGCGGACCACCCGTCGAACGCGACCGCGGGCTACGCCGCCATCGCCGCGATGGGGCTGGCGTTCCACCTCACCGAGTACGGGGTGGACCGGCTGGGCCTGTGCGAGGCGGCGCCGTGCCGCAACGCCTACCTCGACACCTCCACGAACCGCTCCCGGCGCTACTGCTCGGACCGCTGCGCGACCCGCGCCAACGTGGCCGCCTACCGGGCCCGCAAGCGCCTGGAGGCGGACCGGTCGGCGAGCACGGGCCGGGCGGCGAAGAGCGCCCAGCGGACGAGCGCGAACGGCGAGCGCTGACCGTCGGGCCGGGGACGGTACCGGAACCGCACCTTGCCGAGCACGAGTTCGTCCGGCACGGCGCCGTAGTCGGTGCTGTCCCCGCCGGCGTACGGATTGTCGCCGAGCACCCACCAGCCGCCCTCACGCCGCTCGGCGGCCCGCTTCACCACGAGCAGGTCCTGCTGGAAGGGATGGAGCAGGACGACCACGTCACCGACCCTGACCCGCGCCCCGTAGTGCACGACCAGCCGGTCCCCGTGCCGGAGCGTGGGCACCATGGACGGTCCCGTCACCTCGGCCACCCCGAAGGGCAGAACGGCCCTCCCCCGCTCGGTCTCCTGCGACAGCTCCGGCATCGCCGGCACCTCCCCGATCCGATCCTCCACAGTCCAGTCTCACCGTTCCTACCGACTGAGCGGGAGTGCGGTCTTGTACCGGGCCTCACCGCTCAGCGTCCGATGCCGGGCACCGCCGGACCGGACAGCCGAGGCCGTCCGTACTTACTCCCGCTCGCCTCTACACCCCGGACTTTTGTCCTAAGCCCATGGGGGCACTCGCTAAAACCCCTCCCGCAGGGAGTAATGTCCCACCTGAGAAGACGATCACGAGGAAGGATTGCTCCATGCTTTCCCGCCTGTTCGCCCCCAAGGTCAAGGTCAGCGCCCACTGCGACCTCCCCTGCGGCGTGTACGACCCGGCCCAGGCCCGTATCGAGGCGGAGTCGGTCAAGGCCATCCAGGAGAAGATGGCCGGCAACGACGACCCGCACTTCCAGGCGCGTGCCACCACCATCAAGGAGCAGCGCGCCGAGCTCGCCAAGCACCATGTCTCGGTGCTCTGGAGCGACTACTTCAAGCCGCCGCACTTCGAGAAGTACCCGGAGCTGCACCAGCTGGTCAACGACGCCCTCAAGGCCCTCTCGGCCGCGAAGGGGTCGACCGACCCGGCGACCGGTCAGAAGGCGCTCGACTACATCGCCCAGATCGACAAGATTTTCTGGGAGACCAAGAAGGCCTGATCCTGAATCATGCCCTGTGACGTACAACCGCCTTGGTTGCACCGTCTCCCTGTCCGCACCCGGTCCGCAGGCCGCCGAACACGGCGTCCATGGCGGTCCGGGTGCGGTCGTTCCAGGGTCACCGCCGTCCCGCGCGTTCCCGCCGTGCTCACTCGTCCTCGAACGGCTGCTCGCTCCACCGGAACCACGCCTGGTCTCCCTCGATGTGCAGCAGGAACTCGGCGACCGGGTGCTCGGGCGCGACGAGGAGCACGGCCCTTCTGATGGCCTCGTAGGCCGCCTCCCACTCCTCTTCCGCCTCGTCGATCCGGTCGAGCAGCGCCGACTCGTGCGCGAAGAGGGGCCGTACCTCCTCGAAGCCCGGCCGGGCGGTGAACCGTCCGCGCAGCCAGGGGAAGTCGGCCTCCTCGATCCTGATGTCCCCGAGCACGGTCCCGTCATGGGCCGTCACATGCCAGGTCCCACCGGTAAATCCCACGTCAGCGCGTCCCCGTCCAGGTGCTGGCGTAGCCGTCGCGCAACGGGCCGCCCACGAGGGTCAGAACGGTCTGCGCGGCGGTGGCGAGGGGGACCGGGTCGGCGTGTTCGGCGACCGCGAGGTGGCCGTCGAGGAGTGCGCGTCCGAGGATCGGGTCGGCGGCCAGCAGGCGGCGGGGGAGCCATTTGCCGCCGCCGGTCCAGGCGTTGCGGTGGGCCGTGAGGAGATCGGCGGCGTCCCGCAGCACACGGTCGGCCACGGCGAGCTGTTCATGGCGGTCGGTCGTGTCGACGAGGTCTTCCAGAAGATCCGTGAGGCCGTACCGCGCTCCTTCGAGATCCTGCGGGGCCGGCGGGGCCGGGCCCGCGGACAGCAGCTCGCGGGCCCGGGCGACGAGGGCGGCGGCACGGCCGTCCGGGTCGTGGACGGGAAGCGACTCGGCGTAGATGAACAGCATGGTGCCGCGACGGCTCCTCGTGTCCGACGCGAAGAACTCCTCCACCGTGGTGGGCGTGTGCAGGAACACCTCCGCCGTACGCGCCCCGTGGCGGACCGTCTCGCGCCGTGTCACCGAGCCTTCCGGGAGCAGGACGGCGATGTCCAGGTCGCTGGTGGGCGTCGTACGGCCGCGGGCCGTGGAGCCGCCGAGCACGGCCGCGAGGGCGTCCGGGTAACGGGTGGCCACCAGGCGCGCGGCCTGCTCGACGGGTTCCGGAGTTGGGCGCATGTCCGGCATCGTGCCAGAGAACCCGCCGCTGAGCTGCGGGATTTCGCTTCACCGAGTGGTGGGTGAGACCCCGAGCGCGTACCGGGCACGTGCGTGGGGGGAATCTGCTGCGGTTCAGGGACCGCCGGGGGCCTGAGCCGCCACGAGTGCGTGGGGGGGCGCGTGTTCCGGAGCATGTCCGGGCAGAGACTGCGCGGTGGGCGGCCGGGGAGGCCGGGCCTGGGCGTCCGCCCAGTAAAACAGCGTTGCGCGAATCGGCCGTTCGGGAGACGGTACGCCCCGTTCACACCCGTACGAGAGGGAGCGGCGCGCATGAGCGAAGTGTCACGGGCGGGGGCGGCCCAGGAGCAGGCCCAGACCGGGGTGGTCCGTGGGGAAGCGATCCGGTGGGCCTACGCCTTCGTCGACAGGCCGGCGGAACGCTTCGGGCAGGCGTGCGACTTCTGGACGGCGGTCACGGGGACCAAACTGTCCGGCTCCCGCGGCGAGCGGGACGAGTTCGTGACCCTGCTGCCCGACGGGGGCGACGCCTGTGTGAAGGCGCAAGGGGTCGAGGAGGGGGTCGGCGGCGCCCACCTCGACCTCGCCGTCGAGGACGTATCGGCCCTGGTCGACACGGCGGTGCGGCTGGGCGCCGAGGTCGTCGCCCCGCACGACGGCTGGGCCGTCCTGCGCTCCCCCGGCGGCCGGCTGTTCTGCGCGGTGCCGTGGCACGGGGAGTCCGTACGGCCGCCGGTGGTCGAGGGGAGCCGCCTGGACCAGGTGTGCCTCGACGTGGCACCCGCCGCGTTCGCCACCGAGGTCGCCTTCTGGACCGACCTCACGGGCTGGGAGTCACTGCCGGGCTCGCTCCCGGAGTTCCATGTGCTGAAGCCGCCCGCCGGCCTGCCTCTGCGCATCCTTCTCCAGCGCCTGGACACCGACCGTCCCGGCTCCGCCCACCTCGACCTCGCCTGCGCGGACGTCGACGCCGTACGGGCCCGCCACGAGGATCTGGGCGCCACGTTCGTCGCCCACGGCGCCCGCTGGACGGTGATGCGGGACCCCGCGGGCGGCACCTACTGCCTGACGGGCCGCGACCCGGAGACGGGCGGACTGCCCGCCGCCGGGTAACGTCCCACCGGCACGGGCACAGGGGCCCTGGGGTCGGCGCGGAGCGTCGTACGCCGGTACGGGACGGCTCACATGTCCGCCGCGCCGTCCAGGATGGGCCGGATCACCACCGGGTGGACGGCCATCCCCTCGGGGCCGGGGCACTGCAGGATGCGCTCGGCGATCTCCGTGACCCGGTCGAGGCTGTCGCAGTCCAGGACCCAGTAACCGGCGAGTGTCACCGCCGTCGCGTCGGGGGCGCCGTCGGTGACCACGGGCTTGCCGTCCTCACCGAGAAGGACCGACCGGGCCCGCGCGGGCTCGGCGAGCCCCTGTCCGTCCACCAGCTCCCCGGCCTTGGAGAGGTCCTCGTTGAGCGCGCCCATGAAGGCGTACATGGCCTGTACGTCCTCCTCGCTCCAGGCCGGAGCGCCGGGGGACACCTTGCCCCGCATGCCCTCGTATTCCGCCTGCGTGCCCTGAATCATCACCAGGTACTTCATGCGTCCGCTCCTTCGGCTTCTAGCGGTGCCGCCGCCCGGGCTGGACGGCTCCCACTGGAGACGTCGGAACCGCCCCGCGCTTCTCCGCACCGCCACATGGGGGATTTCCGAACGGCGCCCTGCTCCCGGGCGCAGCGGAGTGCGTGTGCGTGACTACTTCGCGGCTTCCTCCGGAGGCCTGCCCGTGGTGCTCCTCGCCGCCGCCTCTCCAGGTCTGTCCCGGGAGGCCTCGTCGGCATCCTCGACGTACGCCTTGCACTCCGGGTTCCGGCACGGGCCGGGACCCCAGACGGGCACATAGGCGCCGAGCGTCTTGTGCCGCCGTACCACCGTGGCCACGGGCTGTCCGCAGACGGGACAGACGTGCTCATCTCTGCCCATGTCCTCAGGGTATTGCGGGACGGGACCGGGAGCTCCCCTCCGTACCGGGGTTATCCCTGATTCCGGGGTTCGCGCCACATCGGCCACATCCGCGGGCCGTCCGGGAGGTCGACCGTACGGCCCGAGAAGGCGAAGCCGAGCCGCTCGTACAGCGCGCGGCTGCGCGGGTTGCTCGCCTCCAGGTAGGCCGGGACGCCCTCGCGGTCGCAGCGGTCGAGGACGGGCTGGACGAGGGCCGCGCCAAGGCCCTGCCCCTGGCGCTCGGGGGCGACCGCGATCAGCCACAGGTACTCGTGCGCGCGTCCCGACGGGTGGATCTCGCCGGTCAGCCGGCCCACCAGCTCGATGCGCTCGTTGTCCGGGTCCACCGCCTCGCGCACCAGAGCGGGCCCGTCGTCCCCGCCCTGCTCGCCCTCCGGGCCCTTCTGGGCCTCCTCCGCGGGAACGGACATCCACAGCGCGCAGGCCGTGCCGTCCTCGGTGACGTCGATGCGGCCCGCCGCCAGCACGATGTCGACGAAGGCGGCCATCAGCCCGGGATGCCGGGTCCGGCGGTCCTCCGCGCCGGGGAAGACCCAGACGCTCACCGGGTCGTCCCGGAACGCCCGGTCGAGCAGCCGCGTGACCGGCTCCCGGTCGCCTTCGTCCGCCGTACGAATGACCACGCCCATACCCTGTTCCTCCACAACTCCCCTTGGCCATAGGGCAGTTGCAGCGTAGTCGGTACGTCCGACAGTGACCGGCGGACCTGGGGCGGACCTGGGGTGGGCGGGTCCCGCGCACCGTGGGGATGCGCGGGACCCGCCCTGGCCGGAGCCACCGATGCCGTGCGGGTCAGGTCGGCACGGGACCGGTGACTCCGGGGTCCTTCCTGCGCCGACGAGGTGCTCAGGCGGTGCGCCGCGTCACGAACTCGGCCAGTGCGAGAAGTGCGCCCGCCGCCGCGGGGTCCGGGACCGCGCGGGACAGCTCGTGCATCGCCCGGGACATACGGTCGGCCGCCTGCCCCTGGGCCCAGTCACGTCCGCCCGCCCGCTCCACCGCGAGAACCGTGCGCTCGAGTGTCTCCGTGTCCCCCTCCTCGTGCGGCAGGCCGTACAGCTCGGCGAGTTCGGCGGCCGCCGGGGTGCCGGAGGCGAGTGCGGCGACCACGGGGAGCGACTTCTTGCGGGCCATGAGGTCCGCCCCGGCCGGCTTGCCGGTGCGCCTCGGGTCGCCCCAGATGCCGATCACGTCGTCGATGAGCTGGAAGGCGAGTCCGGCCTCTCGGCCGAACGCGTCCAGCGCCTCCACGTCCTCCTCCCCGGCCCCCGCGTACAGCCCGCCCAGCGCGCAGGCGCACCCGAGCAGCGCGCCCGTCTTGGCCTCGGCCATGGCGAGCACCTCGTCGAGGGTGACCTCGTCGGGGCCGCGGCGCTCCATGGCCGTGTCCGCCTGCTGGCCCGCACACAGCTCGACGACGCAGTCGGCGAGCCGGGCGGCGGCCACTTTGGACGCCGGGTGCGGGTCCTCGGCGAGCAGTCGCTGGGCCAGGGCCTGCAGGGCGTCCCCGGCCAGGATCGCGTCGGCGTCGCCGAACACGGCCCACGCGGTGGGCCGGTGCCTGCGGGTGGCGTCCCGGTCCATCACGTCGTCGTGCAGCAGGGTGAAGTTGTGCACCAGCTCCACCGCCGCCGCGGCCCGTACGGCGTCCGACTGCGGCCCTCCGAGCGCCGCGGACGCGGCCAGCACGAGCGCGGGGCGTATGGCCTTGCCCGCGTTGCCCGTGGCCGGTGTGCCGTCCGCGTGCTCCCAGCCGAAGTGGTAGCGCGCGATCCGGCGTATCTGGCCGGGCAGCGACGCGACGGCCCGGCGCAACTCGGGGTCGACCGACGCCCGCGCCCACTCCAGGACCCCCGCCGCCTCCTGCCCGTCGAAGGCGCCCGACGAGTTCTGCCGCCCGATGTCCCCCGCGGTGCCCGCCGAACCGGCGGGTCTCACCTCACCGGCGGGGCGCACCGGGCCTGCGGAACCCGTCGAACCTTCTGAGCCTCCCCGGCCGTCTGCACCCCCCGAACCTTCTGCATCAGCCGCGCCTTCCGGGGCGGCCGGGCCCACCTGGTCGGCTTTGCCCACCGAGTCGGCTTTGCCCACCGGGTCGGCCGGGACCGTCGGACGCATGGCACTCGCGACGGGGCTCGGCCCTTCCAGGATCTCGGTCGGCCCCTGACTCATTTCCGTCGTGAACTCACCCATGGGATCGCCTTGGAGAGTGTGCGGACTGCGGGGCTTCCGCTTCCGCCGGGCGCGTACACACGGGGTGTGCCCGCCCCGGACGACGCAGACACGGGGTGCGGACCGCGGTCGTCACCTCCAGCGGCCGATCTCGACGTTCTCCAGGACGCCGAGCGCGTCGGGTACGAGGACCGCCGCCGAGTAGTAGGCCGTCACCAGGTATTTGATGATCGCCTGCTCGTTGATGCCCATGAACCGTACGGACAGGCTCGGCTCGATCTCGTCCGGGATACCCGACTGCCGGAGCCCGATGACGCCTTGCTCCTCCTCTCCGGTACGCATGCAGATGATGGACGTCGTCCGGGCGTCGCTGACCGGGATCTTGTTGCACGGGAAGATCGGAACGCCGCGCCAGGTGGGGATTCGGTTGCCCGCGATCTCGACGCTCTCCGGCACGAGCCCGCGCCTGTTGCACTCGCGGCCGAACGCGGCGATCGCCCGCGGGTGGGCGAGGAACAGCTTGGATCCGCGCCGCCGACTGAGCAGTTCGTCCATGTCGTCCGGGCTGGGCACACCGTCGTGAGGCTGCAGCCGCTGGTCGTAGTCGCAGTTGTTCAGCAGCCCGAACTCACGGTTGTTGATGAGCTCGTGCTCCTGGCGCTCTTTCAAGGCTTCGACCGTCAGCCGGAGTTGCTGCTCCGTCTGGTTCATCGGCTGGTTGTAGAGGTCGGCCACGCGCGTGTGGACGCGCAGCACGGTCTGGGCGACGCTCAGTTCGTACTCGCGCGGCGCGGCCTCGTAGTCGACGAACGTGTGCGGGATGTCCGGCTCGCCGCTGTGGCCGGCGGCGAGCTCGATCTCCTTCTCGCCGTACTTGTTGGTGCGCTGTGCGGGGATGGATCGCTGCCGCTGGAGGTGCTCGCGCAGGGAGTCGGAACGCTCGGCGATCTGGTCGAGAGCGTGACGGGGCAGGGTCAGAACGGTGCACGCGGTGACCGCGCGCGCCGTGTACTCCCAGATGGCGTCCGGGTCGAGGAGCGCCTGGTCACCGAAGTACGCCCCGTCGGCGAGGACTTCGAGGACCGCGTCGTCCCCGTACGGCCCCGTGCCGATCTTCTCCACCTTGCCGTGGGCGAGCAGGAACACCTCGTCGGCGGGGCTGCCGAACTCGGCGAGCACGGTGCCGGGTGCGAGCTCCCGCTGCCGGCAGCGGCGGGCCAGCTCTCCCAGCACCTCGTCGTCCTCGTACGACCGCAGGGCCGGCAGTTCGCCCAGCTCCGCCGGGATGACGGTGACCTCGTCGCCGGTCTTCACAAAGGTGATGCGGCCGTCGCCGACCGCGTAACTGAGCCGCCGGTTCACCCGGTATGTACCGCCCTGAACGTCCACCCACGGCAGCATCCGCAGCACCCAGCGGGAGCTGATCTCCTGCATCTGGGGTGCGGACTTGGTGGTCGTGGCCAGGTTCCGCGCGGCCGAGGGGCCGAGACTCTGCTGCGGCCTGTCCTGCTGCGCCTGAACCTCATCGCCTACCGACATAACGGACTGTCCTCCCGGTCGTGCGCTGATCTCGCGGGCAAGCCTTCCAGCACGGAGCGTGATGGTGCTATTACCCGAAAGAGGGGGATTGGATCTTCATCCGGCCGGGCACACTGAGGGACCTTGCCAGGGCGCCACTCAAATGATCGGCGGATGGGGAACTCCAAGATCCGGCCATCCGTTTGCTCACGTGACGGGCCCTTCGATCATTCGACGCACGATCCACTCTCCGACCCACCACTCGATCCACTCGACTCGATCCACTCGACGACGGGAGACGTCATGGCAGGCTTTCTCGACCGCGCCAGGGAGCAGGCGCAGCGCGGCCTCGTTCAGGGCAAGCAGAAGCTCGACGAGGTACAGACCCAGCGGGCCGGCAGCGATCTGCTGAAGAAGCTGGGCGCGGCGTACTACGCGGAGCGGCACGGCAGCGGTTCCCCGGACGCCACGCAGCGGGCACTCCAGGCCCTGGAGACCCACATAGCGACGCACGGGGACGGCGTCCTGCGCCACTGATGCGGATCGGCGGGCCCTTCCTGCCGCCTTTCCGCCCCGCCGCCTTCCTCCCGGACGC
>NZ_VJZE01000206.1 GCF_009377205.1 Streptomyces phyllanthi
AGTTCGACCCCTGCTCACTCCAGGCCCGCCCCACCGACCTGATACGCCGACGCCACCACATGAAGGCCGCACTCGCCGCCACGGCCGCCGCGGCAGTCTGCGGAGCCCTCCTCGCTCTCCCCTCCGACGGCTGGGGCGCCGACGGCCCGGCCGCACCCCCGTACGCGCAGAACCCGGCCGCCGAAGCCGCCCTGGCCCCGGACCGCCTGACGAGGGTGCCGAAGGACGCCTGGAAGACCTCCGCCCGTACCGACTTCTCGGTGTGGCCCGCCCGCGGCGCCCTCACCACGGACAGCGCACTCCTGCGGCGCGCGCTCGCCGTCTGGGCACGGCCCGGCGAGTCCGTCCGGGTCTCGGCGACCCCCGGCACACCGGCCGGCGCCCCACCCGGCCCCCCGCAACTGCTGTACGCGGGCGAGGTCGACTCCGCCCGCGTGGTCCTGCTGTACGACGGCCTCCGCCTCGCGCGGTACGCCGAACCGAAGAAGGGCACGAACGGCGCCGCGCTGGACTTCGCACGCGTGGACGGCGCGACCGGCGCCGAGGCGAACGCGGTCGTACTCGACCGGGTCGACGGCAACGTCCGCTATCTGACGGCACCCTGGGTGACGAAGGTGGAGGTGCGGGATCTGACGAAGCCGTCCAGGACGCCCTCCACGCTCCCGGTGTCGGCGAACGGCGTGACCGACCTGTTCGCCAGCCCCGCGCTACGACCGGGCACATGCCGGTCATGGAACGTCCTGCAGCTCAGCGGCAGCGCCCAAACCCGCACCGGCACCGGCACCCGCCTGGTCACCGACCTCGGCGAGCTCACCCCCGCGCGCCTGACGGCCGGGCGGCCGTCCGCCCCTCGCGAGGTGACGGGGGCGCTGCTGGACGCATGGTCGCCGTACGCGTGCTCGCTGGCCGCCGTGCGGGGTGAGGGAGTGCGGTCGGTGAACGCCTGGGAGTACGCCCGGCAGCCACTGCCCGACGGGACCGGAACCGCGGGCTGGGTGTGCACCCGGGCCGAGACCTGGCGGGGCGACGGCACACGGGTGCTGGCCCAGTTCCACGGGCCGGGCGGGGCCTCGGGCGCGGTCGTCGCCAGGGCCGACGGCTCCCCGGCGTGCGGTGCCCGTGACCCGCACGTCCTCGCCGGGGTGCTGTGGAAGTCGGGCACGGGCAACTGGTACCTGCTCGCCGCCGGGAGCCGGGGCACGTCCTCGGTCACCGCGACGGGCGGTGCCCAAGGGTCGGCACAGGGCAACGTCCTCACCGTACGGGCGGAGAAGGGGGCCCGGGCGGAGCTGAAGGGCACCCTGTCCGACGGCCGGGCGATCACCGGACTGAGATGAGCCCGCTGCCGAGCGAGATGGGCCCGCTGCCGAGCGAGGTGAGCCCGGCGGCGCCTCCTCCGCGCCGGTTCGACTGTGTGCGTATGTGATGATCGAGTTGTACTGAAGATGTGAACAACCTTGACCGAACTGGGCAGTTGAGGAACTGATCCGATCGGTAAGGTGTTCGCATGACGACCGGGGTTCGCCGCAGAATGGGTGTCGAAGAGCGGCGGCAGCAGTTGATCGGCGTGGCCCTTGAACTGTTCAGCCGACGCTCACCCGACGAGGTTTCCATCGACGAGATAGCGTCGGCCGCGGGCATCTCGCGGCCGCTCGTGTACCACTACTTTCCCGGCAAACTCAGCCTGTACGAGGCCGCGTTGAAGCGTGCCTCCGACGACCTCGCGGCTCGTTTCATGGAGCCGCAGGACGGCCCGCTGGGCGCCCGGCTGCTGCGTGTGATGCGCCGTTTCTTCGACTTCGTCGACGAGCACGGGCCCGGCTTCTCGGCACTGATGCGCGGCGGCCCGGCGGTCCCCGCGGACGGGCTGCGCTCACGGGACGCCGTGTCCCGTACCAACGCGCTCATCGACGGCGTACGCCAGGCCGCGTACGACCAGATCCTGACCCACCTCCGGATCGAGAACCCGTCGGCCCGGCTGGAACTGGTGATCCGCTCCTGGATCTCCCTCGCCGAGTCGACGGCCCTCATCTGGCTGGACGGCCGCCGAATCCCCCGCCAGGAACTGGAGTCCCAGCTCGTCCACGACTTCGCCGCACTGGCCGCCGTGAGCGCCGCGTACGACGCGGAGATGGCGGACCTCCTGCGCCGCATCCTCAAGGACGAGCCGATGGACGGCCCGTTCACGGACCTGGTGACAGGCCTGGTGACCTTGGGGGCGCACCGCGCCCCGTAAGGGGCGCGGGGAACCGCGCGACAAGCCACAACGGACCCGCGGCCAAAAACCCACGCACCCCCCAGCGGCGCGACTACGCGTCGAACTTGCGGTACGACGCGTCGAGATCCCGTACCTCCGCCGACGCGTGCAACGCCACTCCCTCACCGGTGTTCACATGCTTGCGGAGCAACTCCAGAACCGCCTCGGTGAGCCGCACCTTCGTCTCGTCCGTACGCCCCGCCAGCAGCCCCAGCGTCACATGGACGATCGCGTGCCCGCCCGCGTCCCGCCCCACCGTCGTGTCCTCGGTGGCGCGGAACTGCGTCTTGCACGCCTCGTACTTCGCGGCGGCGATCTCCACCACCGCGTCGTGCAGCGCGAGGGCGAAGCCACTCCGGTCGAAGCCCTCGGAGAGCGGCGCGGAGTAGTCGACGGTGATCTGCGGCATGGGGAACTCCTGTGGTGGGACCGGTTGGGCTCACCCTAACCGCAGCGCCAGCAGCGCGATGTCGTCCTCCCGGTCCCGTCCGAAGCAGTCCAGCAGCGTGTCGCAGAGGGCGGCCGTGCCGTGCGGGGCCTCGGCTGCGGCGTTGCGCAGGTGTTCCATGGACACCGCGAGGTCCGTACCGCGGCTCTCGATGAGGCCGTCGGTGACCATGAGGAGCCGCTGGGCAGGCTCCAGGACCGTCTCCGTGGGCGCCGGCCGGCCGAGTCCGAGCCCGAGCAGCGGCCCGGACGCCTCGACATACGCGGCGCTGCCGTCGTCGTGGACGACCAGCGGGGGGATATGGCCCGCGTTGGCGATCCGGGTGCGCCCGGTGACGGGGTCGACCAGGGCCAGGCACACGGTGGCGGTGATGTCGGCGTGGTAGTGCTGCAGCATCCGGTCGAGCCGCCCCGCGAGCACACCGGGGTCGGGTTCCTCCACGCAGTAGGCGCGCAGCGCGTGCCGGATCTCGACCATGACGGTGGCCGCGTCCAGGGAGTGCCCGGCGACGTCGCCGACCGCGGTGAGTATCCCCCGCGAGGTGCGCAGGGCCGCGTAGAAGTCGCCGCCGATCTCGGTGTTGCGGGAGGCGGGCACATAGCGGACGACGACGTCGACGCCCGGCAGCTCCGGCAGCCGCTTGGGCAGGAAGCTGTGCTGGAGGGTGAGCGCGATATGGCGTTCCACCTGGTACAGCAGCAACGTCTCCGCGGCGAGCGCGGTGGCGTGGGCGAGGCGGGCGACCAGGGTGTCGGTCCGCGGTCCCCGGGGACGGGGTCCGTCCGCGGGCGTGGCCAGGCACACGACCGCCTTGCCGTCCTGGGTGTGGGTCATGACGAGCCGGGCGTCGCTGCCGGCCCGGGGGTGGAAGAAGCCGGGCGGCCACAGCGGTCCGGGCACGACGGTGCCGTGCACTCCCCCCGCCCGCGCCGCGACCTGCCGGATCAGCTGGACCGCGGCCTCGCGCGCACCGGCGTCCGGCGGCAGCGCGGAGGCCCGGCCGCGCTGGGCTCCGCAGTGCAGCCGGCCGTCCTCGCCGATGACGAACACGGCGGCCGGGCCTCCGGTGAGCCGGGCGGTGCCCTCGGCGGCCGCGTGGGCGAGCTCCTCGGGACCGCGGGCCGCCTGGACGGCGGCGATGGTCTCGGACAGCAGGGTCAGCTGCCGTGCGAGGTCCTCGGCGTCGTTGCGTATCCGGGCGCCGCGCACGGCGGCCCGTACCACCGCCTCGATCTCCTCTGGCTCGGCGGGCACCGTCAGATACGCCTCACCGCCCGCGTCCAGACCCCGGCACCGGTCGACGGCGGCGACGGACGCGGCGGAGAAGTGGACGACGGGCAGGGCGGCCATCGGCGGCACCGCCTTCAGCCGCCGGCAGAGTTCGAAGCCGCTCATGTCGGGCAGCCCCACATCGACGAGGGCCACATCGGGCAGGGCGCCCGAGCGCAGCCGTACGTCGAGTTCGACGAGCGCCTCGCCGGCACTGGCGACGGGGACGACCCGGTGCCCGGCGCGGCGCAGTACGGCGCCCATGGCGTACCGGCTGGCGGCGGCGTCGTCGACCACCAGGACGGTGCTGTCCGTTTGCTCGGTCATGCGATCCTCGCGTCCTGCCCTGGGCGCGGAAGGTGGCGCGGGCCCCGGGCACGCTGGGGTGCTGGAGCCCGCACCACTCAAAGTAGCGCTCTACCGCCCGCTTCGGGAGAACACCGCTACGGTACGCCCCGGAACGACGAACGTTCCCGATTCCGCTTGGTACGAGGCGGACTTGACGATAGGGTCCGCCCCCGCGGCCTGCACGGGGTGCAGCTCGTACGCCGTCCCGGTCGGCCCGGTGAGCCGCTGCTCCTGTCGCTCGGGGCTCGCGTTGAAGACGACGACCAGATCGCCGAGCTCCATGGTGACGACGCCGGGCGTCTCGTCCCTGCCGGAGAGCGGAAAGGACAGCTCCTCCTGCACCCGGTCGGCGGTGCCGAGGGAGAAGACGTCCTCCGTCGTACGGATCCGCAGCAGGTCGCGGTACGCGCCCGAGGTGCCCTCGATCTGCTCGCAGCCCACCTCGACCGACGTCAACAGGGGCTTGGCGTAAGGCCACTTGGACTCGTTGTCGGCAGCCGGCGGCAGTCCTCGCCCGAAGCCGTTGCCGTGCCGGCAGTCCCAGTGGATCGCGTTGAACCAGTCACCGCTGTCGTACGAGTTGCGGTCCAGCGACTTGGACCGCAGCAGGTCGGTGCCCGCCTGGGAGAGAGCGGGGCCCTGCGAGAGGGCGGCCGTGGCCATCGCGAGAACCTGCATCCGCGCCCGGTCGTCCGCACTCGTGGACTTCGGCAACTTGTAGGCGAGCGCGTCGAACAGCGACTCGTTGTCGTGCGCGTCGGCATACGCGAGGGCGTCACCGGGCGCGTCCGCGTATCCGGCGGGCGAGCCGTTGTAGTCGACCTCGGAGCCCCTGACCCGCTCGCCGCTGGTGTCGGTGAAGGTGAACGACCGGAGATTGCCGCTCAGCCCCACCTTGATCAGGTCCTGGTAGTGCAGCAGCCGCGCCTTCTGCTCGGCCGGACTCCCGTTGGCATCCGATGAGTTGGGATCGGTGTACAGCCCGGACGCGAAGCCCTGCACACCCGGGTCGGCGTCGAAGGGACCGCCACCGCGCACGGCGTCACGCGCCCGGTCGGAGAAGGTCGCGACGCCCGTACCCGCCATGTGCCGCTGCGTGGCCTGGACGAACCGGGCGTCGTCGGCGACCTCGCCGAAGTTCCAGCCCTCTCCGTACAGGATGATCTTCTTGCCGTCCACGCCGTCCTTCTCCGGGGTCAGCGCGTCGAGGGCCTTGCGTACGGCGAGGATGTTGGCCTTCGGGTGATGGCCCATCAGGTCGAAGCGGAACCCGTCGACCTTGTACTCCCTCGCCCAGGTGACGATCGAGTCGACCACCAGCTTGCCCATCATGGCGTTCTCGGGCGCGGTGTTGGCACAGCAGGTGGACGTGGCCACCGAGCCGTCCGCGAGGAGCCGGTGGTAGTAGCCGGGCACCACCTTGTCGAGCACGGAGGTGGGGGCCTGGCCACTGGCGGTGGTGTGGTTGTAGACCACGTCCATCACCACCCTGAGCCCGTCCTCGTTGAGCGCCTTCACCATCTTCCGGAACTCGACGGTGCGCCGCGTACCGTCCGGGTCGGTCGCGTACGAGCCCTCCGGGACCGTGTAGTGGTACGGGTCGTAGCCCCAGTTGTAGGCGTCCTTCGCCGCGACCCTCGCCACGCACTTCTGCTGCTCGTCGGAGTCGGGGGCGTAGGAGGCGAGATCGCAGTCGACGGCCGCCTGGTCGGCCTTGCGCTCGGGGATGGTGGCGATGTCGAAGGCGGGCAGCAGATGCACGTACGACGTCCCCGACGCGGCCAGCTTCCGCAGGTGCCGGGAGCCGTCGCTGCCCTTGTCGGTGAGGGCCAGGTAGGTACCCGGGTGGTCGGCGGTCCGGTCCGCGATCGAGAAGTCCCGGATGTGCAGTTCCTGGATCTGCGCGTCCCCGATCGGCACGGCACGGGGCTTCCCGTACGACGACCAGCCGCTCGGGGCGAGGGACCTGTCGTCCAGGTCGACGACGAGGCTGCGCTCGGAGTCGGCGGTCAGGGCGACCGAGTACGGGTCGGTGACGTGGTTGGTGACGATCTTCCGGACGCTCGGGGCCCAGACCTTGACGACGTACCGGTAGGGCTTGTTCTTCCAGGACTTCCTGCCGGTGACGGACCAGACGCCGGTGCGGTCGTCCCTCCTCATGGCCAGGCGCGTGCCGTCGAGGTCCAGGGAGACGGACTGCGCGGTGGGCGCCCAGACGGCGAGCGTGGGGCGGCCGCCCCGGAAGGTGGGCCCGAGGTCGGCCTGCGTGGCGTCGTACAGGTCATCGAGTACGCCGGCGATCTGGACGCCCGTCGCCGCGAGCACCGCCCCTGTCGCGGTCCGCTGCGAGGCCACGACCTGACCGCGCAGCGCCTCGCGCACCCGGTCGCGGTCGCGCGGGTCGACGGTCCAGGCGGTGTACAACTTCAGGTGCGGGAACTTCTCCTTCTGGGCGTCGGTGAGAGTCGACCTGGTGAGCCGGAGCCAGCGCTCGTCGTCGCTCGTCAGCGTGCCGTCCTTCACCTCGATGGAGCCGGTGCGCGAGTACAGCAGCTGGGTGGACGCGGCGCCCTCGGCACCGTTCCAGGCGACCGTGTTCCGGTCGATCCAGACCGCCTTGGAGGTGGTCAGGTCGAGGGCGGCCGCGGAGCCCGCCGGCTGTGGGAGCAGGTACTCCTCCCGGCCGTTCAGGAGCCACACCTCGTGGCCGTCCGCCTTGAGGTCCAGCGACTGGTCGGTGGGGAGGTCCTTCTCGTCGCCCTTGTGGACGATGTAGTTGAGGCTGGTGGCACCGTCGGTGAGCGGTACCTCGAAGACCGCGCCGAAGGAGTCGGTCCTCACCGGCTGGAGGGGCTTCGACCAGTCCGTGGGCTGCGCGGCACCGGTCCACACGTGCAGGCCCCAGCCGTCGTAGTCCCCGTCGGCGCGGTGGTAGTGGAGGACCGCCTTGCTCTTGTCCTGCTCCGGGTAGTCGGCCGTCGGCTTCTCGGTGCGTACGGCCTCCTTGCCCTGCTCGACCCAGACCTCACCCGTCTTCGTCACGTCGATCGCGCGGTCCACGGAGACGTCCTTGTTCCCCTCCTTGTCGATGACGAGGAAGCCCACGTTCGAGGCGCCCGGCTTGAGCTTGACGTAGGCGAAGGCGCCGTACGCGTCGCGTCCGGTGAACGGGTGGCTGTCGGGCCAGGTGGTCCCCTCCCCCTCGGCGAGGTCACCCCAGGCGTACAGTCCCCAGTCGTCGTAGTCGCCGTCGGCGCGCTTGTAGTGGACGATCGCGTAGTCGCGCGAGGAGGCCGTGGGGATCTCCTCGGCGGGCGGAGTACCGGTGGTCGACCCGGCGGTGGCGCTCGCCGTACGACCGGCCGAGTCGACGACGACCGCCTTGTACCGCAAGGGAGTTCCGGCGGGGACCTTCCGGTCGATGATCTGGGTGACCTTGTACGGGGCGTGGTCGGCCGACCCGAGCGTCCTCCACTTGCCGTTGCCGACCTGAGCGGCGAAGACGACACGGTTGAGCTGCCCGCCTCCCCCACTCTCGGCTTCGCTCGAGCGGGAGGTGCCCCCAACATCGGCGCCGATCTCGACGGTGCCGGTGGCGCCGGAGGCCGGGGCCTTCAGGGTGAGGGACGGCTTGGCGGCGGGCTTGGCCGGCCTGCCCGCGGCCTTGAGGACGACCGAGGAACCGGCCGGGACGGTGACGGTGACCTTCCTGTCGGCGTCGCTGGTGAGGGAGGCGTCCGTCCCGTGGATCCCCCGGAACGTCATGTGCGCGGAGCCGGTCGCGAAGGTCGCCGTCTTCGCCTCGTCGGCGTTGTTGAGGGCGACGACGTACTCGGTGCCGGTCCGGGCGTCGGTGCGGGAGAAGGCGTAGACGCCCGGCCCGTCGGCCGCGTATCGCTCGGTCTGCACACCGTCGGCGAGGGCCGGGTGGGCCTTGCGGAGCTTGGCGAGACGGCTGACCTGCCGGTAGAGCGGTGCGGTCGGGTCGTACGCGTCCTCGGCGTGCGTACGACCCGTACCCAGCTGGTCGTCGTCGAGGTAGTCGGCGACCTCGGAGGCGAACAGCGTCTGCCGGGCGTCCTTGTCGCCGCCCGCGCCGGTGTAGCCCTGCTCGTCGCCGTAGTAGATCACCGGGTTGCCGCGGCTGAGGAACATCAGCTCGTTGGCGAGCTTCGCCTTCCTCACCAGTTCGGCGTCGGAGGCGTCGGGGTCGTCCTGCCGGAGGAAGTACCCGATGCGCCCCATGTCGTGGTTGCCGAGGAAGGTGACCTGCTCGTACGCGTTGGCCCTGCCGGTCGTGTACTTGTAGTCGTCACCGAACACCGCGGCCAGCTTCTTGGCGCTGCCGCCCTGGGAGGCGTACGCGCGGGCCGCGTCCTGGAAGGGGAAGTCGAGCGTGGAGTCGAGGCGGCCCTGGGTGACGTACGGGGAGGTGACGGACGTGTCGGCGGAGTAGACCTCGCCGAACATGAAGAAGTCGTCCCGGCCCTTCCTGGCGGCGTACGCGTCGAGCGCGGTGGCCCACTGGGTCCAGAACTGCATGTTGACGTGCTTCACGGTGTCGATCCGGAAGCCGTCGATGTCGAAGTCCCTGACCCACCGCTGGTAGATCCTCTCCATGCCCTCGACGACCTCGGGACGCTCGGTCCACAGGTCGTCGAGTCCGACGAAGTCGCCGTACGTGGCGGACTCGCCGGCCCAGGTGGAGTCGCCGCGGTTGTGGTACAGGGTGGGGTCGTTGAGCCAGGACGGGACCTTGGCGTCCTTCTTGGCGGTGGGCACGACGGGCGTACGCGGGAAGGAGCCGGCGTCGACGTCCGGGAAGTCCGGGGCACCGTCCGCGTGATCGGCGTCGTCGAAGGGCCGGCCGTCCTTGGTCAGGTACGGGAAGGCGCCCTTGGAGAGGTAGTCGTACGACTTCTCGTCATAGTCGACGATGTCGGCGGTGTGGTTGGTGATGACGTCGAAGAACACCTTCATGCCCTTGGCGTGCGCCTTGGAGATGAGGGTTTCGAGGTCCTTGTTCGTCCCGAAGTGCGGGTCGACCTGGGTGAAGTCGGTGATCCAGTAGCCGTGGTAACCGGCGGACGCGTTGCCGCCGGTGCCCTGCACGGGCTGGTTCTTGAAGATCGGCGCCAGCCAGATGGCGGTGGTGCCGAGGCCCTTGATGTAGTCGAGCCGCCGGGTCAGCCCCTTGAGGTCGCCGCCCTGGTAGAAGCCCTTGTCGGTGGGGTCGTACCCGGTGGCGAGGCGTGAACCGGTCAGTCCGCCCTTGTCATTGGCCCGGTCGCCGTTGGCGAAACGGTCCGGCAGGACGAAGTAGAACTGCTCGCGGGTGAGGTCGTGACGGGCCGGCTCAGCGGCGAGCTTCGCTTCGGACGGCGGTGCGGGCGGAGTGTCGGCCCGGGCGGCCAGGGGCTGGACGAGTGCTGCGGCCAGTGCGGTCACGGTGACCGCAGCGACCCGTCCGGCGTGGGCGGTACGGCGCCTCGGCGGCGCCGGCCATCTCGGTATCACTGACGTGGACTCCTTGCGATGACGGCTCTGACGGGTCCGACCCCGCGCGACCGTATCGCCGCCGAAAGCCTTACAGCAAGAGTCCTGAAAGCTCCGGCAAGAATTTTCAGTGATTCGAGGTGTTCAGCAGGTGGAGTTCGTCTGCGTCAGCAGGCCACCGCTGATTCCTGTCGGTACGCGGGGTGGTGACGGTGGCTCAGCAGCTCGACTTGCCGGCGTAGATGGCCAGGGCGGTGTTGGCCCCCAGGGTGGCGGTGAACTGACCACTGGAGTTCACGGTCACGGTCGAGTTGTTCTGCACGTTGCAGTACGTCCCCGCGGGCAGCGAGGTCTGGTACGTACGGGTCAGGGAGCCGGACTCGTGGTTGATGGCGACGTACCCCTTGGCTCCGCGCCCGAAGGCGATGGCGTCGCCCCCGTTGTCCCACCAGTTGGTGACGGACTCCCCGCGGGTGGCGTTGCGGAAGGCGACCATGCGCATGATCTCGGGCCAGGCGTGCTGGCACTTCCACCCGTCCTGCCAGCAGGCGTTCACGGTGCCGCCGTTGGGCGGGCCCGCGTCGGTGTCCGAGAACTCGTACCCGGAGTTGATGTCGGGCGCCCCGTACGGCCAGGCCAGCATGAAGACGTTGGCGAGGGTGTAGTTGGCGTTGTCCTTGTAGCTCAGGGTGGAGCCGTTGCGCTCGGTGTCGTGGTTGTCGACGAAGACACCGGCGACGGAGCTGCTCATATAGCCCCAGCCCTCGCCGTAGTTCTTCAGGTAGGCGAGGTTCTCGTTGTTGAAGACGCGCTTGAGGTCGTAGGCGTACCGGAACTCCTGCACGTCCCCGTTGCCCGTGTACTCGGTCGGCTGCACGGCCTCCCCGCTGCCGTAGATGACTTCCTGCTTCCAGTACGCGGAGGGGTTGCTCAGCCGGGACTTGATGTTCGCGAGGTCGCCTGCGGGGATGTGCTTGGCCGCGTCGACACGGAAGCCGTCGACGCCGTACCCGAGGAGGGAGTTCATGTACCCGGCGATGGCCGAGCGGACGTAGTCCTCGCCGGTGTCCAGGTCGGCGAGGGTCACCAGCTCGCAGTGCTGGACGTTCCAGCGGTCCTGGTAGTTGGTGATCTGGGCGGTGCAGTCGTCGAAGTCGTACGAGGAGTAGAGGCCGGGGTACGTGTACTTGCTGTACGAGGAGCCGCCCGTACCCGTGCCGCTGCCCGCCGACATGTGGTTGACGACGGTGTCGACGACGACCTTCACCCCGGCCGCGTGGCAGGTGTCGACCATGTTCCGGAAGGCGCTCGCGTCCCCGAGCCGCCCCGCGATCCGGTAGCTCACCGGCTGGTACGAGGTCCACCACTGCGAGCCCTGTATGTGCTCGGCGGGCGGGGAGACCTGGACGTAACCGTACCCGGCCGGTCCGAGGGTGTTGGTGCACTCCCTCGCCACCGAGTCGAACTTCCACTCGAAGAGCACGGCGGTGACGTCCTTGCTGCCGGGCGGGGAGGCCTGCGCGGCAGTCGGGGACATGACAATTGTGGCGGCGGCGAGGGCGGAGACTAGGGCGCCGGAGAGGATTCTGCTGGCCATGTGGGGTCCTTCACCGTTGAAGGGGCCACGAAGGGTGGCACGGAAGGGCATTGAAGGTTCTTGCTGCAAACAAACTGAAACTTTTCAGCCAGACGGTACGAGCCCCTTGTTCAAGGGTCAACCCTTTGGGCGTGGCGGGAGGGGCGTGCCGCCCGACCCGGCATGGGAGCAGGGCGGCACCGGCGACGTGGTGTCCCGGTCCCAGCGGAACGGGGTTCCGGTGCGGGTCGGGCCGACGGCCGTCAAGGTCACGGGTAGGTTCTTCCCGTCCCGTACGGTGTGCCGCTGTCGGGGTGCTCGTGGGGCAGAGGGGCGCGCACGAACCGGGTACAGCGTTCGTCGCACGCCCCCATCTCCTGGAAATTCCGCTGGGCTTCTCGGAGGCTGAGACCCTGGTTGGGGCCGCCACGGACCTCGTCCGCGTCGTGCTCGTCCTGGCCGTCGTCCTCCCAGAAGCAGACCTTGCAGATCTCGAACATGCCACGCTCCGCAAGGGTGATGAAGCCGCAGCAGGGACAGCGGTACGGGCCGTCCTCGGCGCTTCCGTGCACGCTGGTGAAGGCCATGGCTGCATCCTGGCTCACCGATATCAGGCGGGGCCAGGGACATGTCATCCCGGCTCCGGGGCGGCGAGCGCATCGCGTCGTCAACGCCGGTACGGGCTATGCGCTGGACAGTCCCTGGGAGGCCGAGGCGAAGACCTGGCCGGTGCTGTGGGAGCCGCACGAGGGTGAGAACCAGCAGTGGTTGCTCGCCGTGCCCTTCGTCGCGCCCGAGGACGACTCCTGAGGTCTCCAGCCGGAGGCGTACCGGGTCTGCTGTCAGCTAATTCGTCCCAGGGGCTGGTGCTCGCCGTGCTTGGGTGGCGGGATGGAGATCTTGGTTCTGGGCGGTACGGCGTGGGTGGGCCGTGAGGTGTCACGGCAGGCGGTCGAGCGCGGCCATCGGGTGACGTGTCTCGCCCGCGGCGAAAGCGGAGCGGTCGCGGACGGTGCGACGCTGGTGGCCGCCGACCGGCGCGATCCTTCGGCGTACGAACCACTGCTCGACCGGGAGTGGGACGCGGTCGTCGAGGTGTCCTGGCAGCCGGGCTTCGTTCGCGGGGCGCTCGACGCGCTGGGCGCCAGGGCCGGGCACTGGACCTATGTCTCCTCCGGCAACGCATACGCCTCCCATGCCACGCCGGACGCGGACGAGTCCGCGGCCCTCCTCGCTCCGACCGACCGAAGCGAGGTGGACCGCGCGTTGTACGGCGAGGCGAAGGTCGCCTGTGAGCAGGCGTCGACGGCCGTGGTGGGCGACCGCCTCCTCATCGCGCGCGCCGGGCTCATCGGCGGCCCGGGCGATCACACCGGACGCTCCGGGTACTGGGTGGCCCGTGCCGCACGCGATCCGCGAGGGCCGATGCTGGTTCCCGACATATCGGCCCTGCCGACACAGGTGGTCGACGTACGGGACCTCACCGCCTGGCTGCTCGACGCCGCGGAGGCGGGGAGCGTCGGTACGTACGACGCTGTCGGTCCCGTCGTTCCGTTCGGGGAGTGGATCGAGCTGTCCCGCGCCCTGGGTGGGCACACCGGTCCGGTGGTCCCCGCCGACTCTGCATGGCTGCTCGCGAACGGCGTGGCCCAGTACATGGGGGACGAGTCCCTGCCGATGTGGCTGAACGAGCCGGGCTGGGAGGGGTTCTCGGCCCGCAACGGGTCCGCGGCGCGTGCCGCGGGGCTCCGCCATCGTCCCCGGGAGGAGCTGTTGGCCGACGCGCTGGTCTGGGAACGGGAGCAGGGCCTGGACCGGCCACGACGTGCCGGGCTCAGCGCCCGGCGCGAGCGCGAGTTGCTCGACGCCCTCGGCAGCTGACGGCTGCTCCCTGGCCCCCGTGAGGGCCTCGCCCTCACCCCTCTCCCGGCCTCGCCGAAGGGCGCCCCACACTGAGATACGTGTAGCCGAGTTCCCTCATCTCCTCGGGAGCCATGAGATTGCGGCCGTCGAAGAGGACCGCACCCCTCATCAGCCCTCGCAGCCGACGCCAGTCGGCCTCGCGCAGGTGCGGCCACTCGGTCACGATCAGCGCCGCATCGGCGTCGGTGAACGCTTCGGCGAGGTCGGAGCAGCGCTCGGTCGACGCCCACGGTTCGCCGTGGCACGGGGGAGCCACGGGGTCCCAGCACCGCACACGTGCTCCTTCCGCGAGCAGCCGTGCGGCGACGACCGTGCTCGGTGCCTCCCGCATGTCGTCGGTGCCCGGTTTGAAGGTCATGCCCAGGAGGGTGACGGTGCGCCCCGCGAGGCCGGCCAGCTCCTGGCTCAGGCGCTTGACGGCCCTGCGCGGCTGAAGGTCGTTCACGTCGATGACGGCGCTCAGCAGTTGGAAGCTGAAGCCGGAGTTGCTGGCCAGAGCACGGAGGGCACGCGAGTCCTTGGGGAAGCAGCTGCCGCCGTAGCCGAGTCCCGCTCGCATGAAGTACGGGCCGAGACGGTGGTCCATCCCGGTGGCACGGGTGACCCTGGTGATGTCCGCCCCGGTCGCCTCGCACAGCGCCGCGATCTCGTTGGTGAAGGAGATCCTGGTCGCCAGAAGCGCGTTGGCCGTCAGCTTGACCATCTCGGCCGAGGCGACGTCCATGATCTCTATCGGCCCGTCCACTCCCCGGTGCAGGTCCCTGAGCAGCTTGGCCGCGGCCTCGTCGTCCGTACCGATCACGACGCGGTCAGGGCGCAGGAAGTCCTCCACCGCCTGCCCCTCGGCGGTGAACTCCGGGTTGGACGCGTACGGGACATGGCCGAGGCCCACGGAGTCCAGGGCTGTGCGGATGCGCGCACCGGTGCCGACCGGGACCGTGCTCTTCATGACCACGGCGGCCAGGTGCGACGCGCCTTTGAGGGCGTCGATGACGGCCCACACCCGGGACAGATCCGCGTCGCCGGACGCCGTGGGCGGAGTGTCCACGCACACGTACACGACTTCGGCGTCCCGTACCGCCTCATCGGCGTCCAGGGTGAAGTGGAGACGCTCCCTGTTACGGGTGATCAAGGGCTCGAGCCCGGGTTCGTAGAGGGGTACGGAGCCCGCCCGCAGCGTGCTGATCCGCTCGGGCTGGATATCGCGGACCGTTACCGAGTGGCCGAGTTCGGCGAAGCACGCCCCGGCGACCAGTCCGATGTAACCGGCGCCGAAAACGGCGACGTGATGTGAGGGTTGGTTCATTTCGAGTGGAGTCTCGTTTCTGAAGGGCGTGGTCCGGCGCGGAGCGCGGAGCGCGGTGAGAGGGCGGCCGGGGCAACGGCCTACGACATCGCGCCGGATCGGTACTGCCGCATTTCCAGGGTCGAGTCGTCCCACGGGTCGTACGTCTTCACGTACTGCCCACCGTCCGCGATGCCCTGCCCGCCGCCGGCGATGCCCTGCCCGCCATCCGTGACGCCCGGCCCGCCATCCGTGACGCCCGGCCCGCCATCCGGTACGTCCGGCTGACCGTCCGCCACCTCCGTGCCGGCCGGTGTGGCAGACACGGCGGAAGAGGCCCCCGCCCCACCCAAGGAG
>NZ_VJZE01000207.1 GCF_009377205.1 Streptomyces phyllanthi
GGGGTCGCGATGCTCAGGCGCGGCTCGTCCGGCGTCTGTGTCACGACGTACGCGCCGCCCGCGACGATCGTCGCCCCGGCCGTCACCGCGACGGCGGGCGTGGTGAGCGCGCTCAGCACTTTGGCGGACCAGCCGACCGTGGCCGCCGTGGTCGCGGCCACCGCCGTCTTGCCGCCGAACGCGAGCGACAGCGTGAACCCGACCGGGATGGGCACCAGCGCGATCCCGACGAGGAGCCGCTCGGCCGGCACGACCGAGCTGCCCGGTTCGCCGCAGTAGCCGCAGCCCCTGATGTGCCGGGCGAAGCGCTTGCGCCACACGGAGTCGGGAGCGCCGCTCCAGCGGGCGGTCAGCTCACGCAGGTCGGGGCAGGCTCCGTCGAGGGCGCGGACGATGCCGCGCGCGGCCTCCAGGCGGGCCTTCATCCGCTGGACGCGCACGGCGGCGTGCTGCCGGCTGATCCCGACCGCGGCGGCGAGCTCGCGCCTGCTCAGCTCGCCGGCGACCTCCAGCCACCACAGGGACAGCAGCTGCCGGTCCTCGTCGTCGAGCCAGCGCACCGCCTCGGCGACCTCGCGCCGCTGGCCCTCCAGCTGAAGTCGCAGCACGGTGAGTTCCGCGAAGTCGGCGGCGTCGTGGGCCGCCACATCCTCGGTCAGCCGGTCGGTGGACCTCCGGCGGGCCCGGTCCCGTATCTGCCGCATCGCGATCGCGACGAGCCATGACCGGAAACTGTCCGGATCGCGCAGCGTGCCGAGGTTGTCGACGGCGCGGAGCATCGTCTCCTGCACGACGTCGTCGACGTCCGCGTGGCCATTGAGGGCGCGGCCGACGATGTTGTACACCAGCGGCAACCAGCCCTCGACCAGCTCGTCCAGGGCGCGCCGGTCACCGGCCTGCGCGGCCGCGATGGTGGCACGCCACTGCCGCCCGTCCACGTGCGTCCTCTCCGCCGTCACACTCCCTCCGGACGTACTTTCTCAGCCAACCTGGCGAGAGAGGGGCCGGGGAGTGCTCCACAGCGGACGTCGTACCGCCGCAAGACACGCCAATCCGGGCGAAGCCGAGCTCGGCTCGCGACGGAGATCACAGTCTCGCTCCTGTGCGTGGGGAACAGGTGACGCGTGTGGTGACGGGGTGGAGGGGGTGCGGATAACAGTTTTTCGTGCGCGAGCCCTCAGAGCCTCGATCACCCTGGCGCACCCGGTCGACGCCACCCGGCGCGGCATCCGGGGAATCGAACCCGGTGACCGGCCGGATCATCCGGGCCGCGCTCAGCCGCCGTCCGCAGACCCTGCCCCCAGGTCGCCCAGCAGGGCCTCCAGTTCGGCCGCGAAGAGCAGCGCGGGATCGAAGCCCATCCCGGCGAAGTGGCCCGCGAGTTCCAGGGACAGGACGCCGTGCAACCTGGTCCAGAAGGTCAGGGCCCGGTGGAGGGCCGGGGACGGGGCGGGGTGGCCGTCCGCCCACTGCCGGTGGCCTTCGAGGTGTGCGGCGAACGGTGTCGCGGCGCCGTCCGCGGGAAGCGCGGCGCAGGCGTCGAGCAGGGTCGCCATGATCCCGGAGGCGATCGCGGTGACGTCGTCGGGCGCGTGGTAGCCCGGGACGGGCGTGCCGTAGACGAGGAAGTACCGCTGCGGGTCGTCCAGGGCCCAGCCGCGCAGGGCGCGCGCCAGGGCCGCCGCGTCGGCACCGGACCCGGAGGCCGCGCGGAAGGTGTCGGCGAGGCTCCGGTACGCGTCCCTGATGAGCTCGGTGATCAGCTCGTCACGACTGGCGAAGTACCGGTAGAGCGCGGGTCCGCTCATACCCATCCGCTTGGCGATCGCGTTGAGGGAGAGCGCGGTCGCCCCCGCCGTGGCGATCTGTTCCCACGCGCGCTCCTTGATCTCGGCGCGCACCTGGGTGCGGTACCGCTCACGCGGGGTCTTCGTGCCCGTTTCCGCCATGGGCCTGCCACCTCTCCACACCTGCGTCCACACCTGCATGGCTACACAGTCAAGATCTAGTTAGAGGCTATCACGCAAGCTATTGACCTTCCCTTCGTCATTGCGTTACAACTTCTAACGAACACGAGAGCAAGTAACTCTCGCCGAGACACAGTGGAGGTCGCCATGCACGCCGAAGAACTCGTCGAGGTCGTCCTGCCGGGCAAGGTCGAGCCGGAAGGGCTCCAGATCCGGCACGGCGCCGTCACCGCCCCGGGCCCGGGCCAGGTCCTGATCCGGATGGAGGCCACCGGGGTCTCCTTCGCCGAGCAGCAGATGCGCCGCGGCCGGTACTACGACCAGCCGGCGTTCCCCTTCGTCCCCGGCTACGACCTGGTCGGTACGGTGCTGGCGGCCGGCGAGGGCGTCGAGCCGGGTCTGACCGGCACCCGGGTGGCCGCGCTGGTCAAGGTCGGCGGCTGGGCCAGCCATGTCCTCGTGGACGCGGCGGACGCGGTGCCGGTGCCGGACGGGATCGGAGCGGCGGAGGCGGAGACCCTGGTGGTCAACGGCCTCACGGCCTGGCAGATGCTGCACCGCAGGGCACGCGTCCGCGCCGGGCAGACCGTCCTGGTGCTCGGCGCCAACGGCGGCGTCGGCTCGGTTCTGGTCCAGCTGGCGCGGGCCGCGGGCGCGCAGGTGATCGGTACGGCGTCCGCGCGCCACCACGAGGCCCTGCGGGAACAGGGCGTCATCCCCGTCGACCACCGCACCGAGGACGTCGCCGCGCGCGTCCGCGAGCTCGCCCCCGGTGGGGTGGACGCCGTCTTCGACCATGTCGGCGGCCGGGGCATCGTCGGCTCCTGGCGCCTCCTCGCGCCCGGCGGCACGCTCGTCTCGTACGGCAGCGCCTCCACGCGGGACGACGCGGGATCGAAGCAGTGGCCCGTGCTCAAGCTGCTCGGCCGGGTCTGGCTGTGGAACGCGCTGCCCAACCGCCGCCGGGCCTGCTTCTACAACGTGTGGGCCGGACGTGCCCTGGCGAGGAACCGCTTCAGGGCCCGCCTGCGCGCCGACCTCACCGAGGTCTTCGGCGCCCTCCAGCGCGGTGACGTCACCGCCCGGATCGCCGCCCAGCTGCCGCTCACCCGTATCGCCGACGCCCTGCGCCTGGCCGAGTCCGGCACCGTCGCCGGAAAGGTCGTGCTGAACCCGTAGCGCCGGGCCTGCCCCGCGCCCGCCCCCTCACCCCAGCGGCTCCTCCAGCGGTACGTGCCGCACCCCCGGCAGGTTGCCGTCGAGTTCGCCCGGCTCGAAGCGGCACATGCCGATCGCGTGCCAGAACTCGCCCGTGACGTCGCCCTCGTACTTGTAGCCGCCGGACGGCGACAGCGCGGCCCAGCCGCCCGGCATGCCGACGAGGGTGGCGCGCAGCATGGCCGGCTCGTCGGCGGGCACGCTCCACAGCCGTACCGTCCCGTCCTCCCCGCCGCTGGCCAGCAGCGAGCCGTCGGGGCTGAAGGCGACCGCCAGGACGCGGCCGGTGTGGCCGGTGAGGGCGGCGGTCTCGCGGCCGGTGTGCGGGTCCCACAGGCGTACCGTCCGGTCGTCGCCGGCGGTCGCGAGCAGGGGGCGCAGCGGATGCGCCGCGGCCGTCCACAGCTTGCCGGTGTGACCGGCCAGCCGGTGCGCGACCACGCCGTCCTTCCAGATCACCGCCTGTCCGTCCCAGGAGGCACTGGCCAGCCAGGAGCCGTCGGGCGCGAACGCCACGGCGTACACCCGGTCGGTGTGCCCGTCGAGGACGGCGGTGATCCGGCGGTCGGCCATGTCCCAGATCCGCACCTTCCGGTCGTCGCAGCCGGTGGCCAGGACCGCGCCGTCGGAGCGGAAGGCGATCGAGCGGACCCGCCCGTAGTGCTCGTCGATGGTGGTGACGTGCGCGCCGGTTGCCCGGTACCAGAGCTGTACGGTGTCGTCGTCGTTGGCGGTGGCCAGCAGTTCCCCGTCCGGGCTGAACGCCTCGGCCCAGACGTGGTCCGTCTCGACGTCCATCTCGCGCTGGTACTCACCGGTGGCGGCGTTCCACAGGTACATGTCGCCGTCGCTGCTCGCGGTGGCCAGCAGGGTGCCGGCCGGGCTGAACACCGCCGAGACCAGGCGGTCGCTCTGGCCGGTCAGCTCCCGCAGCCGCCGCGCGGAGGCCGAGTCCCACAGGCGGACGACGCCGTCGTTGCCGCCGGCGGCGAGCATCGAGCCGTCGGCGCTGAAGGACAGGGTGCCGATCCGCCGTCCGTGGCCACGCAGGATGCGTCGGCCCTGGCCGGTGGCCGGGTCCCAGAGCCGTACGACTCCGTCGTTGCCGCCGGTGACCAGCAGCGAGCCGGTCTCCGGGGCGGGTGTCTCGCCGTGCGGCCGGAACTTGCACACCCAGACGGAGCCGACGTGTACCGAGGGCTGCCGGCTCAGGGGCAGGGCGACGGGCTGGCCGCCGGGGGCCGCCCCGGGGTCGATCCGCCACAGCCGGACCACCCCGGCGCTGTCCCCGGCGGCGAGCAGCGTCCCCTCGGGGTCGAAGAGCACCTGGTACACGGCGCCCCGGCAGCCCCCGAGCAGCCCGGCCGACCCACCCGTGGCCAGGTCCCAGAGCCGTACCTCCCCCTCGGTGTCCCCGCTCACCAGGAACCGGCCGCCGGGGTGGAAGGCCAGGGTGTAGACGCGGCCCGCGTGGCCGGTGAACTCGTGCCGCACCCTCCGCTCGGAGAGGTCCCACACCCGGACCGTGCCGGGCCGCCCCTCGCCGCCCATGTCACCGGTGGCCAGCAGGGTGCCGTCCGGGCTGAACCGGGCCCGGTAGACCGCGCCCCGGTGGCCCGGCAGTTCCCCGAGCGGCCGCCCGGTGGCGAGGTCCCACAGCCGTACGGCGGCGGAGGCGTCCCCGGTGACCAGGGTGGCGTCGTCCGGTCCGAAGGCCACCGTGTACACGGGGGCCGCATGGCCGGGCAGCCGGTGCAGCGGGCTGCCCGAGGCCGTGTCCCACAGCGTGACCACACCGTCGGCGTCACCGGTGGCGAGCAGGGAGCCGTCGGTGTTGAGGACGACCGGCCAGACTCCGTACGGGTGGATCCCCAGCCGGTGCAGGCAGCGGCCGGAGACCGGGTCCCACAGCCGTACGGTGCCGTCGGCGCTGCCGGTGGCCAGCACCCGGTCGCGGAACTTCACCGCGTAGACCCGGCCGGTGTGGCCCTCCAGGGTGCGCAGCGGGGTGCCGGTGACGGCGTCGCAGACCAGCACTCCGCCGTCCTCGCTGCCCACGGCGAGGAGTTCGCCGTCCGGGCTGTACGAGATGGGCTCGGGCAGGCGGCTGGTGCGCATGTCGTAGCCGTACGGCACACCGACCGCTGAGGGCCGGAAGCCGGAGTCGACGGCCATCCCGGGGGCGATCGAGGCGGTGGACAGTTCGGGCGTGGCGGGCAGTCCGGGCCCGGTGACCGCCGAGACGAGCGCCGCCCGCCGCCACCGGCCGCCCTCCACCCGGGCGCCGGTCAGGTCGGTACGGATCAGCCTGGCCCGCCGCAGATCGGCACCGCGCAGATCGGCACCGGTCAGGTCGGCGCCGTCGAGCCGGGCACCGGTCAGCCGGGCGTGCCGCAGCACGGCGCCGGAGAGGTTGGCGCCGACCAGCCGGGCGTCGGTGAGGTCGGCGCGGGTGAGGTCGACACCGGAGAAGTCGCGGTACGACAGGTCCTCCCCGGCCAGGGCGGCGCCGCGCAGATCGGTGTGGGCGGGCACGCGGAGCCGGGAGAGGATCTTCACGGCGTTGGCGCGGGCGACCTCCTCGCCCCGTACGGTCAGTTCCGGGTCGGTCCGGGCGGTGCTGCTCAGCGCGCGCTCGGCCCACTCCTGGCAGACCCGGTGGTCGGCGAGGTCGCACAGGAACTCCACGGCGAGCCGGCTGAGCTGACGCCGTACCAGCAGCGTGGTGTCCCCGGCGGCCAGGCGCAGGGCGCACTCCCGGGCGATCAGCCATTCCACCACCGAGCCGTGGATGAACCGGAACACTCCGTCCTCGGAGCGGACCAGCAGGCTGCCGGAGCCGACGGCGTGCGCGGCCTGCGGCACCGACAGGCGGCTGTCCGCGAGCCCGGTGAGGGTCTCGGCGACGTCGGTGAGCTCGTCGAGCCGCAGCGAGTCCTGGCCGCTCTCCCACAGCCGCAGGGCGAGCGCGGTGACCGCGTTCCACAGCTGGTCGAGGGTGAGTCCGGGGGCGCGGCCGGGGCCGCCGGTGCCCCGGTGCTCCTCGAAGCGCAGCCAGGCGGTGAGCACCTCCTGGTAGAGCCCGGCGGGGCTGAGCGCGCGGCCGGCCCCGGCGACCGCGCGCAGCTGGTCGTCGTCGAGGTCGGCGACGAAGCCGAGCAGCCGGGGGTTGCGGCACAGGGCGAGCAGGTCGGGGATGGCGTCGAGGAGCCGTACCCGGCGGTCGGCGGCGCGTTCGTCGCCGTCGTAGCGGTTCACCAGGTAGGCGCGGATCTGCTGCGGGGTGAACTCCTGGACCGCGAGCACCCGCCGCTGCGGGAGCAGCCCGACGCGTTCGCCGAGCGCGGTCAGCACCTGCCCCTGGGAGCGGAAGTGCTGGGTGCGGCTGCTGACCACGATCTTGGCGCTGTCCACGGCGGAGTCGAGGAGCACCTGGAGGCGTTCGGCGGCGCGGTCGTAGCTGACCTGGTTGACCAGTTCGTCGAAGCCGTCGAAGAGCAGCACGATCCGGCCCTGCTGGAGCATGTAGCGGAAGGCCCGCAGGTCGATGTTGTCGACGCCGTGGGCGGCGAGGTGGGCGGCGACGAGTCCCTCGAAGGAGTAGGCACGGTCGAGCGCGTGCAGTTCCACCAGCAGCGGGACCAGGTGCGGCAGTTCGGCGGGGATACGGCGGGCCAGCTCCCGCAGCGCGAAGGTCTTGCCGTGCCCGAAGTCGCCGAGGAGCAGCAGGAAGCGGCCCTGGTCGGAGTCGAGCAGCCGCAGCATGTCGTCGACGAGTCCGTCGCGGTCCTCGGTGCCGAGGCGTTCCACCTCCCGGTAGCGCTGCGGCAGGTACATGCCCGGGGGGTAGCGGGGGTCGGTGCGCAGCCGCTCGCTCTGCGCGGCGACGTATCCCCTGAGGTCGAGCAGGCCCTGGAACTCGGTGAAGCTGCGGATCCGCACACCTCTGCGGCGGGCCAGGTCGCGCAGCTCACGGGCGGGCGGCGGGCCGTCGTGGACGAGTTCGGCCTCGGTGCCGGAATCGGCCGCGTGCACGAGGGCCACGACCTGGTCGACGTCCTCGGCGGTCGGCGTGCCGATGTGTACGACGATCCGCTGCTGACGGGCGAAGTCCCCCTCGGTCCAGGTGACCAGCAGTTGCGGCAGCGGGTCGTCCACCACCCGGATCTGGGCACCTTCGTGCCGGGCGCGGCAGACCTCGGCGACGCGGGCGCGCAGCACCTCGGCGGGGGACGCGACCACGCGCGGCTCGGGCTCCGGCGGGGTGACGGGATCCGGAGCGGGATCGTCGGACCGCGGCGCGTACGGGCCCGGGAACACGAGATGGACCCGCGGCCACTCCCTGTCCTGCCGCTCCGGCTCCCCGGGCCCGTCCCAGACGGCGAGTCCGTCGCCGTTGACGCGCAGCAGCCGGTGCCGTCCGGGAGCTACGGCGCCGATCAGCGGCAGCTCACCGGAGGCGGTGGCCAGGCCGGGGCGGGTACCGGGGCCCGCGGGGCCGTGCAGGAGCAGGTGCAGCCTGGGCGCGGTGAGCCGGGCGAGGACGTCGGTGTCACGCAGCGGCCCGCCTCCGTCGGAGGCACCGCCCCGCCCCCTCCCGGGAGGATGCCGCAGCGCTCCGACACGCAGCCACCCCTCCTCCTCGTACGGGCGCAGCGCCTGGGCGAACCAGGCGGCCTGCTCGGGCCCGACCTGGCCGTACTGGTCGTCGAGCCGGTGGCTGTAGGCCATAGACGAGTTCAGCCCGGCGACCACCGTGTGCAGTTCGGGCACGGGGAAGAGGGTCCACGGCTGGTCGCTGTCGAAGACGACGTCGAGGCCCTGGTAGAGCTCCTGGAAGAGCCGGGCGAAGTGCCGCCACTTGGGCCAGTACGGCGGCCGGGGCGGCATCTCGTCGGCCTCGCAGGTGGCGAAGTAGGCCCGGCAGGCGGCCTGGTTGACGTCCCGGCCGCCGGGAACGAGGGCGACCCGGTGCGGTTCGAGGCCGAGCAGCGCCCGCAGACCGGTGAGGAAGGACAGCGCCTGTTCGAACTCCCGTGGGCTGCCGGAGGCCGTCAGGTCGCCGGTGACCACCAGCAGATCGGGCGCGGGGCCCCCGGCGTCGGTGAGCTCGACCAGGTCGCCCCAGATCGCGGCCTGCAGCTCGGCGGGGTCCTGCCCCCGGCCGAAGGCGGGCCCAGCCAGGTGGAGCACGGTGACCGACTCACGCGCGCGGGCGTCCCCGGAGACTCTCGGGTAGACCGGTGGTGCCGCGGGTCTGCGCCGACCGGCCCAGCCGGGGCGGCCGAGCGGTCTGCCGGGCGGCGGTGGGGCGGCCGGGACGGCCGGGGGCGGCTGCGCCGGGAGGCCGTCCTCGCCCGGGTAACCGGGGCGCAGGCTGGGCCGGGCGCGGCCGTCCAGGGCCTGGCGGACGCGGGTGAGGAGCAGCTCACGGGCGGCCGAAGGCTCGGTGACCGGAACCAGGTCCACGTAGGTGATGGTGGCCAGCAGGCCCTCCACCGGGATGTCCTCGACGCGGACGGTGAGCAGTCGGCGCTCCGGGGCGTCGGGGTCGGCGCGCAGCGCGGCCTGCCACTCCATCCGGCCGTACCGGGAGCGCTCGTAGTTGCGCGACAGCACGGCGATCACGGCGGCGGACTCGCTGACGCCGCGGTCCATGAAGTCGACGAAGTTGGTGCCCGGTACGAAGTCCCACGCCTGCAGGACCGTGCGGTATCCCGCTTCCTCCAGCGTCCACGCTATCCACGACGCCCAGCGTTCGTCGGCGGGTGAGTAGCTGATGAAGAAGTCCAATGGCCCGGTGTCCCCCGGGGTGATCTGACGAGCCACCATATGTCCATGATGCCCTGGGAACTCGTCCGCACGGGCCGCATCCCCAGCCACTTCCTGGCCAAAAGCCCCCGGTGACCACGCCGTCCGGCGGAAGCAGCGGCCACGGTGGGGCACGGATGTGCGACCCTTCCAACCGTGCGTGTCTCACTACGTCTGCATGTACTGGACCGGGTGGCGATCGGTCTGCTGGTGACCGGGCTGCTGTGCGTGGTGTCGGGGCTGCTGCCCACCGGGGCGGCGGCCGACGCCATGACCCGGATCGCCCCGCTGCTGGCGTTCCTGGGCACGGTGATCGTGCTGGCCGAACTGACCAGCAGGGCCGAGGTGTTCGACGTGGTGGCGGCCCGCGTCGCACGGGCCGGGCGGGGCAGCTATCCGGCCCTGTTCCTGCTGTGCGTGGCCTTCGCCTCGGTCACCACGATCGCGCTGAACCTGGACACCACCGCCGTGCTGCTGACCCCGGTGATGCTCGCGCTCGCCTCGCGGGTCGGCATCGCGGCGGTGCCACTGGCGATGACCACGGTGTGGCTGGCCAACACGGCGAGCCTGCTGCTGCCGGTCTCCAATCTGACGAACCTGCTGGCCGCGGACCGGGTGGCGCTGTCCCCGCTGGGTCTGGCCGCCCGGATGTGGGCACCGCAGCTGGCGGCCGTCGCGGTGACCATGGTCTGCCTGTGGGTGTTCTACTGGCGGCGCGGCCGGCGCGAGAGCGGCGGCGGCCCGCGGACGGCCGGTCCCGGCGCGGCCCGCGTGGAGGACGTACGGGGCGTACGGGACGTACCCGTGGACGGGGTACGGGACGCGCGGGCGGCGAGCGCCGAGGAAGCGCGGGAGGAGGACCGGTCGAGGGGGGCCGACCGCCGTCCGCAGGACTCCGGCCGCTATCTGCCGCCCGAAAAGCACCGGCCCGCCGACCCGGTGCTCTTCCGGGCCTGCGCACTCGCCTGCGGAGGCTTCCTGCTCGCGATCCTGGTCGCCGACGTGGAGCTGTGGATCGCGTCCGCCACCGCCGCGGCCGTCGCCGTCGCGGCCTTCGCGGTACGCGACCGGCCGGCGCTGCGGCCGTCGCTGATCCCCTGGCGGCTGCTGGTGATGGTGCCCGGGATGTTCCTGGTGGTGGAGACGGTCAACGCCAACGGGCTGCACGACGTCCTGGCCGCCGCGATCGGCCATGACGGCGGCGTCCGGGGTCTGTTCCGGGCGGCGGCGGTCGGCGGGGGGCTGTCGAACGTCCTGAACAACCTCCCCGTCTACCTGGCCGGAGAAGGGGCGGTCCCGGTGGGCAACCACGACCAGCTGCTCGCGCTGCTCATCGGCACCAATGTGGGACCGGTGGTGACACCCTGGGCCTCCCTGGCGACGCTGCTCTGGTACGAGCGCTGCCATGCGTACGGGGTACGGGTCCCGGTCGCACGGCTGATGGGGACGGGTGCCGTGCTGGCCGTCGCCGCGGTGGCGGCGTCGGTGGCGGCGCTGGCGCTGACCTCCTAGACGCCTTCCTGGAAGGCACGACGCGGGGCGCGCGAAGGGGCCGTACCCGGCCCGGCGCGTACGGCGGGAGCGGACGCCGCCACCAGATCCACCAGGTCCATCAGGTACGGCAGGACCTCCGGCCGCCCCGCGACGAAGGAGCGCTCGGTGTCCGGCCCGGTGAAGCCGCCGCCGAACTCACGGCCGTCCAGGTGCCGTACGGCCACGCCCGCCTCGCGGGCCAGCAGCGCCCCGGCCGGCAGGTCGATCGCCTCGGCGCGGTAGCCCACGAACCCGTCGATGTCCCCGCGGGCCAGCATGGCCCAGGTCAGCAGGGGCGCCCACAGCTGGAGCAGCCGTCGGGACCGGATCTCCAGCGTGTGTCTCAGCGCGCGGGCCACGGGGTCGTCGCGGGACACCGCGTGCCCCTGGGTCCAGGCCAGCAGGGGTCCCGCCGGCGGAAGCGGCCGGCCGCCGGCGCCCCCGGCGAGCCGTCCGTCCGGTCCGTGGGCGCCGCCGCCCCGCAGCGCCGACCAGGTCCTGCCGGTCACCGGATCGTGCACCACGCCGACCACCGGTGCCTCGTCGACGCACAGGGCGACGCCCACCACATAGGCGGGCAGCCCGATCACCACGTTGTTGCTGCCGTCGAGCGGATCCACCAGCCAGGTGCGGCCGCTGCCGTCGCCGCCGAGTTCCCCGGACTCCTCGGCGAGGATCCGGTCGTGCGGGAAGCGCTCCCGGATCCGGCCCACGACGAGGCGTTCGGCCATCAGGTCCAGATCGGTGACGACATCGCCGAGTTCGCCCTTCGGCCGGGCGGCGAAGCCGTCCGGGAACCGGGACCGCAGCAGGGCACCGGCCTCCTCGGCGGCGGCCACCGCCGTACGGCGCTCGGGGGCGAAGCGGACGGACGGGTCAGGCGGACGGTTCGGGGTCGGGCTCATGGATCCTCCTGACGGCGGCCTGGGCGATCCGGGCGGTCTGGGTCGCGTCGCACATCCTGCGGACCATCCGGTGGCCCGGCGCCCGTAACGGGCCCAGTGAGAGGTCTACCCGGCCGGGCCGTGTCCGTCCCAGCACCAGCGTGGCGGTCGGATGGCCGTCGGGCACCACGGTGGTGTGGAACTCACCGGCCGGAAGGGCGTAGGTCTGGCCCCGTACGCTGGTCTGTTCGGCGCCGGGCCGGCAGCACACCAGTCGCTCGGTAGGCCGCAGTTCGTCCACCCCCGAGGGATCGCTGTGCACCTCGAACACCCGGTGGGTGGGTGTCTCGGTCTCCTCGTGGACGCCCATGTGCCGGTTGCCCAGCCGTCCGTACAGCACCGTGCTGGTCAGGTCCCAGCTGTGCGCGTGCACCTGATGGTCCGCCGGGGAGTCCTCCTGTCGCCCGGTCCGCTCGGCGGGCCCGAAGACATGGACGCAGACGCCCCGGGGCCCGTCGCGCAGGATCGGCAGACAGATGAACCCCAGGGGGTGGCGCACCGCGCGCAGGGCGCGGGTGCCCGAGACGACCTGCTCCAGTTGCGATACGGCGTGCCGCGTCAGCTCGGCGGCGGCATCCCGCCGGGCGGCCCGTTCCAGGGCCGGGTAGTCCATCGTGCCGCCCCCTTCCGGCGAGGTGTCGCCGAAACGCGCCGCTCATCCGCGGTAGGGGTTCTCCGCGTGCAGCGCCCTGTCGATGATGTCGCCGACATCCGGGTCGGTGAAACTCGCCGGCAGCGGCAGGTCGAGCCGGTCGAAGAGACGTCTGACCTCGTCCACGGTCGGCTCCTCGCTCAGTGGTGTGGCCTCCCGCAGATCGAGCTTGACCGCCTGCTCCCGGCTCTGGTGCAGCTCGGTGACGTAGTAGTCGTACAGCGGCCGGTCCCGCTCCACGCACAGGCTCACGCGGCGCGGATCGTCCTGGGTGATGATCAGGCAGGAGTCGGAGAGGTCGAAGCGCAGGGTCGGCGCCACCGAGGACAGATGGACGTCGATCTCCAGGGTGTCCAGCCGTTGCCGGTGCCAGGCGGCGGCGAGCACGGTGGCGTACGACTCCTTGCGGGTGCGCTCGGTGGTCCACTCCGGGAACGCTCCGACCTCGTGGCGGTGGCCGAAGGTGCGCCGGAACCGCGCGTAGGCGGTGCACACCCGGTCGTCGGCCGGGTTGAGGATGTCGATCTTCATGCTGAGGGAGCGGCGCTGCCGTTTCGCCTCCTCGACGCACTGGGGCAGGGTCACGGCGCGCAGATAGGTGCCGGTGCCGCCCTTGAACACCCAGCGGGCGGTGTTCCGGCGGGCCCGCTCGTGCGCCAGGCCGACCTCCGCGCCGGACAGCGTCCGCACCATGGCCAGGTCCTCGATCGCCCGGCTCGTCCCCTCGGTCGCGGTCCGGATGTCGGCCACCCGCCGCCGGCGCTCGGTCAGCGATCCGTAGACCAGCGCGGCCAGGACCAGCAGGATGGCGCCGGAGGCGATGTTCGGGTCGATCTTCGAGCCCAGGACCTCCAGCAGACCGATGACCAGGGCGACACCGATGGCGACGACGCCGTCCACGTTCCTGACCGCCCACGCGATCCGGTCCTCCAGCCGGCGCCCGGACGACTGCGGTGCACTGCGTGTCACGTCCCACCCTCCCCCGACGGCGGCCTCCATGGTAGGAGCAACCGCCTCCGGCGGCCACCGTGCGTCGACCGGCCTCAACTCCGGGTGTCCGGTGGGGGGCAGGGGCTCGCCGGGTCGGGGCAGCGTCCGGATCCGGGTCGTGACGGCGTAGAAGCCGACGCACCACAACACGCACCCGGAACGTCAGGTCACCGGATCGAGAAAGGTCAGCACCGAGGCGTCCTCCTCGATCAGCGGAGCGAGTGCCGTGTTGAACGGGCCGCCGTACGGGGCCTTCAGGTGCGACTGGAAGGCGTCCTCGTCCCGGTAGACCTCGAAGATCCAGTAGGCGCGCGGGCTCGACGCCTTGGTGTAGACGTCGAAGGCGAGGTTGCCCTCTTCCTCGCGCACCTTCTCGGCGTAGTCCAGGATCAGGCGGGCGACCTCGTCCTCCGTACCCTCGCGGGCGGTGAACTCGGCGAGCAGGGTCTTGTTCACGGCGTGGTGTCCAGTGATCCGGCGCTGGTTCATGGGCTGCTCTCCTCTGACGGACGTGCGGACAGATCCCTGACGGACGTACGGGCAAACGGACGCGTCGTATTGCAGTCGCCGGACGGCCGCGGGCGGGCGTGGGCCGGGGGCGTTGCCGATTTGTGACGAGTGCAGGGCATTGACGTTTCCCGGAGGCGGAGTCCATCATCCTCGCCATGCGGTGTCAACGATGACATAAGTCAACGATGACATCTCCGGAACGGCATGCTCCGATGCCGGCCGCGCCGCCCGCAATCCCGCAGGAGTCGATCATGTCCCGTACCACTCGCCCGTCCTCCTCCCTCCTCAGAGCCGCCGCCGTCACGGGCCTCGCGGCCCTCACCCTGACGGCCTGCGGTCCCGGCTCCGGTACCGGATCGGACTCGTCCAGCGCCGGCTCGGGCGAGGTCAAGGTCGGCCTGATCACCAAGACCGACACCAACCCGTTCTTCGTCAAGATGAAGGAGGGTGCGGAGAAGGCCGCGAAGGCCGAGGGCGTCAAGCTCATGACCGCGGCCGGCAAGTTCGACGGCGACAACGCCGGTCAGGTCACCGCGATCGAGAACATGGTCGCCGCCGGTGTGAAGGGCATCCTGATCACCCCGAGCGACTCCAAGGCCATCGTGCCCGCGATCGAGAAGGCCAAGGCGAAGGGCGTCCTGGTCATCGCCCTGGACACCCCGACCGAGCCGGAGGACGCGGTCGACGCCCTCTTCGCCACCGACAACCTCAAGGCCGGCGAGCTGATCGGCCAGTACGCCAAGGCCGCCATGAAGGGCAAGACGGCGAAGATAGCCACCCTCGACCTCGCACCGGGCGTCTCCGTCGGCGTCCAGCGCCACGACGGCTTCCTCAAGGGCTTCGGCATCGAGGAGAAGGACCCGGCGGTCGTCTGCTCCCAGGACACCGGAGGCGACCAGGCCAAGGGCCAGACGGCGATGGAGAACTGCCTCCAGAAGGAGCCGGACATCAACGTCGTCTACACCATCAACGAGCCCGCCGCCCTGGGCGCGTACACCGCGCTGAAGGCCAAGGGCCGGGAGAAGGACGTCCTGATCGTCTCCGTCGACGGCGGCTGCACCGGCACCCAGGCCGTCAAGGACGGCAAGATCGCCGCCACCTCCCAGCAGTACCCGCTGAAGATGGCCGCAGAAGGCGTCAACGCCGTCGTGACCTACGCCAAGGACGGCAAGAAGGCCTCCGGTTACACCGACACCGGCGTCACCCTGATCACCGACAAGGCACAGGACGGGGTCGCGTCCAAGGACACCGCCTACGGCCTCGAGAACTGCTGGGGCTGAGCCACCCGGGCCGAGCCGCCCCCCACCCCGGAACGTACGACACGCCTCCAC
>NZ_VJZE01000208.1 GCF_009377205.1 Streptomyces phyllanthi
GTCCCGCCCCACCCGTCCGGTGCCGTCCGCCGAGGTCCGCGGTCGGCGCCGGGAAGGCGGCCGGGGCCGACGCGGCGCACACGGACCGGCGCGGCGCATACGGACCGGCCCGGCGCATACGGACCAGCGCGGCGCATACGGACCGGCCCGGCGCATACGGACCGGCCCGGCGCATACGGACCGGCCCGGCGTACACGGACCAGCCCGGCGTACGCGAACCGACGCGCCCGCCCGGGACCGGGCACCCCCGGCAGGACCCCGCACGCCTGTGACCTGGCCATATACGCCCTCTTGCACAGGTGTCACCTCATGTGACACGACCATCACCAACCCGTAACGGTTGCCACCCGAGTCGGTGCCGTTGCGCCATTGGTGCGCTATGTGTTGCGTTATGGACATGCTCCCGAGCGCGCCGGCCGGCAGCCCGATGCTCGAGTCGCTCCCCGCGGCACCGCTGCTCACCCGCGAGTTCGACTCCGATCCCGCCGGGGTGTACCAGCGGCTGCGGCACACCTACGGTCCCGTGGCCCCCGTCGCGCTGATGGGAGCGCCGGTGTGGCTCGTCCTCGGCTACGCCGAGGTCCTGGAGGTGCTCCGCAACGAGAGCGTGTGGCGCCGTGACGTCCGGTACTGGAGGGCGCGGGCCCAGGGCACGCTCCCGCCCGACTGGCCGCTGCTCGCGGGCTACGAGGTGCGGCAGACGATGTTCATGGACGACGAGGAGCATCGCGGCGCCCGGCAGACCCACAACACGGCGCTGGCGCCCTTCCAGAACGGACAGAGTCCGCAGGGCTGGGAGCTGCGGGCAGCCGTCGCCCGGTACACGGACGAGCTGGTCGCCGCCCTGGCCACGGAGTCGGGGCCCACCGGATACGCCGACCTGTGCGCGCAGTACTCCAGGCCGCTGCTGCTGATGGTGACCACCAAGCTGTTCGGCTTCCCGGACGACCTGGGCGACGAGCTGGTGACGGACCTGTGGCAGATGCTCGACGGCGGGGAGGAGGCCGGCCCCGCCACCGGGCGCGCCCTGGCGGCCATGACCCGGCTGGCCGCCCACCGCAGGGCGGAGCCCGGTGACGACCTGCCGTCGCACATGCTGTTCGCCGACCCCGGTCTCTCCGACGAGCAGCTCGGCCGCGAGCTGTTCATGAACGCCGTCTACCTCAACGACATCACCAACACCATGGTGCTGAACACACTGCTGGAGGTGCTGCTGGGCAACGCCGCCGTGCGCCGCAGCCTCTCGGTCGGGCAGCTGGAGGAGACGCTCAACCGTGCCGTGCTGGTGAATCCGCCCACCGCCAACATGCCGTTCCGCTTCGCCGCGCGGGACGTACGGCTGGGCAACTTCTGGATACGCGCCGGTGACGTGGTCCTGCCGTCGGCCGCGGGCGCCCACCGGGAGCTGATGGCGGGCGACTCCGCCGGTATCGCCCAGTCCGTGCTCAGCACACGGGCTCATCTGGGCTGGGGGGCGGGGCCCCACCAGTGCCCCGGTGCCGCCCGCGAGCTGGGCACCATGATCGTGACCACGGCGGTGGGCCGGTTCTTCGAGCACTTCGACCAGGCGGAACTCGCGTCGGCACCGGATCAGCTGCCGTGGCGGTCCGGACCGATGGTGCGAGGGCTGCGGCACCTCCCGGTGTACTACGAGCTGAACCAGCACAGCAGGGCCAGGGCCCAGCTCCCCGCCGCCCCGGCCTCCCGGGGACAGGACGGTACGGGCGGCGCGGGCGCCGTGGATGGCTCCGCGCCCGGGTCCAGGGGCCGGAGAGGACTGTTCTCGACGATGCGCAGGATGATGCCGGGCGGTCGGTGAAGACGTACTTCCGCAAGGCCCCCTCGCCTCCCTCCGTCTCACCCGACGGACGACGTTTCGCCCGGGTTTCGTGGAACGGATAGGCTCCGGTCCGTGGCTGAGATCCAGATTCCCGCTGACATCAAGCCCGCCGACGGACGATTCGGCGCCGGCCCCTCCAAGGTGCGTACCGAGGCGCTGGACGCCCTCGCCGCCACCGGTACCTCCCTGATGGGCACCTCCCACCGCCAGGCCCCGGTGAAGAACCTGGTCGGCAAGGTGCGCGAGGGCATCAGCGAGCTGTTCCAGGTGCCCGACGGCTACGAGGTCGTCCTCGGCAACGGCGGCTCCACCGCGTTCTGGGACATCGCGACCCATGGACTCATCGAGAACAAGTCGCAGCACCTCACGTTCGGCGAGTTCTCCTCCAAGTTCGCCAAGGCGGCCAAGCTGGCCCCCTGGCTGGCCGAGCCCACCGTGATCGCGAGCGACCCCGGCACGCACCCGGAGCCCGCGGCCGAGGCGGGCGTGGACGTGTACGCGTTCACGCACAACGAGACGTCCACCGGTGTCGCCGCCCCCATCAAGCGCGTCGAGGGCGCCGACGAGGGCTCCCTGGTCCTCGTGGACGCCACCTCCGGCGCCGGCGGCCTGCCCGTCGACATCGCCGAGACCGACGTCTACTACTTCGCCCCGCAGAAGTCCTTCGCCGCCGACGGCGGTCTCTGGATCGGCGTCTTCTCCCCGGCCGCCATCGAGCGCGCGGAGCGCGTCCACGCGAGCGGACGGCACGTGCCCGAGTTCTTCTCGCTGCCAACCGCGATCGACAACTCGCGCAAGAACCAGACGTACAACACCCCGGCCCTCGCCACCCTCTTCCTGCTGAACGAGCAGCTGGAGTGGATCAACGGGCAGGGCGGCCTGGACTGGGCGGTCCGCCGCACGGCCACCTCCGCGCGCACCCTGTACGGCTGGGCCGAGGACATCAAGTACGCGAACCCGTTCGTCGCCGACCCGGCCAAGCGCTCGCAGGTCATCGGCACGATCGACTTCACCGACGAGGTGGACGCCGCCGCCGTGGCCAAGGTCCTGCGCGCCAACGGCATCGTCGACACCGAGCCGTACCGCAAGCTGGGCCGCAACCAGCTCCGCGTGGCGATGTTCCCGGCCGTCGACCCGGCGGACGTCGAGGCGCTGACGAAGAGCATCGACTACGTGATCGAGAAGCTGTAGCCGTCGTACACACGGAGAAGGGCGCCCGGCGAACACCGGGCGCCCTTCGTTGCCGTACTGGATGATGCTCAGCCGCGGGAGCCGAGGATCCCGTGCAGGGTGTCGCCGCCCGTCGGGGCGGTCGCCCGTGCCGTGCTCAGCGTCGACTGCGCCGAGCTCTGCTCCGGGGCCCGCGGCTCCGGGTCGGGCAGCTTCTGGCAGACGGCGTCGGCCGTGCCGTTGCCGCGGGGCACCTTGCCGTTGGTGAGGTACTCCGCCAGGTACTTGTCGAGGCAGGTGTTGCCGCTCAGCGAGATGCCGTGGTTGCCGCCGCCCTGCTCGACCACCAGGCTGGACTTCTTGAGCAGTTTGTGGACGGTGACGCCGCCCTGGTAGGGGGTGGCCGCGTCGTCCGTCGCCTGGAACAGCAGCACCGGCGGCAGCTTGGAGTTGGCGATGTTGACCGGCTTCAGCGACTTCGTCGGCCAGTACGCGCACGGCGCGTTGTACCAGGCGTTGTTCCAGGTCATGAACGGCGCCTTCTTGTACACCGCCCAGTTGTCCTTGCGCCACTGCTTCCAGTCGCGCGGCCAGGACGCGTCACGGCACTGCACCGAGGTGTAGACGCTGTAGCCGTTGTCGCCGGAGGGGTCGACGGAGGCGAAGTTCTCGTACGCCTCGACCAGCGGGTCGGCGTTCTTGTCGTTCACGTAGGCCGCGAACGCCTCGGCGAGGTAGGGCCAGTAGCCGTTGTAGTACCCGCCGGGGATGAAGGTGTCCTCCAGCTCGGAGGCGCCCACCTTGCCGCCCGCGGGCGTCTTGGCGAGGGCCGCGCGCATGGCGTACCACTTGGCTTCGATCCTGGCCGGGTCGGTGCCGAGCTTGTAGGTGGAGTCGTACTTCGCGATCCACGCCATGAGCGCCTTGTGGCGGTCGTCGAAGGCGTAGTCCTGCGCGAGGTTGTCCTCGTACCAGACGCCCGTCGGGTCGACGATCGAGTCCAGCACCAGGCGCCGCACCCGCTCGGGGTACAGCTTGGCGTAGACGGCGCCGAGGTAGGTGCCGTACGAGTAACCGAAGTAGTTGATCTTCTTCGCGCCGAGTGCCTTGCGGATCGCGTCCATGTCCTTCACGGCGCTGATCGTGTTGATGTACGGCAGGACGTCCTTGTACTTCGTGCCGCAGGCCTTGGCGAAGGACTTGGCGCGCGAGAGGTTGGCCTTCTCGATCGCGGACGTGCCGGGCACGGAGTCCGGGCGCACCGGGTTGAAGTACCCCGGCTTGCAGTCGAGGGCGGGCTTGCTCTCGCCCACTCCGCGCGGGTCGAAGCCGATGACGTCGTACTGGGCCGCGACCTCCTTGGGCAGGGAGGAGGCGACGTACCCGGCGAGCGTCAGACCGCTGCCGCCGGGGCCGCCCGGGTTGACCAGCAGCGGGCCCTGGTACTTCGTCGCGGTGTGCGGCACGCGGGACAGCGCCAGCGTGATCTTCTTCCCGCTCGGCTTGGCGTGGTTGAGCGGCACCTTCACGGACGCGCACTGGAGCGTCGGGTAGTTCTCCGTGCCGCACTTCTTCCAGGTGACCTTCGCGGCGGCGGCCTGGGCGGTGTTCGCGGAGTGCGACCCGCTGGCGTTGGCGGGGACGGCTGTCAGCGTCCCCGCCAGTACGACGGTGGCGCCGCACAGCACGGCTGCGCTTCTTCTCATGGAGTTCCTAGCAACTGAGGGGGGTTCAGGTCCGCGAGTTCGCGGTCCGTGCCGCATGGTTCCGGAAGAACGCGCCGCGCAAGAACATATTCGACCAAGACTTGACCGAATTGAGTCATCGGAAGCACTTAAGTAACTCACAGAAAGGGGCAGTTGGACCGATCCGGACATGCCGTCCCGGGGCATGCCGTCCCGGGGCATGCCGTCCCGGGGCATGCCGTCCCGGCGATGAGGGCGCTCGGCGAGTGCCAGGCGCCCCCATCTCACGCCGCGGTCACGCCACTGTCACCCCGCCGTGCAGCTCACGCTCGGCACACCTCCGCCCCCGGGCGCGCCCCCGAAGCCGAAGGTCGCCGAACCGCCCACCGGCACGCTCCCGTTGTGCGCGGCGTTCACCGCGATGACCATCGACCCGGTCTGCGTGTACACCGCGTTCCACATGCTGGTCACCCGCTGGGCGCCGCTCCAGGTCCACGTCACCATCCAGGACTTGATCGGGGCCGTCCCCGTGTTGGTCACCTTCACCTCGGCGTTGAAGCCGCCGCCCCAGTCGCTGCTGACGGTGTACGCGGCGCCGCACGAGGCCGTGCCTCCACCGGGGTCGCCCCCGCCCGGGTCACCCGAACCGGGAAATCCCGGCGCCTTGACGCTCGCGAGATACCCGTCCTTCACGGTGTCCACGGTCGACCAGTCGTCCTTCAGGATGCCGCCCGTGTCACCGGAGTTGGGGTTCCACGACCAGAAGGTCCAGTGGAAGCTGTCGGCGCCGTACGCCGACGTCGACCGCAGATACGTCACCAGCGCGGCCAGCCACTTCTGGTCCACCGCCGACTGCAGGGTCGTACCGAACTCGCCGACCCACACGGGCGCGATGTTCTGCTTGAAGATGTAGCCCCAGTACTTGTCCCAGATGCCCGGCATGTTGTCGGGGAACGACGGGTCGCTGAACCAGGGCTGCTGGGCCACGCTGGTCGCGTAGTCGTGCGCGGAGTAGACGACCCGGTTCGCCACGTCGAGCTGCACCGGGTACTGCGCGACACCCATCAGGTTGCCGCCCCACCAGCCGTTGACGCCGTTGTACGACTGCACGCCCTCGACCATGATCAACAGCTCGGGGTTGGCGGCCAGGACCGCGTTGCCGGCCCGCTGTGCGGCCAGCCGCCAGTCCCGCGCCGTGTCCCCGCAGCCCCAGCAGGCAGGGTCGTGCGGTTCGTTGTGCAGATCGATGCCGACGACCGTGGAGTTGCCCTTGTAGCGCGTCGCCAGGGACTTGAGGTTGGCGATCCACGTCGACTCGGGGACCGACGCCGTGTACCAGAGCGCCGACTGCCCGCCCGCGTCCGGGCGGTGCCGGTCGAGGACGACCTTCAGGCCGCTCTGACCGGCGTACGTCACGATCCTGTCCATGACCTGAAGCGAGGTCAGGCCCTGCAGGTCGGCGTTCTTGCCGTCGGAGAAGTTGATGCTGTCGGGTGTGGTGCCGCTCTTGAGGATGTCGTCGCTGTACGGCAGCCGGATGGTGTTGTAGCCCAGCGACTTCATCTGGTTGATCATGCTCTTGTAGTCACGCGCCCAGAGGCCGTGGATCACGTGGTTGCCGGTCTCGAAGCCGAACCAGTTGATACCGGCGATCCGGACCGGCTGCCCGGCCGCGTCCAGGATCTGGCGGCCGCTGGTGTGCCAGTAGCCGGCGCCCGGCTCCGCCGCGTGGGCCGTCGGCGCCCCGGCCACCATCGGTGACAGGAGCGCCGCGACGGCGACGCCCACGGTGCACAGCGCTCTTCGTAAGCTGCGGAACATGTCGCTGCTTCCTCTCGGGAGGCATTGGGCCCGGAACATGTGGGAGCGCTCCCACCGCCCAGTCCTCCCATGGAAGTCAGGTCACTCGGACACGTCAAGGGATCCCGGGATCACCGGCTCAGCTTCTGGAACTTCCGCACCGCCAGCGGCAGGAAGACCGCCGTCAGCACCACCGGCCACACGACCGCCATGAGCAGCGCGTGCTGCTCGACCCACGAGTCACCGCCGCCCACCGTCGTGCCGAACAGGTCGCGGGTGGCCGCGGCCGTCGAGGAGATCGGGTTCCAGGCCGCCACGTGGCCCAGCCAGTCCGGCATCAGCTGAGGGGCGACGTAGATGCTGGAGATCATCGTGAGCGGGAAGGCGATCGCGAAGAGGCCGCCCGCCGCCTCCGGATTGGGGACCAGGAGGCCGAGCCACACGCCGATCCAGATCAGCGCGAACCGCAGCCACAGCAGCAGGCCGAAGGCGGCGAGGAAGCCGAGGCCGCCGTCCGGGCGCCAGCCCATCGCGAGCGCGGTGAGCATCATGATCGCCAGCTCCGCGCAGGCGACGATCAGATCGGTCACTCCCCGCCCGGCGACCACCGCCGACGACGCCATCGGCATGGAGCGGAAGCGGTCGATGACGCCCTTGGTCGCGTCGTAGACGACGACGGTCGCCGTGTTGATGAACCCGAAGGCCATCGTCATCACGAACATGCCCGGCATCAGGAACTCCTGGTAGTCCCCGCCGCCGGGCACCTTCATCGCGTTGCCGAAGACATAGCCGTAGAGGAGGACGGAGAGGATCGGGAAGCCGAGCTGCCAGGCGATGTTGACCGGCTGGCGCTGGTAGTGGGTGAGGCCTCGGCGGACGATGTTCCAGCAGTCGGCCAGAGCCCAGAACACCCGTCCGCGCACGGGCCGTTCGGTCAGGTCAAGGGCGCTCATGCGGCCACCTCCTCGTCGGTGCCGGACGTCTCCGTGCGGTGTCCGGTCAGGCGCAGGAACACGTCGTCGAGGCTGGGCCTGCGCAGTCCGATGTCCTCGACCGCCACGCCCTCGTCCTGAAGGGCCCGCGCGACCTCCGTCAGGGCGGCGACGCGGTCGGTCACCCGGGCGTGCACCCGCGGCTCCGTCCCGTCCGACTCCGGTTCGCCGTCCGCGACCCGGGCGACCACCTTCACCGTGCGCGGGATGTCGGCCCGATCGGCGACCACGACCTCGATCCGGTCGCCGCCCACCGTGCTCTTCAGCCCGTCCGGGGTGTCGTCCGCGATGGCCCGCCCCTGGTCGATGACGGTGATACGGGAGGCCAGCTTGTCGGCCTCCTCCAGGTACTGCGTGGTGAGCAGTACGGTCGTGCCGTCGGCCACCAGCGCCCGTACGGACTCCCAGACCTCACCGCGGCTGCGCGGGTCGAGTCCGGTCGTCGGCTCGTCGAGGAACAGCACCGCCGGGGCGAGGATCATCGAGGCGGCGAGGTCGAGCCGGCGGCGCATCCCACCGCTGTACTTGCCGACGCCCCTGTCCCCCGCGTCCGTCAGGCCGAACCGCTCCAACAGCTCCGTCGCGCGCCGCCGGGCCCCACGGCCGCCCAGGTGGAACAGCCGGCCGAACATCTCCAGGTTCTGACGCCCGGTCAGCACCTCGTCCACCGCCGCGTACTGACCGGTGAGCCCGATCCGCGCCCGCACCTCACGCCCCTGCCGCGCCACATCGAGGCCGGCCACCGTGGCCCGGCCGCCGTCCAGCCGTAAGAGCGTGGACAGGATGCGTACGGCGGTGGTCTTGCCCGCGCCGTTCGGACCCAGCAGTCCGTGCACCGTGCCTTCCCTGACCGCGAGGTCGAAGCCGTCGAGCGCCCGCTTCTCGCCATACCGCTTCACGAGCCCTTCGGCCCGTACGGCGTAGGCGTGTCCGTCGCCTTGCATCGTCACTCCCCCTTCACTCCCCTTCCCCTCACCTGAAACCGAGTACGGTGTACCCACAAGAGAGTACGGCGTACTCAGTTTCTGTCCAGTGATTTACCGAGGCCCGGCGGAGGGCCACGTCAGGAGGGCTACGCTGATGTTCATGACGAGGACGGAGACCGGCGGCAGCGGCAACATCAAGCTCAGCCTGCAGCTGCTGTGGGGCACCGGCGAGCGCCGCAGCCGGGGCCCCAAACCGGGGCTGAGCCTCGACCGGATCGTCGCCGCGGCCGTCGAGATCGCCGACGCGGAGGGGCTGGAGGCGGTGTCGATGCGGCGCCTGTCCACCACGCTGAAGGCGGGCACGATGTCGCTGTACCGGTACGTGCCGGGAAAGGCCGAGCTGCTGGACCTGATGCTCGACCGGGTGCAGGCCGAGGCCCTGGAGGGCGGCCAGGAGAGCGGGAGGACGGAGACCGGCCAGGAGAGCGGGGAGACGGAAACCGGCCAGGAGGGCCGGTCGGCGGAGACCGATCAGGAAGGCGGGTCGGCGGAGACCGATCAGGAAGGCGGGTCGGTGGCGGCCGGCTGGCGGGACGCCGTGGCGATCATGGCCCGCGGGTACCTGGAGCACTACCGGCGCCACCCGTGGCTGCTACGGGTCAACCAGGCCCGAACGGTCATGGGCCCGAGCTCCCTGCGCTCCCTGGAGGCCGCCCTGGTCCCCCTCAAGGGCATGGGGCTCAGCGATCCCGAGCTGATCTCGGTGTTCATCGCGGTGCAGAGCTTCGCGGGCGGTATCGCGCGTATGGAGATCGACGCCGTCGACGCCGCCAAGGCGACCGGCCTCAGCCACGAGGAGTTCTGGGCCGAGCAGCATCCGTTCCTCGAACGGGCCATGGAGAGCGGCCAGTTCCCCATGATGGCCCGACTGGCCGAGGACACCTTCTCGGTCGACTTCGACCACTTCGAGTTCGGGTTGCAGCGAATCCTGGACGGACTGGACGTGCTGGTCGACCGGCGGCGCGGCGAAGCGGGTCAGAGCCAAAGGGCTCAGAGCCAAACGGGTCAGGGCCAAGCGGCTCAGGGCCAAGCGGGTCAGAGTGGCGGGTCAGGGCCTGTCCGACCCTGATCCGCCGTCCTGCATGCACCATCCTGCATGCGCCATCCTGATCCGCTACCCCGGCCCGCCACCCCGATGTGCCGGACAGCCCTGGTTCACGACCGCCGCAGCAGCCGCTTCAGCCCCCACACGACGACGAGACCGGCGACCACGGCCAGTGCGCCGGCCTTGATCCCGGAGTTCGTACCGTCACCGCTGTCCCCCTGAGCGGAGTCCGAACTCCCGCCCCCGGAAGCCGAGTCGGAGCCGTCGCCCCCGCCCGGGGCCTCCCGGGCCACGACCCTGCTGCCCTCGCCCTCGGTGCCGTACATGATCTCGGCACCGTCGGTGGTGTAGGTCATCGACTCCCCCTGCCCCTGCAGAGGCACGCTGAGCCGATCGACCCGCTTGATCTTCCCGCCGTTCCAGTCGTACAGGATGCCGCCGAAGTAGCCGCGTACGGCGAGTCGCTTGCCGTCGGGCGAGAAGGCCCCGTCGGTGACCCAGAGGTCGACCGCGGCGACCCGCTTGAAGACGTTCGTCCCGCTCGCGGAGAGCTCGGCCGGCCCCTCGTACAGGGACCCGCCGTCCTCGTTCTTGTCCGCGATGTAGACCCGCCCGGTCTTCGGGTGCACCATCAGCGCCTCCGCGTCACGGGCCCCGTCGGCGTACTTCACGACGTACTGCGTGGCGCGGATCGTCTGGTCCTTGAGCTGCTTCGGCTCCGGCAGCTCGTAGATCCACACGTAGTCCCAGGTGCCGCCGAGGTTGTCGCCGATGTCGCCGACGTAGATGCGGTTGCCGGGCCCCATGGAGACGGCCTCGACGTCGCGCGGGGCGCCGACGCCGGTCATGGTGACGGTGGCGACCGTCTCCCCGGTCCTGCTGTCGACCGCGTACAGGTACGCCCCGTCGTCGCTGTCGTTGTGGGTCCAGTAGATCCCCGGGTGCTGACGGGAGGCGGCGAGGCCGCTGGACTCGGTGATCCTCGGGTCCTTGAGGGTGAACCCGCCGTCGTCGGCGACGGCGGGCGCGGCCGAGGCGGCGGCGAGGAGGACCCCGGCGAGGCCTGCGAGGAAGGGGAGCGATCGACGCGGCATGCCCCCAAGCCTGCCATCCCGCTCCGCGGAACGAACGGCGACCGTGTACCTCGCCCCCACGTGGCCAGGTTCACAGCACGGAACGGCCAAGGACCACTTACCAACAAGTAGCCATCATTCATGATGAGCGGATGCTCAGGTTCATGCCCGTCGGCGACTCCATGACCATAGGCAGCTCCGGCGAACACACATGGCGTTACCGGCTGTGGCGGCACCTGTGCGCGACGTACGGCGGCCCGTTCAAGATCGTCGGCCCGCGCGAGACACTCCACGACCAGGCCACGGGCACCCCCACGTCGTACGCCTACGCGGACCCGGACTTCCCCCGCGCCCACCTCGCGGGCTGGGGCGAGGGCTGGCTCCACATGGCCCCGCTGATCGCGCGGACGGTACGGGAGCACCGCGCCGACGTCCTGCTCGTCTCCCTGGGCCTGATCGACCTGGGCTTCTACACGAGCGCCGACCAGACGGCGGAGAACGTCCACCGCTTCGTGACCGAGGCGCGCTCCGCGAACCCGCGCGTCCGCATGGTCCTGCTCCCCGTGATCCCCAACATCCGCGCGGAGTCGGACACCCCCTTCGCCGCCCAGGTCGCCCGCTTCAACGAACTCCTCGCCAAGACGGCGGCAGACCTGGACGAACCCCGCTCCCCGCTGCTCCTGGCGTCCCCGCCCCGCTCGTACGACATCCACCGGGACACCTACGACGGCACGCACCCGAACGCGAGCGGCGAACACCGCATCGCGGCGGCCTTCGCGGACGCCATGCACCAGGCGTGGGACCTGGGAGAGCCGTACGCCCAGGACGCCAAGGACCGCTGAGGCGGGAAGTTCCCGGCCCGTGCCCCGTCACCGTGCGTATCGTTGTACTGCGCGGCGGCCCGCGATCGAGCGGCAGCCGGGGAGGAGCGCCACGATGACCGTCCTTGAAGACAGGATCGACATGGCCGAGAGCATCGACAGCGGTGACGAGCTCACGCTCGACACGATGTTCGAGTGGGTCGAGAAGGGTCCCATCCCCGAGGGTTACAAGGTCGAGATCGTCGGGGGGAACATCTTCATGGCGCCTCAGCGGGACACCCACTGGGAGATCATCGCGGACATCTACGAGCAGCTGCGAGCCAAGTACCCGCGCAAGCGCGTGAAGTCCGACGTCCGGATCGACTACCCGGGCCACCTCAACGGCTTCGCCTCCGACGTGACGGTCATGGCCGAGGGCGCCGCCAAGGACTCCAGGGGACTGTGGCAGCACCAGGACGTCGAGTTCGTCGCCGAGGTGATCTCACGGAGCACCGCGGCCAACGACTACGACGCCAAGAAGACCGCCTACGCACTGGCCGGGGTCCCCGTCTACCTCATCGCCGACCCCTACCAGGGCAGGTGCCGCGTCTACACCCACCCCAAGGACGGCGACTACGCGACCGAGACGAAGGCGTCCTTCGGAGACGACGTGGACCTCACGGACACGGTGGTCGGGCTGACGCTCAAGACGGACGAGTTCCCCCGCGACTGACCGCCACGGCCTCCCTGCCCCGGGAAGCGGCTGACGCCGCTCCCCCCTCACCTCCGCGAACCGGACTGGCACGGCTGGTCGGAGGGCCCCGGCACCGCCAAGGGCCCCTCGGGCCAACACATCCCCAGGCCAACACGCCCCTCAGAACATCGTGTTGTCGTTCGCCGAGGTGGCGGGCACGTCCTGGATGACGTCCCAGTGCTCCACGATCTTCCCGCCCCGGACCCGGAAGAGATCGATGATCGCCTGGCCCCGCTCCCCCGGCGCGTTCACGTAGTGGCTGTGGACCGCCACGAGGTCGCCCTCGGCGACGACCCGCTTGGGGGTGACTTTCAGCTGCGGGAACTGCTCGAAGTACGCGCCGAGTCCGGCCTTCACGCCCGCCACGCCGTCGGGGATGTTCGGGTTGTGCTGGTGGTATTCGGGGCCCCAGTACGCGTCGATGGCGGACAGGTCCTTGTCCACGATGAGCTGGTCGAACGCCTTGGTCACCAGCTTCTTGTTGTACGCGGTGAGCCACCGCGGCCCGGGCCGCTCGGTCCGCGGCCGGCTCTCCGTGGAGAACATGTCGTTGCCGTTGGCCGTCGTCTCCGGCACCTCCTGGCCGGTGTCCCAGTGCTCGGCGATCCTCCCGCCCTGGAAGCGGAAGATGTCGAAGACGGCCGAGCCCCGCGTGCCCGGGGCCAGGACGACGTTGGAGTGCACGAGGACGAGGTCACCCTCGGAGATCACACGCTTGACGTCGTACTCGGCGTCCGGGAACTGCTGGTGGACGGCGGTGGCGAGGTTCTTCAGCGTCTCGGCCCCGTCGGGGGCGAGCGGGTTGTGCTGGATGTAGTCGGGCCGTACGAAACGGTCCACGACCTCCGTGTCGCCCTGCTCGAACACCCCCTTGAGGACCCGGACGGCGACGGACTTCTGGTAGTTGAGGCGAGCGCTCTCGCCGTGGGCCGCGGAACCGGAGCGTCCGGCGGCGACCGAGGGAGCGGCCGCGGCGGCGGGTACGGCGACCGTGGCGGTCAGGGCGGCGGCCACGAGCGCGGCGGCGAGGGCCCGGCGGGCGCGTGCGGTGCTGATCATGGAGTTTCCGTTCTCCGATCCTGTGGGGGAGGAATGCGGCGGCCGGCCCGAGCCAGAGCGCGACGAACTCGACGGACTCGACGAGCCGATGCGGGCGAAAACTTGAAGGTTCAAGCTGGCGCTTCCCAGAGGAAAGCACTAACCAATGGTTAGCGTCAACCGCCCGATCTCCGAAGCCGCTTGCCTAGAGCGCACTCCACACCGTTGGCTAGGCGGACATGAGGTACACACAGCTCGGACGTACGGGACTCAAGGTCAGCCGACTGGTCCTCGGAACCATGAACTTCGGACCGCAGACCGACGAAGCGGACAGCCACGCGATCATGGACGCTGCGCTGGACGCCGGGATCAACTTCTTCGACACCGCAAACGTGTACGGGTGGGGCGAGAACAAGGGCCGCACCGAGAGCATCATCGGCAACTGGTTCGCCCAGGGCGGCGAGCGCCGCGACAAGGTCGTGCTCGCCACCAAGGTGTACGGCGCCATGAGCGCGGACAGCGCCGACGTCTGGCCCAACCACCACAAGCTCTCCGCACTCAACATCCGGCGCGCGGTGGACGCGTCGCTGAAGCGGCTCCGGACCGACTACATCGACCTCTACCAGTTCCACCACATCGACCGGAACACCCCCTTCGAGGAGATCTGGCAGGCCGTCGACGTCCTGGTCCAGCAGGGGAAGATCCTCTACGCCGGCTCCAGCAACTTCCCCGGCTACAAGATCGCCCAGGCCAACGAGACCGCAGCCCGCCGCGGCGGCACCATCGGCCTCGTCAGCGAGCAGTGCCTCTACAACCTGGCCGAGCGCCGCGCCGAGATGGAGGTCCTCCCGGCCGCGCAGGAGTACGGGCTTGGGGTCATCCCCTGGTCACCGCTGCACGGCGGGCTGCTGGGCGGAGTGATCAAGAAGGAGGCCATGGGCGGACGCAGGGCCTCCGGCCGGGCCGCCGACGCGCTCGCCGACCCCGCCGTACGCGCGCGAGTCCAGTCGTACGAGGACCTGCTGGAGAAGCACGGCATCGAGCCCGGTGAGGCGGCCCTCGCCTGGCTGCTGACCCGCCCGGGTGTCACGGGCCCGATCGTGGGGCCGCGTACGGCCGGGCAGCTGGAGTCCGCGATCCGGGCGGCGGAGCTGGAGCTGTCGGAGGACCTCCTGGCCTCGCTCGACGAGATCTTCCCGGGGCCGGGGCCGTCTCCGGAGGCGTTCGCCTGGTAGGAGGCGCCCCTGCGAGAGGGGCGCGGGGAACTGTGCGGCCGGCCGCAGGACGTCCGCGGCAGACAACTCACCCACAGCTCCCCGGCTCCGCCGGCGAAGCGACTACTTGCCCAGCGCGGCCGCCACGGCGACGACGAGGAACATCAGGACGAGCACACCGGCCATGATCCGGTTACGGGTCTTCGGGTCCACGCAGTCGAGGTTAACCGGCCGCTCCGAGCGCCCAGCGGGCGACCGTCTCGTAGCGCGGCTGCTCCCCCGGCGCCCCGGACGTCGGCAGGTTGCTGCGCACCAGCGCCACGTCGTCCACCGTCCAGGTACGGCTGGTGAGGGCGCCCAGGGCGGCGACGTACGCCCGTACGTCGACCGCCACCCGCGCGCGGGCCACCGTCAGGTGGGCCTTGTACCGGCGGCGCTCCCCCATCGGCACCCCCGCCTTCCGCGCCGCCGCCTCCGCGCGGTCGGCCAGCAGCCGCAGGGTCGTGAGGTCCCCCTCCGCCCCGGCCCACAGCGCCCGCCCG
>NZ_VJZE01000209.1 GCF_009377205.1 Streptomyces phyllanthi
GGTAGGGGCGGCGGGGGCGAGACACCCCTCCCGGGCCGCCGGAGGCGTCAGCCGGGGAACAAGCCGTCGTCGCTCAGCAGCTCCCGGACCTCCTCCAAGGTCGCGTCCGGAGACGGGAGGATGAGTTCGGACGGCTCCAGGGAGTCGTCCGGCAGCGGCGTGCCCAGGTCGCGGACCCTGTCCAGGAGGGCCTGGAGGGTGCGGCGGAAGCCGGGGCCGTCGCCGCTCTCCATCTCCACGAGCAGTTCGTCGTCCAGCTTGTTCAGTTCGGCGAGGTGGCTGTCCTCCAGCCTCACCTGCCCCTCCCCCATGATCCGTACGATCATGTCGCCCTCCTCAGGCGTGGGACCCGGACCGCCGGGCGGTCACTGCTTGTCGAAGCGCGGGGTGTCCTGCTGCTGGGACTGCGACGGGGAGGCGCTGCCCGTACCGGTGCCGCCCTCGATCGCCTGCTGCGAGGACGAGCCTCCGGCCAGCTCCGCCTTCATCCGCTGCAGCTCCAGCTCCACATCCGTACCACCGGAGAGCCGGTCCAGCTCGGCCTGGATGTCGTCCTTGGCCATGCCGGAGGGGTCGTCCAGGGCGCCCGAGGCGAGGAGCTCGTCGATCGCGCCGGCGCGGGCCTGGAGCTGGGCCGTCTTGTCCTCGGCGCGCTGGATGGCCAGGCCGACGTCGCCCATCTCCTCGGAGATACCGGTGAAGGCCTCGCCGATCCGGGTCTGGGCCTGGGCCGCCGTGTACGTCGCCTTGATGGTCTCCTTCTTGGTGCGGAAGGCGTCCACCTTCGCCTGGAGCCGCTGGGCGGCGAGGGTGAGCTTCTCCTCCTCACCCTGCAACGTCTGGTGCTGCGTCTCCAGGTCCGTGACCTGCTGCTGGAGCGCGGCACGGCGCGACAGCGCCTCGCGGGCCAGGTCCTCACGGCCCAGCGCCAGCGCCTTGCGGCCCTGGTCCTCCAGCTTGGACGACTGGGACTGGAGCTGGTTCAGCTGCAGTTCGAGGCGCTTGCGCGAGGTCGCCACGTCCGCGACTCCGCGACGCACCTTCTGGAGCAGCTCCAGCTGTTTCTGGTACGAGTAGTCGAGGGTCTCGCGCGGGTCCTCGGCCCGGTCAAGGGCCTTGTTCGCCTTCGCGCGGAAGATCATCCCCATACGCTTCATGACACCGCTCATGGGCTTCGCGCGCCCCCTTCTGACGGACTCCAGCTCCAGCGACTGCAACAGAACCCACAGTACGGGCCCTGCATCCATTACCGCACTGTTCGGGGACGGATGCGCTCATCCCCAAGGACGACTGCGTACGGCACTGCTCCGGCGTAGGGAGTAGGTGTCTCCCGGGGTTGTGTACGGGGTGGGTCCCGGAATTCCTCAGGCTCACTCGGGGCGGGCCGTCGCGGCCTTCCTTTTCAGGCCACTCTGTCCCCCTACATGACGAGCGGTGTTGCCGGATCGTTCCCCGCCCGGCTGGGGTCCATGCCACGGAACCCCGTACCCTTGGGTTTTGTGTTCCGTAGCCGTGCCAAGAGCGAGAAGAACGCGGTCGTCGAGAAGGCGCCCGTGAACGACTCCCAGCAGCCCCGTGACCCGCAGGCCCCCAAGGGCCGGCCCACCCCCAAGCGCAGTGAGGCCCAGGCGCAGCGCCGCAGCGTCGCCAACACGCCGAGCACGCGCAAGGAGGCCGCGAAGCGTGCCCGCGACGAGCGCCGGTCCGCGCTGGAGCGGCAGCGCCAGGCGCTGGCGGGCGGTGACGAGCGCTATCTGCCGGTCCGCGACAAGGGTCCGGTGCGGAAGTTCGCGCGTGACTTCGTGGACTCGCGGTTCTCCGTCGCGGAGTTCTTCCTGCCGCTGGCCGTGATCATCCTCGTACTGAGCATGGTGCGGGTGGCGTCGCTGCAGAACATCGCGCTGCTGCTGTGGCTCTTCGTGATCGTGCTGATCGTGGTCGACTCGATCTGGGTCGCGATGCGTCTGAAGAGGCAGCTGAACGAGCGCTACCCCGACGAGAACAAGCGGGGCGCCGTCGCCTACGCGCTGATGCGCACCCTCCAGATGCGTCGCCTCCGGCTGCCCAAGCCGCAGGTCAAGCGCGGAGAGCGGCCCTGAGCACGACATCTTTCTCCGGGGGCGCCGCACAGGCCTGGCTGAACAAGCTGGGCGGGCTGCGCGATGTCGTACGGCAGGAGCTGGTGGCCCGGCAGCTCGACGAGCAGATCGCCGGGCGGTTTCCCGTCGGGCAGCGGCTTCGGGTGCTGGACGTCGGTATGGGTCAGGGCACGCAGGCGCTGCGGCTGGCGCGGGCCGGGCACAAGGTGACCGGGGTCGAGCAGGACGCGACGATGCTCGCCGTGGCCCGGGAGGCCCTCGCCGGTGAGCCGGAGGGCATACGGAGCCGGGTCCGGCTGGTCGAGGGCGACGGCCGGGACACGGGTGTGCACTTCCTGCCGGGCGGCTTCGACGTGGTGCTGTGCCACGGTGTGCTGATGTACGTCGAGGAGCCGGACGCGCTGCTGGCCGGCCTGGCGCGCATGCTGGCGCCGGGCGGGCTGCTCTCCCTGCTCGTACGGAACGGGGACGCGCTCGCCATGCGGCCGGGTCTGGCCGGCGACTGGGCGGGCACGCTGGCCGCCTTCGAGTCCACGGCCTACACGAACCGGCTCGGCCTCGACGTACGCGCCGACCGCCTGGACGCGCTCACCTCCACCCTCGCGGGTATCGGCGCTCCCCTGCACGCCTGGTACGGCGTCCGGGTCTTCACCGACCTCGCCGACGACGACGCGCCGGTCCCGGAGGACGTGGACACCCTGCTGACCGCGGAGGAGCGAGCCGGCCGAACGGACCCGTACCGCCGGGTGGCCGCCCTGCTGCACCTGTGCGGTGTGAGGGGCTGACCCCACCCAAGCGGGTACCCACTCGGCCAGAGCCCGTTCGGCGGCCTACGGCGCGCAGGGGGCCACCCGGCGACGTGAGACTCGGGGCATGGATGACTCGCGTGTCCCCGGCCGCCGCCTCCCCGCCGTTCTCTCCGCTCTCGTCTGTGCCGTCGCCCTGCTGTCCGGCTGCTCCGGTTCCGGGGCGGACGCCGGGGGGAGCGGTCGGGAGGGGCTGACCACCCAGGCCGCCGTCCCCGCCGTGGACAACGACCTGCAGAACGACTACCAGAAGGTGATCAGGGACGTCCTGCCCTCGGTCGTGCAGATCCGGACGAGCGAGGGTCTGGGTTCCGGGGTGGTGTATGACGCCCAGGGGCACATCGTCACGAACGCGCACGTCGTGGGAGACGAGAGGACCTTCGGCGTGACGATCGCGAACAGCGAGAACGAGCTGGACGCGACGCTCGTGTACGCGTACCCGCAGCAGGACCTCGCCGTCGTGAAGCTGGACACGGTGCCGGACGGGCTGAAGGCGGTGACGTTCCAGGACTCCGGCCGGGTCCAGGTGGGACAGATCGTCCTGGCCATGGGCTCGCCGCTGGGACTGTCCTCCAGCGTGACGCAGGGGATCGTCTCGGCGACCGGACGGACCGTGACCGAGCCGGCCTCCGAGGGGAGGCCGGGAGCGACCATCGCGAACATGGTGCAGACCTCCGCCGCGATCAACCCCGGCAACAGCGGCGGCGCCCTCGTCGACCTCGACGGCCGGGTCATCGGCATTCCCACGCTCGCGGCCGTCGACCCGGGCCTGGGCGAGGGCGCGGCTCCGGGCATCGGCTTCGCCATCCCCGCGTCGACGGTGCGGACGCTCGCCGACCAGATCGTCGAGAACGGCAGGGTCACCGACTCCGGCCGGGCCGCGCTCGGCATCACGGGCCGTACGGTCGTCGGCGACGACTCCCGGCCCGAGGGGGTCGCCGTGGCCGAGGTCGTGGAGGGCGGCGCGGCCGACCGGGCGGGCATCGAGCCCGGGGACGTCATCACCGGGCTGGGTGACACGGAGATCACCACGATCACCTCGCTGTCCGAGGCCCTCGCGGAGGCACGGCCCGGGGACCGCACGACCGTGACGTACACGAGGAACGGGCGCGAGCAGACCGTCGAGGTGACCTTGGGAGAGCTGTAGAGCGGTCCGGGAACGGTCCGGGAAGCGACGGACCACGGCATCACGGACCGCCGACCGCACCGCCGGGCGGCCCGTCACCGCCCCGTCGCCCTCCGGGCCGTCACACCTTCGGCGTCCCGGCCCTCGCACCACCCGGCGGCCCGCCACCGCACCTCGGCCTCCCGGCCGCCGCACCGCCCCGCGGCCCGCCACCGCACCTCGGCCTCGCAGCCGCCGCACGTCGACCCCCGGCCCTCGCACCACCCGGCGGCCCGCCACCGCACCTTGGCGTCCCGGCCGTCACACCGCCCCGCGACCCGGCTACGCCTCCGACGCGTGCAGGCTCATCGGCCCGTAGATCTCCGTCGTGTCCTCGAACAGCCGGACCTGGTCCGCGCCCCCGTCGAGGAGGGCCTTCCAGTGCTCACCGATCCAGGACTCGGCATCCCCCTGCGTGGTGAACTCGTCGGGCTGCACCGCGGGCTGGACCTCCGCCCCGTCGGCCTTCTCGAACCGCCACGTCCATGCCGCCATGTGAGCCTCCAGCTTCGGTGAGTACCGGCCCGGTGCCGGAAACAGCACCGAGCAAGATCCGGTTCCTGCTCCAGAGCCTAAGCGCTCCGCACGCGGCACGGTACGGAAGCCTTGGACAAACCGCGGAGCGAGCCGTGGAACGAGCCATGGCCGGTCGGACGCGCAAGACCTGCGGGAAAGTTCGGGAACGCGCGAAAATCGGGCCCGTGGAACTGACACTGCTCGGCACCGGCGCCCCCGAGGGCCTCCCCCGCCCCGACTGTCCCTGCGCTGCCTGCGCGACCGCGCTCGGCGCCGACGCCCGCGCGGCGACCGCGCTGCTGGTGGACGGCATCCTGCTGCTCGATCTGACGCCCGGCGCCGCCCTGGCCGCCGCCCGCTCCGGGCGCACGCTGTCCGGCGTACGGCAGGTGCTGCTCTCGCATCCGCACGGCGGGCCCCCCATCGAGGTCCCGGCCGGGCTGCCGCAGCCGGGGCGGGTGCCGGACGGGCGGGAGCTGGCGCTGCTGACCGGGCACCGGGTGCGGGCGATCGCGATGGACGCGCCGGGGACGGGGTACGCGGTGACGGGACCGGACGGGCAGCGGCTGCTGTACCTGCCGCCCGGTGGCGCGGCCGCCGGGATCGGAGAAGGCTCCTCGGGGCCGTACGACATGGTGCTCGTCGATGTCGCGGGGCGGCCCGACGTGCTGGCGCGGCTGCGCGCGGTGGGGGCCGTCGGGCCGACGACCGATGTCGTCGCGGTGCACCTCGGCCACGACGTGCCACCGGGCGCCGAGCTCGGCCGTCGGCTCGCGGCCGCCGGTGCGCGGGCCGTGCCGGACGGTACGACGCTGACCGTGGGCGTCTACGAGGACGTACCGGACGTACCGCGGCGCACCCTCGTACTGGGCGGGGCGCGGTCCGGGAAGTCGGTGGAGGCGGAGCGGCGTCTGGAGGCGTTCCCCGACGTGCTGTACGTGGCGACGGGCGGTCCGCGGAACGGGGACGGCGAGTGGGCGGCCCGGGTCGCCGCCCACCGGGAGCGGCGACCCGGTTCCTGGCGCACCGCCGAGACGTGCGATCTCGTGCCGCTGCTGAAGGACGACGGCGCTCCCCTGCTCATCGACTGTCTGTCCCTGTGGCTGACGGACGCGATGGACTCCGTCGACGCCTGGGACGACGCCGAGTGGGCGGACGGCGGTGAGCGTGCCCTCAGGGCGCGGGTGCGGGAACTGACCGAAGCCGTGCGCGAGACCCGCCGTACGGTCGTCGCGGTGTCCAACGAGGTGGGCTCGGGGATCGTCCCCGCGACACCCTCGGGCCGCCGCTACCGGGACGAACTCGGGCGCCTGAACGCGGCGTTCGCGGACGAGTGCGAGCAGGTGCTGCTGGTGGTGGCGGGGCAGGCGCTGCCGCTGCGCGGATGACGATCAGCCGTCGTCCCGCGCCGGTTCCCTTCGGGCGATGATCCGGTAGGCGTTCGAGAAGCGGGTGCGGCGCAGCAGCGGGGCGAGGCCGAGGTCCAGGGCCGCGGCCGAGGCCAGGAGGGGCAGCCCGGCCCAGGTCAGGGCGGTACGGGCGCGGGAGCGGGTCAGGGCCAGCCACAGGGCGCCCGTCAGGTCGTACGGGATGTGCGGGGCGCGCCGGTCGGTGGCGACGACCGTGCAGCCGTGCGACTCCAGTTCCCGTACCAGGTTCCCCAGCGGCATCAGATGCAGATGGCGCGGCTGGTCGTACGGCACCCACCACTTGCCGAGCAGCGTGCCGAACGCACAGGCGGGGTCCGGGACTTCGACGACGAGGTGGCCTCCGGGGCGGAGCACGTCGAGGGCGGCGCGGAGTTCCGCGCGGGGGTCGGGGGCGTGTTCGAGGTGGTGGAACATGCTGACCACGTCGTAGCGGCCGCGCAGCCGCCCGGCGATCTCCGGGTCGGTGAGCGCGCCCTGCTGCGCCTCCTCGACGCGTCCGGCGGCGCGGGCCCGTTCGACGCGCGGCGTGGCGTCGAGTCCGTCGAAGGCGGTGTACGGGTGCACCTCCCTGGCGGCCTCGGGGAAGTGTCCGTGCCCGGTGCCGACGTCGAGCCAGCTCTCGGGCTCGGGGTACGGCAGCATCGCGCGGGCGGCGGCCCGGTGACGGCGGCGGATGCCGCGGGCGCCCAGGAGGCGTTCGGCGAGGAAGTCATGGCCTCCCCGGGGGCCGCGGCCCCGGACGCCCGGCGCCTGGGCGGTGAGCCTCGGGTTCTGGAAGACGTGCCCGCAGTCCCGGCACCCGTCGACCACGAACGTGCCCGGGACCCGGCGCGCCGGATCGTGCGAACGGATCCGGACGCGCAGCCGTCGCGAACCGCACCAGGGGCAGTCCTCGCGGCGCGGCGCGGAGCCGGTCTCGGGTCGCGGCGCGGGGAACGGCCCGGTGGCGGGGGCGAGTTCGGGCCGGTTCGGCTGGGGGGCGGCAGACATGGCGACTCCGTACGACATTCCGGAACTCTGGACCAAAAGGAACGTATGGGATCGCGATGACGTGGTGACGGTGTGACGCCGCCGTGTTCGATCGCTGCCGGTACTGTTCGGCGAATGAGCTCGCTTAATCTCGACGACTTCACCGATCTGATCGAGCGCCCCGACGGTGGGGTGCGCCGCGATGCCGAGGCGCGGCGGGCGCGACAGGTCGTGCCGCCCGGGGCACTGGGGCGCCTCGACGACCTGGGCGAGTGGCTGGCGGCGGCGCAGTCCTCCGTGCCGGTGCGTCCGGTCACCCGGCCGCGTGTGGTGCTGTTCGCGGGTGACCACGGGGTCGCCGGACTCGGTGTCTCCGCGCGGCCCGCGGGCAGCGCACACGAGCTGGTGCGGGCGGTGCTCGACGGGAGCAGCCCGGTGGCGGTGCTGGCCCGGCGGCTCGACGTGCCCGTGCGGGTGGTGGACATGGCGCTCGACTGCGAGCCGGAGGAGCTCCCGGACGAGGTCGTACGGCACCGGGTGCGGCGCGGGTCCGGCCGTATCGACGTCGAGGACGCGCTGACCCTCCAGGAGGCGGAGGCGGCGTTCCTCGCGGGGGTCGCGGTCGCGGACGAGGAGGCCGACTCCGGTACGGATCTGGTGGTCCTCGGCGATGTGAGCGTCGGGGGGACCACGGCGGCGGCCGTACTGGTCGCCGCGCTGTGCGGAACGGACGCGTCCGTCGTCACCGGCCGGGGCGGCCGGGCGATCGACGACCTGGCGTGGATGCGCAAGTGCGCGGCCGTACGGGACTCCCTGCGGCGGGCCCGGCCGGTGCTCGGAGAGCAGTTGCGGCTGCTGGCGACGGTGGGCGGCGCCGATCTGGCCGCGATGACGGGCTTCCTGCTCCAGTGCGCCGTACGGAAGACGCCGGTGATCCTGGACGGTGTCGTGTCGGCCGCCTGCGCCCTCGTGGGCCAGCGGGTCGCCTTCCGGGCGCCGGACTGGTGGCTCGCGGGCCAGAACAGCGGCGAGCCGGCCCAGGCGAAGGCCCTCGACCGCATGGCCATCGAGCCCCTCCTCGACCACGGCGTGAGCGTCGGCGAGGGTGCGGGCGCGCTGCTGGCCCTGCCGCTCGTCCAGGCCGCGGCGGCGCTGGCGGCGGAACTGCCGGAGCAGGCGCCGGAGAAGCCCGAGGAGCCTGAGGAGCCCGAGGAGCAGGAGAAGCCCGAGGAGGAGTAACCGGGAGGGCCGGTTCCGCGGGTGCGGGAGAGATCGGTCACCCCGGGGCCCGCTCAACTCCACGGTGTTCCGCGCCGTCTTCGAACGTGACCCGTGCCCCGGGGTTCCTGGTGCGCGGGGCCGCCGACGTGGCCGTACCGCGAGCACCTGGAGTCCGCAGAGATGAGCGCCCTCGCCCGCTGGGCCCGCGCCGAATGGGGAGCGCTGTACGGCACCGTCCGCACGGCCCTGCTCGAACGCGGCCCGCGGGCGGTCCCGCTCGCCCTGACGGGCGTCTGCCTCGCGGCGGTCCTGCACTTCGCGCACGGGCGGGCGTGGGGCTACGGGTTCGTGGAGGCGGTCGGTGCCGTACGCGCCGAGGACCCGCTCTGGCTCGCCCTTCTGCGCACGCCGCTCTCCCTCTTCGTACCGGCCCTGCATCTGCCCGTGTGGGGCGCGCTGCTGCAGATCCTGTGCGTGTTCGGGATCGCGGAGATCTGTCTGGGCCGGTGGCGGGCGCTCGCCGTCGCGTACGGCGCCACACTGGCGGGCACGCTGTACGCGCGCGTGGGCGTCGCGCTCGGCCCGGACGTCCCTCTGGGGCTGCCCGCGTCGGACGCGGGGGTCGTCGACACCGGGCCGTCGGCCGCCGTGGTCGGGCTCGCCGTGGTCGTGGGCCTGCGCCACCGGGCGTATGTCACGGCGGCCCTGGTGATCGTGGCGATGGTCGTCGAGGTACTGGTCAAGGAGAACCTCGCGGGCAAGGAGCATCTGGCGGCGATCGCGGCGGTGCTGGTGGTGTCCGCGGTCACCAAGTGGCGTCAGTGGCGTTCGGGGGTGCGGCTGGGCTCCGGGAGTTCGTCGGGCGCTCCGCCGATCCAGTCCTGAATCCTGCGGCGCGGGCCGGCCCAGCGGCGGTCGTGGTGGTAGGCGCGCAGCCGGGACTTGGCGCGGGCGCGCGGGCGGCGGCCGTAGAAGCGCTTGGCCCAGGGCGAGCCGGGGCGGGCCAGCCGGATGGCGCCGATCACGGCAAGGAAGGGCACGATCGCGCCGAACAGCGCGATACGGGCCTTGCCCTTGCTGAGGGCGAGGAGCGCGAAGAAGAAGTTCAGGGCGACGCCGAGGATCGCCGAGCCGCGGCCCTCCAACTCCTCCTCGTCGAGGTCGTTCACCCCGAACGGCAGGAAGCCGCAGAGCACCAGGCCGACGAGGGCCGCCGTCAGCACCACCATCTCCACGCTCTTGCGCCCCTGTTCGGTCCAGTACACGTCGTCGAGGTGCAGGATCAGCGCGAACTCGTCCAGCATCAGGCCCACGCCCACGCCGAACAGCACGGCGCACAGGGCCGGGCCGACGCCGTGCCGTCCGCTCGCCACCGCGCCGAAGCCGCCGGTCACCGTCAGGACGACACCGGGGACCACGTGGTGGATGTGCACACCGCCGGAGTCGATGTTGCGGAACGGGCCCTTGCCCGCGCGGATCATGCGGGTGATGACCCGGGTGATCATGAAGGTCAGAACGAAGGAGGTGAGGGCGAGGAGAAGGGGAAGTTTGCCCGGTTCGATGATGTTCCGCTGCCACCAGTGACCCATACGCGCACTTTATCCATGTTTTCTGTCATACCTGCTCAACAACCGCCATCCACCGCTGAACAGCCCGCCATCAGGAGTCCTCAGGCCCCCGGGTACCCTGCGCCAGGTGTCCAAGCCGGTGTTCACGACCTCCCTCCCCGAGGGCCTGCGCTTCGCCTTCGGCACGCTCACCGTGCTGCCCGTCACCGTGACCCGCTGGGACCGTGAGGCCGCGCGCGCGGGGATGCTGTGCGCGCCCGCCGCCGGGCTGGTCGTCGGGCTCGCCTCCGCCGCGCTCGGGCTCCTGCTGCTCCTCCTCGGCGCGGGCCCCCTGCTCGCCGCCGTGGCCACCACCGCTGTACCCGCCGTCCTCACCCGCGGCCTCCACCTCGACGGCCTCGCCGACACCGCCGACGGGCTCGGCAGCGGCAGGCCCGCCGAGGACGCGTTGCGGATCATGAAGCAGTCGGACATCGGCCCGTTCGGCGTGCTCACCCTGGTCCTCGTCCTGCTCGCCCAGGTCGCCGCGCTCGCGGAGGAGTACGGGGAGTCCTGGTCCCGGGGAGCTCTGGCCGCCGTCGTCTCGGCGACCGCCGCCCGGCTCGCCCTCACCCTGGCCGCGCGGGCCGGGGTGCCGGCCGCGCGCCCGGAGGGGCTGGGCGCGGCGGTCGCCGGGGCGGTCCCGGTGGGCGGGGCGGTGGCCGTGGCCCTCGCCGTCACGGCGGTGTCCGCCGCCGGGGGCGCGCTGCCCGGGACGTACGGCCCTGTGCGTACGGCCCTCGCGGTGGTCGTCTCCCTCGCCGTGGCCGAGCTGCTCCTGCGGCACTGCACGCGCCGCTTCGGCGGGGTCACCGGTGATGTCTTCGGCGGGGTCGCGGAGACGGCGGCGACGGCGGCGCTCGTGATGCTGTCGCTGGGGTGAGGCGCGGGGTGGGGAACCGCTGCCGCCGGGTCCTGGCAGCAGGACTGAGAGCCTGTGTCATATCCCCGGCCGGGCGCGCGACGCCTGGCACGCACGCTCGCCGCGTTGCCGAAACGCCCACGTGACTCCTCCCCCACTCTCGGCTTCGCTCGAGCGGGGGGACCCCCATCGAGGGCGCTCCGGCGCCTTGCGATCGCACGCACCAGACGCCGCGCGCTGATCCGACCGGGGATATGACACAGGCTCTGACTCCCGCTCAGTCCTGGGGAACGGCACGCCGGATCCGTACGCCCTGACCGTCCGGCCGTCGTGTGCCGCACTCAAGTCGGCGTCGGGGAACCCTCTTTGGGGTGAAGCGGGACGTTCGGAGGGGCCGACGGCGTGAGAGGCTCGACCGTGCGGCCAGGCTCTTCGGCCCGGCCACGTGCCGCGGCTACGGCGCCGGAAGGGGCGGACGCCTGTGGCCGCCGTGAGGTACCGCGGCACGGTATCCGTCCGCCCGGGTGCCGCGCCCCAGGTCCGATCGGCCGAACAGGGCCTAGTCTCGTCCTTGGCACCCCTGCGATCCGGCCGGATCCCGCGCACCGCGGAATCCCGGCCCGGCGGGGGCCGCCACGCACCGCGGATCTAGGGTCTCCCCAGGGCCGGTCGACCCCATCCGTTCGGCCACTGGAACTCAATTGGAAGCGAGATTTCACCACCGTGACTGCTCTCACTCTCAGCACCGCCGCCGCGTCAGGCCTCCGCGCCGACGCGATCGTGGTCGGTGTCGCGAAGAGCCCGAAGGGCGCCAAGGGACTATCCGTCGCGCCGGGCGCCGAGGCCGTGGACAAGGCGTACGGCGGCAAGCTGGCCGGCGTCCTGGAGACCCTCGGCGCCTCGGGCGCCGAGGGCGAGGTGACGAAGCTGCCCGCGCCGTCCGGCTTCAAGGCTCCGCTCGTGGTGGCGGTGGGCCTGGGAGCTGAGCCCGAGAAGGACTCGTCGTTCGGGACCGAGACGCTGCGCCGTGCGGCCGGTGCCGCGGCCCGGGCCCTGGCCGGCTCGAAGAAGGCCGCGTTCGCGCTGCCCGTCGCGGACGCCGGTGATGTCGGCGCCGTCGCCGAGGGCGCGCTGCTCGGGGCGTACGCCTTCGACGCGTACAAGGCGAACGGCAAGGACCCGAAGGCCAGGAACGGCAAAGCGCCCCTCGCCGAGGTCGCCGTACTCGGTGCCAAGCCCCGCGACCGCGCCCACAAGGCCGCCGCGGAGCGGGCCACCGCCGTGACGGAGGAGCTCAACCGCGCCCGCGACCTGATCAACACCCCGCCGAACGACCTGAACCCGGAGGCTTTCGCCGCCGTCGCGCAGGCCGCGGCCAAGGAGCACGGCATCAAGGTGCAGGTGCTCGACGAGAAGGCCCTGGAGAAGGGCGGCTACGGGGGCATCCTCGGCGTGGGCGCCGGGTCGGCCTCGGCGCCCCGTCTGGTGAAGCTGTCGTACACCTCCTCCAAGGCGAAGAAGCACCTCGCCTTCATCGGCAAGGGCATCACGTACGACTCGGGCGGTATCTCGCTCAAGCCCGCGGGCCACAACGAGACGATGAAGTGCGACATGAGCGGCGCGGCGGCGGTCTTCGCCGCGGTCGTGGCCGCCGCGCGGCTCGGCCTCGAGGTCAACGTCACCGGCTGGCTCGCCCTCGCCGAGAACATGCCGTCCGGCTCCGCCACCCGCCCCGGTGACGTGCTGCGCATGTACAGCGGCAAGACCGTCGAGGTGCTGAACACCGACGCCGAGGGCCGGCTCGTCCTGGCCGACGCGATCGCCAGGGCCTGCGAGGAGAAGCCGGACGCGGTCGTCGACGTCGCCACGCTGACGGGCGCGATGATGCTGGCGCTCGGGAACCGGACGTTCGGGATCATGGCGAACGACGACGCGTTCCGCTCCGCGGTGCACGAGGCGGCCGAGGAGGTGGGCGAGGCGGCGTGGCCCATGCCGCTGCCGGACCACCTGCGCAAGGGAATGGACTCGCCCACGGCCGATCTCGCGAACATCGGTGAGCGCTTCGGGGGCGGGCTGGTCGCCGGGCTCTTCCTGAAGGAGTTCGTGGGCGAGGGGATCACCTGGGCCCACCTGGACATCGCGGGGCCGGCGTTCAACGAGTCCGGGCCGTTCGGTTACACGCCGAAGGGCGGTACGGGCAGCGCGGTGCGGACGCTGGTACGGCTTGCCGAGCTGACGGCTTCGGGAGATCTCGGCTGAGGCCGCGTCGCCGTGCGCCCGGGGCTCGGTCCGGCCCGTTCCACGGCGGCTGCGGGTTGTCTTCGGCTGATCGCGCGGCCCCCCGCGTCCCCGGCAGGGGCGCGGGGGGCCGCAGTGCGATGTCTCACACACCGGCCCGGCGTCCCGCCCACCATCGACAAGTGCGAAGATGGGGCCCGGCAGGACAGGGCCCCACGAAGGGCCGAAGTAGAGCGGCCGGACAACAGCCGACCGACGGGTCGCCCCCGAACGGGACAAAGGGGCCCGGGCGCACGGCGCAATGCATGGAGGACGTGACGTGGCGAACGACGCCAGCACCGTTTTCGACCTAGTGATCCTCGGCGGTGGTAGCGGTGGTTACGCCGCGGCCCTGCGCGGGGCGCAGCTGGGCCTGGACGTCGCCCTGATCGAGAAGGACAAGGTCGGCGGTACCTGCCTGCACCGGGGTTGCATCCCCACCAAGGCCCTGCTGCACGCGGGCGAGATCGCCGACCAGGCCCGCGAGAGCGAGCAGTTCGGTGTGAAGGCCAGCTTCGAGGGCATCGACGTGCCCGCCGTCCACAAGTACAAGGACGAGGTCATCTCGGGCCTGTACAAGGGCCTCCAGGGTCTGGTCGCCTCCCGCAAGGTGACCTACATCGAGGGTGAGGGGCGCCTGTCCTCCCCCACCTCGGTCGACGTCAACGGCCAGCGCGTCCAGGGCCGTCACATCCTGCTCGCCACCGGCTCGGTGCCGAAGTCCCTGCCGGGCCTGGAGATCGACGGCAACCGCGTCATCTCCTCGGACCACGCCCTCGTCCTGGACCGTGTGCCCCAGTCCGCGATCGTCCTCGGCGGCGGTGTCATCGGCGTCGAGTTCGCCTCCGCCTGGAAGTCCTTCGGTGCCGACGTCACCGTCATCGAGGGCCTGAAGCACCTGGTCCCGGTCGAGGACGAGAACTCCTCCAAGCTCCTCGAGCGCGCCTTCCGCAAGCGCGGCATCAAGTTCAACCTGGGCACCTTCTTCCAGAAGGCCGAGTACACCGAGAACGGTGTCAAGGTCACGCTCGCCGACGGCAAGGAGTTCGAGGCCGAGGTCCTCCTCGTCGCCGTCGGCCGCGGTCCGGTCTCGCAGGGCCTGGGCTACGAGGAGGCCGGGGTCGCCATGGACCGCGGTTACGTCCTCGTCGACGAGTACATGCGCACGAACGTCCCGACCGTCTCCGCCGTCGGCGACCTGGTTCCGACGCTGCAGCTCGCGCACGTGGGCTTCGCCGAGGGCATCCTGGTGGCGGAGCGTCTGGCCGGTCTGAAGACCGTGCCGATCGACTACGACGGCGTGCCGCGGGTGACGTACTGCCACCCGGAGGTCGCCTCCGTCGGCATCACCGAGGCCAAGGCCAAGGAGATCTACGGCGCGGACAAGGTCGTCGCCCTGAAGTACAACCTGGCGGGCAACGGAAAGAGCAAGATCCTCAAGACCGCGGGCGAGATCAAGCTCGTCCAGGTCAAGGACGGTGCCGTGGTCGGCGTCCACATGGTCGGCGACCGCATGGGCGAGCAGGTCGGCGAAGCCCAGCTGATCTACAACTGGGAGGCGCTGCCGGCCGAGGTCGCCCAGCTCGTCCACGCCCACCCGACGCAGAACGAGGCGCTCGGGGAGGCCCACCTGGCCCTCGCGGGCAAGCCCCTCCACTCGCACGACTGACGCCTTCAGTCCGCGACGACACTGACTTCCGCAATTTCGTAAGGAGCAACCGAAACCATGGCGGTTTCCGTAACCCTTCCGGCGCTCGGTGAGAGCGTCACCGAGGGCACTGTCACCCGCTGGCTGAAGGCCGAGGGCGAGCGCGTCGAGGCCGACGAGCCGCTGCTCGAGGTGTCCACCGACAAGGTCGACACCGAGATCCCCTCCCCCGCCGCCGGTGTGCTGGCGTCCATCAAGGTCGCCGAGGACGAGACGGTCGAGGTCGGCGCCGAGCTCGCCGTCATCGACGACGGCACGGGCGCCCCCGCGGCCGCCC
>NZ_VJZE01000020.1 GCF_009377205.1 Streptomyces phyllanthi
GGCCCATCCCGCCCTCGGTGTAGCGGGTGATCCGGCCGATGCTGGAGTTCTTGAAGAGCGAGACGTAGTAGTGCGCGGCCTCCTCTGCCTGGCCGTCGAACCACAGACAGGTGGTGAATCCGTTCGCGGGCATGGTTGCCTCCTCGGGCACGCGTGTGTCGTCACCTGTATCGACCGGTCCTCGCCCGCGAACTCATCGGTGGCTCGGTAAGGATTTTCCGGCCCTGTGCAGTGAGCGTGACGCGCTCGGCGCCCTCTGCCCGTGGCTAATCTGCCACGGGCAGAGAAATCCCATGTCAGCGGCCATGTGCGGCAAGAGTGGAGAGGGCGGCGCCAAACCGCCGCGTCACGTTCACGGTCACCTTCACGACAGGGAGAGCCCATGACGCCACTCATCACCGGCCGGGAGCCGGCCCTCGCTCCGCGGGCCGAGGAGGGGGACACCCTTCCGTCCCGGTTCGACGACCACCTGGCCGCACAACTGCTCGGGCAGCGGATCGTGTTCCTCGGAACGCAGGTCGACGAGGTCTCCGCCAACCGGGTCTGCGCCCAGCTGCTCCTGCTCTCTGCGGAGGACCCGCGGACCGACATCAGCCTCTGCATCAACAGCCCCGGTGGATCGGTGACCGCGGGCCTGGCGATCTACGACACCATGCGTCTCATCCCGAACGACGTGTCCACGCTCGCGATGGGCTTCGCGGCGAGCATGGGCCAGTTCCTGCTCAGCGTGGGCGCGCACGGGAAGCGGTTCGCGCTGCCGAACGCGCGGATCATGATGCACCAGCCGTCGGCGGGTATCGGCGGCACCACCGCGGACATCGAGATCCAGGCGGAGAACCTGGAGTTCACCAAGAAGGCCATCGAGCGGATCACGGCGGAGCACACCGGACAGACCCCGGAGACGATCTCCCGGGACGGCGACCGGGACCGCTGGTTCACGGCCGAGCAGGCGAAGGAGTACGGGATGGTCGACCAGGTCGTGGAGTCGCTCGCCGATGTCCGGCCGGCCGCGTCGCGACGCAGGATGGGGCTGTAGACATGGGGACGTACACGATTCCGAACGTCGTCGAGAGGACCCCGCAGGGCGAGCGGTCGTACGACGTCTTCAGCCGGCTGCTGTCCGAGCGGATCATCTTCCTCGGCACCGAGATCGACGACGGGGTCGCCAACGTCGTCATCGCCCAGCTCCTCCACCTGGAGTCGGCCGCCCCGGAGAACGAGATCGCGATCTACATCAACTCGCCCGGCGGATCGTTCACTTCACTCATGGCGATCTACGACACGATGAGCTACGTCCAGGCACCGATCTCGACGTTCTGCGTCGGGCAGGCGGCCTCCACGGCGGCGGTGCTCCTCGCGGGCGGCGACCCGGGCCGGCGCTTCGTCCTCGAGCACGCGCGGGTGCTGCTCGGGCAGCCCGCGAGCGGCGGCCGCCAGGGAACGGTCTCGGACCTCGCCCTCCAGGCGAAGGAGATGGTCCGGATCCGCTCCCAGGTCGAGGAGGTCCTCGCCCGGCACACGCACCACGATGTCAGGACGCTCCGCACGGACATGGACCGCGACAAGGTCTTCACCGCTCAGGAGGCCGTGGCGTACGGGCTGGCCGACGAGGTGGTGAGCCGGCGGCTCGTGGGGGTCTGACCCAGCCGGGCCGCCGGGGTGCCCGGGTCAGGCGGCGAGGCAGAGTCCGCCGTACGGCGATGTGCCGGTGGTCCTGGTGGACGTCGCCGTACGTGTCCGGGCGCGCCGTGCCAGTTCGCCGTGGGCCAGGGAGAGCAGGTCCCCGAGGCCCAGTCCGAGGGCCTGGGCGGCGGCCGCGAGGACCTCCGACGAGGCCTCCTTGCGGCCCCGCTCCAGCTCCGAGAGATACGGCATCGAGATCCGCGCCGCCTCCGACACGTCCTTCAACGTCCGCTCCTGCGCGAGCCGTTCCCGCCGCAGCACGTCACCGACCAGGTCGCGCCAGAGGGGTTCCTTGGCGGGCGGTGTCCCGGGGGCACCTGCGGGGTGGGGGCGTGGAGCGAGAGTCGGCTGCCGCGGGGTGCGCGGGGCAGCCGCCTCCGTGCGAGGGGGAGCGTCCTCGCGGGCCGGAGTGGCCGCCGCCGGGCGCAGGGGAATGACGCGGGCTTCGTTCGACGCTTGGTTGCTCACTCCTTCAGCCTAGGAGCCGGGAGCGCCACGGGAAGGGAGCGGCGTTCCGCCCTGAGTGGAATCGCGGTCCGATGGGGAGAGTTGAGGCCATGCTGCGCGACACGTTCAACGAGGCGGCCGAACTGTACGACCGGGCTCGCCCGCGCTATCCCCGCGCCCTGGTGGAGGAGTTGGCCGGGCAGGTGGGTCTGGGTCCCGGCACCCGGGTCCTGGAGATCGCTCCGGGGACCGGCCAACTCACCGTCCCGCTGGCGGATTCGGGCTGTCACCTCACGGCTGTCGAGCTCGGCCCCGCGCTGGCCGAGGTGGCCCGGCGCAACCTGCGCCCCTTCCCGCACGCCCGCGTGGAGGTGGCCGACTTCGAGCAGTGGCCGCTCCCCGTCGAGCCGTTCGACCTCGTGGTCTGCGCGACCGCGTTCCACTGGCTCGACCCGGCGGTACGGGTCCCCAAGGTGGGCCGGGCGCTGCGCCCCGGCGGCATGTTCGCGCTCGTCACCACGGAACACGTCAGGGGCGGCACCGTCGACTTCTTCGCCCGTGCCCAGGAGTGCTACGAGCGCTGGGACCCTGCCACGCCGCCCGGGCTGCGGCTCCAGGACGAGGCCGAAATCGTCACGGACACCGGCGAGTTGGCGGAGTGGGACGGCCTCCGCTCGTATCGCTGCACCCGGGAGGTCACGTACACGACGCAGGAGTACATCGACGTACTCCTGACCTACTCGGGCCACCGCGCGCTCGACGCGGCTTCCCGGGAAGGGCTGTTGGGCTGCATCCGTGACCTGATCGACACGCGTCACGGCGGCCGGATCACCAAGTGCTATCTGCACGAGCTGATCACGGCGAGGCGGCCGGCGGAGGCTGCCGGCCACTGACCGGCTCCTGGCCCACCCGGCCGTCGACGCGTCCCGCCGGAGGTCCGGGTGAGCGTTGCGCCGGCCGTGCCCGGCGACCGTCCGGACGAGGACCTCGCGGGGGCTGCTCGGCTCGTCGCCGGTGGTGCCGGTGACGGAGAGACCGGGCGCGTCGGTCCGCGAAACGCTGGGCGAAGGCGACTTCGGCGCGCCACGCGTCCGGTCGGGGCAGCGGTGCGCGGAAGGTTCTTGGGAACACCTGTACAACCCTTGTGCCGCATGACGTGTCAAACAGGGCGCCGGACAAGGAACGGGCCCTTTCCGGACACCCCCCGCGCTGCCCGGCCGTTTTTCTTTCAGGAGCCGCACATGCGCAAGAACCAATCGGCTGCCCTTGCCGCGGCCGTGTTACTCATCGTCTCCGGCGCGGCCATCGTCGCCGCGCCCTCCGCGTACGCCGGTGCGCCCGGAGGCACGCGAGCAAGTGACCGCAACAGCGACTTCAACGGCGACGGTTACGAGGACGTGCTGGTCGGCGCGCCCGGCGCGACCGTCAGCGGCAAGAAGGGCGCCGGTCTCGTCACCGTGCAGTACGGCTCGTCGAGCGGTATCGGCACGTCCAGGGTGGCGCGGTTCAGCCAGTCCACGGCCGGGGTCGCGGGTGCCGCGGAGGTGGGCGACGGCTTCGGGAAGGCCGTGGCGACCGGCGACCTCGACGGGGACGGCTACGACGACGCCGTGGTCGGCATTCCCGGCGAGGACATCGGTTCCGTCACGGACGCGGGCGGGGTCGTCGTCCTGTGGGGGTCGGGGTCCGGGCTCTCCGGGAGCCTCAGCGACTGGCTGGAGACCGAGGAGCCCACCGCCGGTGAGCAGTTCGGCGTCGGTCTCGCCGCCGCGCACTTCACCGACGACACTCCGGGCGACGTACTCGCCGTCCTCGACCGGTACGACCTGGAGCTGTTCGCATACCAGTCCGGGACGCAGAACTCGCTGAAGAAGCGGTCGACGCAGCGTCTGTCCGCGCAGGCGGAACCTCGCGAGATCCTGCCCAAGTCGCTGACCACGGGCGACTACGACGGCAACGGTTACGCGGACCTGGTGGTGTCGGGCCTGACGGTCGGCGACGAGCCGGGGGACGGGTGGTCCGTCCAACTGTCCGGTCACGCCGACGGACTGGCGTACGAGCGGGATTTCGAGGGCGGCCCGGTCGCCGCGTCCGGTGACATCAACAATGACGGGTACGACGACCTGGTCACGGGTGAGCCGCACGGCCCCGACGACGTCTACGGCGAGGTGTGGGCAGGGGGCGTGCTCGTCGAGTACCACGGCGGCCCGGGCGGTCTCTCGGAGGAGCCCGAGTGGTGGACCCAGGCATCCCCCGGCGTGCCCGGAAACCCGGAGGTCGGCGACGGCTGGGGCACGGACCTGTCGATCGCGGACACCAACGGCGACGGGTACGCGGACGTCGCGGTCGGTGCGGCGGGTGAGGACATCGGGACAGTGGCCGACGCGGGCGCGGTGTGGGTGCTGCGCGGCTCGGCCGACGGCATCAGCGAGACGGGCGCCAAGTCGTGGGACCAGGACTCGGCCGACATACCCGGCGTCCCCGAGAAGGGCGACAAGTGGGGCGCCCAGGTCCGTCTCACCGACCCGAACGGCGACGGCCGCTTCGGCCTGCTCGCCTCCGCGCCCGGGGAGAACACCGGTGACGGCTTCATCTGGGTGCTGTCGGCGGGTTCGGGCGGCGTCACGGCCTCCGGGTCGTGGACGTACGACGCCGCGTCGCTGGGCGCACCGTCGGCGGACGCCGCGTTCGGTGCGGCGATCGACGAGTAGCGAGGAGCAGCGGGTGGGGGCGCCCGCCGAGGGACACGCCGGTTCCCGGCGCCCCGGCCGCTCTCACTCGCCCGGTGCTACGGGCTCCGTCTGGGGGACACTGCCGACGGTGCCCGAGGCGGTGGTCGTGTCGTCGCCGGTCGGGGAGTCCGGCGGCGGCTCGGTCTCCGTCTCCGTCTCCGTCTCGGGCGAGGTGGGCGGCGACTCCGGTTCGGTGGGCGACGTCTCGGGCGTCGAGGGCTCGGAGGGGGACGGTGTCGGTGACGTGGGCGGGCACGGGCTGAGGCTCGGCGACCCGTCCTCCGTCTCGCTCGGCGTCCTGCCCTCCGAGAGGGTGACGCACGGTGACGGCTGCTCGCTCGCCGGCGGCGAGTCGCTCACCGAGATCGACGGTGACGGCTGCGTCGTCGGCGGGGACGTCATCCTGTCCCCGCCCCCGGTGTCGCCCGCGCGGCGCTCGAACCAGCCTCCGTTGTCGGGGTCGTAGACGACGAAGGCGTTGATGATCGTCGTCGACTGCGAGACGACCACGACGTTCTGCGGCCGGTACGAGGGCCACGAGTCACCTGTCGGCTTGGGCGTGGACTTCTGCGGGACCGGCGGCCGCAGCGGATTGCCGCAGGCGCACCGCACCCGGGGCACTCCCAGGTCGTCGACCAGGACGGCCGTACCCGCCTGCAGGACCGCCTGGTAGGGGGTCGCCCTGCCGCCGCGGTAGCCGTGGTTGGTGACCCGGGTGTCGAACCGGAGCTGGAGGGGGGTGAGCGAGCGGAGGTAGGCGGGGACCTCCGAAGGCCGGATGCCCTGGGCGGACGCGAACGCGCCGTTCTTGGCCGGGTCGGCCCGGAGTGCGGTGATCTGCTTCTCCACGTCGCAGCTGGAGTTGTTGCGGGTGCCTCCGTAGAGGCCGGGTGAGGAACCGTCGATACCGCGTGTCACGTTGGCGGACTGTGTGGGTGTGCGGGTCTCCGTGGGCGTCGCCGGTGGTGCGGAGCTGTCGGTGGCCGTCGACCCGGTGAACGGGTCGGGACCCGACGACGCGGCCGCCTGGAGGAAGACCTCGTTGTCCGAGCCACCGTCACCGCCGGAGCGGCTGAACACGATCGCCAGCACCACGGCCGCGATGACCGCGGTGGCGATGACGGCGATCCGCGGCGTCGATCTCCACCAGGGCCGTTCGGGTCCCCCGCCGCCCTCCGGTCCGGGAGGCCCCCCGGGACCGGAGGGGCCGGACGGACCGCCCGAGCCTCCCCCGCCGGGCCGTGCCCGGCTCGGCTCTGACGGGCCCGCCAGCGGGCCCGACGGGGGCCCGGTGGGGCGGCCGGACGACGGCTGTTCGACGCTCACGAGCTCTTCTTCCGCCGTAGGGAACGTTCTTCCCCGATGGGGAACCTGCGGCACTTGAGAAGATTTGGGCCGCTTTGTGCACAACAGGCCCATTGTGTGTCCCGGTCCGGCGCGCCTCGCAAGCCGACGCCGTGCGGATCCGGGTGACGCTACCGGTGGAGCTGCGCGGTGCGGATCGCCGGTGGCGCCCGCAGGCCGCCCGGTCGGACCCGCCCGGCGCGCGGAGCCTCCCGGCCCTGCTTAGCGTGGGCAGGGTGAGTTCCCGGGCCATGCGCTCCCAGCCCCCCTCCGACCAGGCCTCGCATGGCCGCGAGGCGGCTCGGCACGGCTGGGTGGAGGCACTGGTGACGGTGCTCGCCGGGCTGGTGGTGATGCTCGCGGTCGCCGCGCTGGGGCTGTGGGCGGCCGGTGCCGCGGATCTCCCCGACAACGCCTTTCCCCGGGTCGCCGCGGCCGCCGTCGTGACGGCGGTCGGCGGCACGATCGAGCTCTCCGGTGATGCCGGGGAGCTCGCCGAGACCCAGGGCGGGCTGACCGTGATCCCCCTGTCGGTGACGCTCGCGGGGGCGCTGGTCATCGCCGCCGGGTTCCTGCGGCCGCTGCGCCACCGGGCGGTGGCGGGGACGCCCGAACTCCTCGGCTGGGCCGCACGCGTCGCCGTGCTGTGGGTGCTCGCCCTGATCGGCCTCGCCCTAGCGGCGCGCCAGACCTTCCAGATCTCCTTCGGCGACGACACGCTCGAGGACCTGGGGGACCTGTTCGGCATCCCCACCCCGGAGGTGGGCTTCACCACCGACGTACCGCTGACCGTGCTGTTCGGGCTGCTGTGGCTCGCCGGCGTGCTCCTGCTGGCACTCCTGGTGGCGCGCGGGGCGCCGCTGCCTGCCCGGCTGGTGCGTTTCCAGGCGTCGGTGCGTCCGGCCGCGTACGCGATGGTGCTGCTGTTGCTGGCGTGCGTCGTCGTGGGACTGGTGATCGCGCTGGTGGTGGCGGGCACGCGGGGGTACCCCAGGGAGACGTTCGCGGTGATCCTGCTCGGGCTGCCGAACCTGACCTGGCTCGCGTTCACGATCGGGCTCGGGGCTTCCTGGGAGGGCCGTGTGGAGGGCCCGTTCGGGCTGCCCATGCCGCATCTGCTGGACCAGGTGCTGCGGACGCCGGACGACTCCACGCTGAACCTGCGGACGCTCGCCGAGTACGACGGCAGGGTGTGGTGGCTGGTGGCCGTGGACGCCGTGCTGCTGCTGGGCGCCGCGTTCGTGATGGCCGCCCGCTCCCCGGCCCGCGTCCGGCTGTGGCAGCACGCCGTGCACATGGCGGCAGCCCTCGTCCTGACCGTGCTCATGATCTGCCTGGTCGGCCGGGTCAGCGCCCGCCTCGGGTTGTCGGTGCTCGGCATCGGCGACCTGGGCGGCGGACTGTCCGGTGAGCTCTACCTGCGGCCGCGGCTGTGGACCGCGCTCGGCTTCGCTGCGCTGTGGGGGCTGGTGGCCGGATTCCTCGGCGGGATGCTCGCGAAGGGGGTACGGCGACGGGGTGAGGTCACGGACGGGAGCTAGCGCCCCGGCAGCCCCGGCAGGCAAGGCCTCATCGGCGCGGCTGGTGGCGGAAGACCGGGCGGGCCCACAGCGGCGGTTCGGGTACGGCGGGCCGACGCGGCGCGCGCACGGAGGCGGCCCGCAGGGCGGCCACGAACGCCAGGCAGGAGCCGTAGCGGTCGTCCGGGGTCTTGGCGAGCGCCTTCGCGAGAACGCCGTCGACGGCGGTACCGAGGTCGGGGCGCCCGGCGCTGACCGGCGGCGGATCGTCGTACTGGTGGGCCCAGAGCAGCGCCATGTCGTCGTCGCGCCGGAAGGGCGGCCGGCCCGTGAGGATCTCGTGGACGACACAGGCCAGGCTGTAGACGTCGCAACGGCCGTCGACGGGCTTGCCGGAGATCTGTTCCGGGGCCACGTAGTCGAGGGTGCCGACGAACTGGCCCACGGTGGTGAATCCCGTCAGCGACAGCGATTTCTTCGTCAGGCCGAAGTCGGTGAGGTAGACGTGCTCGGGGTGGTCGCTGTCGGTGCCCGGAGCGACCAGGATGTTGCCGGGTTTGACGTCCCGGTGCACCAGCCCGTGGTCGTGGGCCGCGTCCAGCGCCGAGGCGACCTGCGCGGCGATCCGCGTGGCGGCCGGGATCGGCAACGGGCCCTCCCGGTCGAGCAGCTGACGCAGATCGCGCCCGGCGACGTACCGCATCGCGATGTAGAGGACACCGTCCGTCTCGCCCGCCTCGAAGATCGGCACGATGTGCGGGTGGTCGATCGCGGCTGCCACGCGCGACTCGTGGGTGAAACGGCGCCGGAAGGTGTCGTTGCGGGCGAGTTCCGGGGCGAGCAGCTTCAACGCGACCCGCCGGTCCAGGCGCAGGTCCCTGGCCTGGTAGACGACGGCCATACCGCCCCGCCCGAGCTCCGCCTCGACCCGGTAACCGGCGATCTGCCGTCCGACGAGTTCCGAGGGGTGCTCCCCGTACGACCGGGCCTCACTCATCGTGCGTCACCGGACGGACGACCCGCGTCGGTTCATGAGGGGCCTGGCCCCGTCCGGGCTCCGCCACGAAACGTGTCGGCTCCTGGCCCTCCCCCTCGGCTTCCTGTACGACGCGCGTCCGCTCAGGGGGCGGGGCCGTCGTCGGGTCCCCGGAGGTGGCGTACGTGGTCAGTCGTGACCCGTCGGAGTAGAGCCACCGCTCGCGGTCGGTGTCGTAGAGCCACAGCGACTCGCCGTCGGCGACGAACCCGATCCGCAGTCCGTCCAGGCGGGCGTGAAAGGACTCGGCGTCGAGGCGGCCGGCCACGAGGTCCTCCACCGCGCTCCGGTACGCCGCCAGCGTCTCCTCGATGTGGGCCAGCAGTGGCCGGGGGTCCTCCTCGCGGGAGGGGGCTCCCCCGGGTGTCGGCGGGTCCTGCGGTACGGCGACGAGGAGGCGGCCGTCCACCCAGGCCGACCAGCCGTTGGCGCACACCACTTGGCCCCAGTCACCGCGCCGTTCGACGAGCTGGACCGGCAGGAGGGCGTCGAGCGACGCGGTGGGCCGGGACGGATCGGGGCTCTCCCAGGCCGGCAGACCGTCCCGGGGGACCACGTGCGTGGGGCGGAAGCCGGGCATGGGCGTCACCGCTGCTTCCGCATGACGGCGGGTTCCTGGCGGCGCAGCAGACGGGCGACGGCGAATCCGCAGGCGGCGGAGAGGACGAGCAGCATGCCCAGGTCGAGCAGCCACACGCCGGCCGTGTGCTCGAACAGCGGGTCGTCGCCTTCCGGCGCGATCCGCACCAGGTCGATCGTGCCCGCCATCGCCGCGAACGCCCACCGGGACGGCACCAGCCAGGCCGCCTGTTCGAGACCGGGCACGCCGTCCACCCGCAACAGCGTGCCGCAGAAGACGACCTGCGCGATGGCGAGGAGCACCAGCAGCGGCATGGTCACCTCCTCCTTGCGGACCAGCGCGGAGACGACCAGGCCGAGCATCATCGCCGTGAAGGCGAGCAGCGCCACGGCGATGGTGATCTCCACCAGCGGTGGCATCAGGACACCCTCGCCGCCGGGCGCGCCGAGGTCGACGCCGACCAGGGCGACCAGGGTGAGCACCACGGCCTGGAGGACGGTGACGATGCCGAGGACGACGACCTTGGACATGAGGTACGCGGATCTGGACAGGCCCACGGCCCGCTCGCGCCGGTGGATGACCCGTTCCTTGACGAGCTCGCGCACGGCGTTGGCCGCTCCGGTCAGGACGGCGCCCACGCACAGGATGAGCAGCGCGTTCAGTGAGGTCTCGCGGTCCAGCCGGCCCCCGGCCAGGGCCCTCGTCATCCCTCCCAGGACGAACGGAAGCGCGATCATGATGGCCAGGAAGACGCGGTCGGCGCTGAGCACGGCGGCGTACCGGCGCACCAGCGTGCCGAGCTGGGCGGTCCGGCTCTGCGGTTTGGGCGGCTTCGGCGGCGGTTCCCCGGCGAGCGGTTCGAGCTCGGGCAGGTACGGCCGGTCCATCGCCGCCTCGACGTACTGGCGGTGGAACGGCGAGTCGTGGTACTCCCCCGCCCAGTCCCGGTCGAGATCCTGGTCGAAGGCCTCGAACGCCTCCGGCCACTGCTCGAAGCCGAAGAAGGCGAGCGCGTCGCCCGGCGGCCCGTAGTAGGCGGTCCTCCCGCCGGGTGCGAGGACGAGGAGCCGGTCGCAGACGTCGAGGCTGAGGACGCTGTGGGTGACCACGATGACCGTACGTCCGTCGTCGGCGAGGCCGCGCAGCATGTGCATCACCGAGCGGTCCATGCCGGGATCGAGGCCCGATGTCGGCTCGTCGAGGAAGAGCAGCGACGGCTTGGTGAGCAGTTCGAGAGCCACGCTGACCCGTTTGCGCTGACCGCCGGAGAGGCTGTGGATGGGCTGCCGGGCGCGCTGTTCCAGACCCAGCTCGCGGATCACCTCGTCCACGCGTGCCCGCCGCTCCGCCTTGGCCGTGTCCTGCGGGAAGCGCAGTTCGGCGGCGTACGTGAGGGCCCGGTGGACGGTCAGCTGGGTGTGCAGGATGTCGTCCTGCGGGACCAGCCCGATGCGCTGACGCAGCTCGGCGTAGTCGTGGTAGAGGTCGCGGCCGTCGTACAGGACCGTGCCCGTGTCGGCGGGGCGCTGCCCGGTCAGGGCGTTGAGGAGCGTGGACTTGCCGGCGCCGCTGGGCCCGACCACGGCGAGCAGGCATTTCTCGCCGACGGGAAAGGTCACCTTGTCGACAAGCCTCTTGCGGCCCTGGTCGACGGCGACGGAGAGTTCCTGGACATCGAGCGAGATCTCGCCGGTGTCGACGTACTCCTGCAGCTGGTCGCCGACGAGGCAGAACGCGGAGTGCCCGACGCCGACGATGTCACCGGGTGTGATCCGGGCCCGGTCCACCGGCAGCCCGTTGAGGTAGGTGCCGTTGTGGCTGCCGAGGTCGGCGATCTCGTACGTGCCGTCCGGGCGTGCCCGCAGTTCGGCGTGGTGCCGGGAGACGATGAGGTCGTCGATGACGAGGTCATTGTCGGCGGCGCGGCCAATACGGACGGTCCGCTCGGGCAGCGGGCGCACGCTGGTGGGCTGCCGGAACGTGCCGGTGGAGGCGGGCCGGTGGACGCCTGAAAGGCGCTCCGGGGCCCGCTCGGGAGCCCGGCCGGTGAGGACGGCACGGGGTCCGTCGGAGGGACTGCCGAAGCGGATCACGCTGCCCGGGCCGACATCCCACGCGTGGACGCGGTGGCCGTCGGCGTACGTGCCGTTGGTGCTGTTCTCGTCCTCGATCGTCCAATGGCCGACCCCGGCCCGGAGCACCGCGTGGTGCCACGAGACCCGGTCGTCGTCCAGGACGACATCGCTCAACGGGTCGCGCCCGACACGGTATTCGCGGCCCGGACTCATCACCGTGAAGCCTGTCTCGGTTTCCAGGACGAGTTCGGGCGCGGTCGGTGCGACCGGCCGTTCCACCATGCCGGAATTCTATCGATTCGCACCGATGTGCGCCCGATCGGGCAGCGCGGGCAGTGCGAGCCCGGTTCAGCGGGGGGCGGGAGCCGGACCGGTTCGGCTCAGGCGGCGGGGGTGGCGATCACTCGGGCGGTGCGCTGCATCCGGAGCGCGTCGACGGACTCCGCGAGCAGCTCGTACTCGGTGGTGTCGTCACTGGTGGCGATACGGACCAGGTTCCCGGCGGCCAACTCCTCGGCCACCAGCTCCTGTTCGGTCGCGTTGCCGCTCCAGGCGCGCAGCGCGCTGGGCACGTCCGGGACGGTGTCGGCCACCGGCACGACCGAGTTCGGCGGGTAGGTGGGGTTGTCGGGGTGCGGGTCGAGCCGCTCGGCGATCCATAACGCGCGGTCGCGCATCCACCACAACGCCAGGGCCAGGGTGGGAGCGCGGTACGTCCCCAACGGCACACCCACGCGCTGCCCGCCGCACACGCCGTACGCCGTGACATGGCACAGGAATTCGTCGTGCACGTTCGCTCCCCCATCGCACCGCTGACTGCCGGGCCGGCCCCGCTCGCCCTGAACCTCGCCCGCCTGCCCTGCCCTTGGCACACGCCGGGTGACGCACCGATCGCGCACGGTGGCGCCGGATGTTCATGGCGCAATCACCCTACGAATCGAGTATCGCCACTACTGACGCTCTGTCACCATGCCATTCCAGCCAGTCTCCTGGCATATGCGTGGCCGGAGTTGGCTGAAACGATTCGAAACAGCGGCCCGCAGGCGCTTTGCGGCGTCATCCCGAAGGCGATCGGCGTCTGCCGGACGGTCCGGGCATGGCTGCGGCACCGGATCACGGCGGCCGTCCCTGGCCCTGGAGTTCGCCCCTGACCAGCACATACGACATCTACGGGGGTTGACCGCCGAGGTCCGCGAACACCGAGCGTCACGGACTCCCCGACCGGAGCCGTGCGGGACCCGCCACACAGCGCGCGGGGCTCGCGATGAGTTTCCGTACGTCCGGTGGTCTCGTGTATAGGGGGCCACCGGGAGCGGAGGGCACCATGAGCAGGTTGCACAAGCAGTTCACCGCGGAGCTCCGCAGGCGCCCCGGCAAGGGCGGCTGGACCTGTCTCGTCTGGCCCGGGTCCGTGGAGTACTTCGGCACCCGCGGCCTGGTGAAGGTCCGCGGGACGATCGACGGGCACCCCTTCCGCAGTTCCTTCATGGCCCTCGGCGACGGCACGCACATGCTGCCCGTGAAGGCCGACGTGCGCAGGGCGATCGGGAAGGGGGCAGGGGACACGGTGACCGTGTGTCTGGAGGAGCGGCTCGGCACGTGACCGCGGCCCCGTGAGCGTCGCGGGCGGGGGCCAACGTCCGCATGCGGTGGAGGGGCACGGTCGGTGTCGTCCTCGGGCTGGTACTGGTGTCCGCGGCCGGTTGCGGCGGGGGCGACGACGGTGACGCCGTCCGCCGGACGAACCCGTCCGCGTCGGCTCCCGCCGGGGGCGGAAACCCCACCTCGACGACGCCTTCCCCCACCCCTGGCACACGGGTACGTCGACCCGGCCGTCTACACCACCGGCCGCGGGCCGGCGCGGGAGCAGCCGGCCCGCAACGGCTACGCGGTGCTGCACACCGACTACGGCCTGCTTCGAGCGGCACCTGGACTGCGCCAGGGGTGACGGAGAGGCTCAGCTCTCGACGATCTCGTCGATCCGGGCCAGCTCCTCCGGCGCGAAGTCCAGGTTGCCGATGGCCGCCACGCTGTCCTCCAGCTGCTGGGGGCTGCTCGCGCCGATGAGGGCCGAGGTGACGCGGCCGCCGCGCAGGACCCAGGCGAGCGCCAGCTGCGCCAGGGACTGGCCGCGGGACTTGGCGATGTCGTCGAGGGCGCGGAGCCGCGCCACGAGGTCCTCGGTGAGCTTGTCGGCGTTCAGGAACGGGCTGTCGCTCGCGGCCCGCGAGTCCTCCGGGATGCCGCCCAGGTAACGGCCCGTCAGCAGGCCCTGCTCCAAGGGGGAGTACGCGATGGAGCCGACCCGGAGCTCGTCCAGGGCGTCGAGGAGCCCGTCCTCGGGACGGCGGTCGAGCATCGAGTAGCGGGGCTGGTGGATCAGCAGCGGGGTACCCAGCTCACCCAGGATGCGGGCGGCCTCACGGGTCTGCTCGGGCGAGTAGTTGGAGACGCCGACGTACAGCGCCTTGCCCTGCTGCACCGCCGAGTGCAGCGCGCCCATCGTCTCCTCCAGCGGAGTGTCCGGGTCGGGGCGGTGCGAGTAGAAGATGTCGACGTGGTCGAGGCCCATACGGGCGAGGCTCTGGTCGAGCGAGGACAGCAGGTACTTGCGTGAGCCCCATTCGCCGTACGGGCCGGGCCACATGAGGTAGCCGGCCTTCGTCGAGATGACGAGTTCGTCGCGGTAGGGCGCGAAGTCGGCCTTGAGGGCCTCGCCCAGGGCGCTCTCCGCGGCACCGGGTGGCGGGCCGTAGTTGTTGGCCAGGTCGAAGTGGGTGACGCCCAGGTCGAACGCGCGGCGCAGGATGGCGCGCTGCGTCCGTACCGGCCGGTCGGGGCCGAAGTTGTGCCACAGGCCGAGGGACAGCGCGGGGAGCTTCAGGCCGCTGCGGCCGGTGCGCCGGTAGGGCATGTCCGCGTAGCGGTCGGGGTGTGCGGTGTACAACGCGTACTCCTGGTGAGCCGGATGAGCCTGGGAACCGGGGACCACTCTCCCCCGCGCACGGTACGGCGGTCCAACAGGGGAATCGGATGGTATTCAGCGTCTAGGCTTCTCAATCATGGAACTGCGTCACCTGCACCACTTCGTCGCGGTCGCCGAGGAGCAGCACTTCACCCGGGCGGCGGAGCGGCTCATGGTCTCGCAGTCGGGTCTGTCCGCATCGATCCGCTCGCTGGAACGGGAGCTCCAGGCACCGCTGTTCGTGCGCACCACGCGCCGTGTGACGCTCACGGAGGCCGGGCGGGCGCTGCTCACCGAGGCCGAGCGCGTCCTGGCCCAGGTCCGCGCGGCCCATGACGCCGTGGCGGCGGTACGGGGCGTGGTGCGCGGCACCCTGTCGCTGGGCACCGAGCAGTGCACCGCAGGGGTGTGCGTGGCCAAGCTGCTGGCTGCCTTCCGCAGGCGCCACCCGGATGTGGAGATCCGGCTGCGGCAGGCCGGTTCGGGCGCGCTGGCGGAGGAGGTGGCGGCCGGGCGCCTCGACCTGGCGTTCGCGGTCACGACCCGCGCCGACACCGCGCAGCTGCGCTGCATCCCGCTGGCCAGTGAGCCGATGACCGTGCTCTGCCATCCCACGCACCGGCTGGCGGGCGGGGGCCCGGTCACTCCGGAGGACCTCGGCGGCGAGGCCTTCGTCGACTTCCATCCGGACTGGGGCCCGCGCCGCACCACGGACGCGGCCTTCGCCGCGGCGGCCGTGCACCGGACGGTCGCCCTCGAGGTCAACGACGTGCACAGTCTCCTCGACCTCGTCCAGGAGGGCCTCGGTATCGCCGTCGTCCCCCGGCACTTCGGCCACAAGCGCGAGGCGTCGGTCCTCGCCGCGGTTCCGTTGAAGGGTGGCGGGGAGACGTCGTACGACACCGTCGCCATGCTCCCGCCCCCGGAGGCCACCAGCCCGGCGGCGCGGGCACTGATGCTGCTGCTGGACGACGGGGCCCGGTGACGGACCCGTGCCTCAGCCTCGGGGGCGGGCGCTCGGTGCCACGTAGAAGTCGAGGTGACCGGACCGGTGGACGGGCCAGCCGCGGGCGTAGTCGGGCGGGGCGGCCCTCGGCGGGGTGAGCACGGCGAACGGAGTCCGCCGGGAGGTGCGCAGGAGTTCCGCCCGGGTGACGTTGGTGTTGTTGCCCTCGGTGTAGACGGAGGAGCACCCGGCGTAGAAGCCGATCGGGATGGCCAGGTGACCGGTCAGCACACAGGGCGGCCGCACGCCGAGGCGGTGGAGCTCGACGGCGGTGCGGTCCCAGTCGCGGCGGGCTTCGACGGTGCGGTTCACCGTGCGCGTGAGCACCGCGAACTGCCCCGCCAGATGCCCGGCCAGCCCGACCACCACCAGCGTGACGGCGACCGTGCGCCACTTCCCGCCCGGCACCCTCACCAGGCGCGCCAGCCCGTCGGCGACCGGGATCGCGAGCAGCGCGTAGGCCGGGAGCAGGAAGCGCGGCGCCGCGTATCCGATCATGAACAGGTACGGGACGGCCGCCGACGCGGCGCAGGCCACGAGGACCAGCGTGGGCGCCGGGCGCCGGGCCCTGACCGCGACCAGCGTCCCGAGGGCGGCGAACAGCGGGAGAGCGTACCACCAGGCCGCCACCGCGATGTGGGCCGGCGGTCCGGTGCACGGGCGGCAGAGGGTACGGCCGCTCAGGCTGCGCAGCTGGTCGTCGACGGCGATGTTCCACCCCAGTCCGCCCTGGATCCGGGAGCCGTCGGCCAGCCGCTGCCCGAGGCCGCCGTAGCTGATGTACGCCTCGATCACCCACGGGGCCGTTCCCGCGGCGAGGCCCGCGAGAAGGGCCGCCAGCAGCCCGAGGTGCCGTCGGCGCGGTACGCAGAGCAGCAGGCCCAGAAGCGGCAGGGTCGCCCACACCGCGTCGGTGGGCCGCATCAGCGCCATCAGCGCCGCGCCGGCGCCCACGCCCCACAGGGCGGCCCGGTCGGAGCGGTCGGCCCGGGCACGCAGGAAGCAACCCGCGCAGGCCAGGGCGCCGATCGCCACCCAGTAGTTGGGCATGGCCTGCGGGCCGTAGTAGAGCGTCACCCACAGCGAGGCGAAGAGCGCTCCCCCGAGGGCCACCACACGTTTCGGGAAGACCCCTCGCCAGACGCGCAGCGCCAGATAGAGCGCCAGGCCCGACAGCAGCGCGAGAAAGATCCGCAGGAGAGCGGTCGAGGACGACCACGCGGCGATCGGCGCGACGATCCACGAGACGCCTCGCGCGCGCGGGGCGCTGAAGAACGCCGCCGGTGCGTGCGGGCTGACCTGGCTGACGTACACCGTCTCGTCCCAGCCGAGGCCCATTCCGGGCCGTACGAGGGTGAGCTGGGCGAGCGTAAACGCGGCCGCCACCGCGAGGAGTAAGGCGTCGCGGCGTATTCGCCCCGGCCTGCGGGCGGCCAAGGGCGGCCCGGCCTGTGAGGCGCCCACGAGCGTGGCGTGCGGGCTGTCGACCATCGTCCACCCTCCATCCGTGACAGATGGGGACAAATTAGGCTGAACAGCTTGTATGTGCAGACCGGACGTGGTCCATCCGGCGCAGGCGGTGCCGCGACACGCCGACGGCGCCCGGGGCTTGCCCCGGGCGCCGCTCGGTGGAGTACGGCCTGATTCCCGCTACAGCCGGCCGATGGTGATGCCGGCCGTGCTGGCGCCGGTCTCGTTGTCGTAGACGACCTGACCGGTGGACTTCTTCCAGATCTTGATGCGGTAGGTGTCCGGGCCGTCGGTGGCGGTGATCCGGAAACCGTAGCCGCTGGTGCCGCCCACGGTTCCGGAGCCCTGGTAGACGGCCTTCGAACCGGTGACCACGAGCCACTCGGAGCCGGTGGAGCGGAACTTCAGCTTGGCGCCCAGGAAGTCGAAGGTGGCACGGCCTGTCGGCACCGTGGCCCCCTTCTTGTAGTGGGCGTCGAACGAGAAGCCCGCGATTCCGGTCAGCTCCGGCTTGGCGGGGTAGGCGCCGACGGGCGAGAAGAAGAAGCCGACGCCGATCGCCGGACCCGCCGCCCGGTCGTAGACGACCAGCTCGGGGAGGGTCGTGCTGTCCGAGCCGCCGTCGTCGTCGGTGACGGTGATCTCCGGGCGGTGGATGCCCGCCTTGGTGTAGGTGTGGCCGGCCGTGCAGCCGGAGGACGTGACCGTGCCGGAGGTCGGGTCGCTTCCGTCCTTCCAGTCGACCCGGCAGGTCTGGGTGTCGTCGGAGCCCAGGTCGGTGAAGTCCGCGGTGACCACCGTGGACTTGTTCGCCGCCACCGGGTCCTTCGGGCCCGTCGCCGCCGTGATCACCGGGGCCGCGTTGCCGACCGTGACGGTGAGCGAGTCGCTGCTGCGGCCGCCGGTCAGGGTGACCTTGTAGGTCCCGTCGTCGTCGCAGGTGATCGTGGTGAGGATGGCGTCGGGGTCGGCGAAGACGCAGGGTGCGCCGTCCTCCACCGTCCACTTCGGGTCGCCGGCTCCGGAGATGGTGCCGGTGACCGGGATCGCGGTGCCCTCGGTGCCGGAGGCGCTGGGGCCTGCGTGGACGATGGTGACCGGGTCGACGCTGGTCAGGGTGGGCACCACGTCCTTGATCAGGCCCTCGGAGTCGAACTCCAGCTTGTCGATGGTGGTTTCGCGGTGGGTGCCGTCACCGCCGGGGATGGCGAAGCGGTGGTAGGCGATGTACCAGTCGTCGGTGTTCGGCACATCGACCACGGAGTGGTGGCCCGGGCCCTTGATCCCGAGGGCCAGGCGCTTGCTGAGGATCACTCCGCGCTTGGTCCACGGGCCGGTGGGCGAGTCCCCGGTGGCGTACGCCACGCGGTAGTTCTCGTCCCGGGTGTCGTTCTCCGACCACATGAAGTAGTAGGTGCCCTTGCGCTTGATGACGAAGGAGCCCTCGTTGTAGCCGCTCGGCGTGATGTCGGTGATCTTCGACTCGTCGAACGAGATCATGTCGTCGTTCAGCGGGACGACGTAGCCGCGGCCGTTGCCGAAGTACAGGTACGACGTGCCGTCGTCGTCGGTGAAGACCGCCGGGTCGATCATCTGGCCGGTGAGCTGCCCGGCCTTGAGCAGCGGCTTGCCCAGGGGGTCCTTGAAGGGACCGGTGGGCGAGTCGGAGACGGCGACGCCGATGTTCGCGTCCGCGGAGTAGTAGAAGTAGTACTTCCCGTCCTTCTCGGCCATCGTCGGCGCCCAGGCCCGGCTGTCCGCCCAGGAGATGTCGGGACCGAGGTCCAGGATGACGCCGTGGTCCTTCCAGTGGACCAGGTCCTTGGAGGAGTAGGCCTTGAACTGAGTGCCGCTCCAGCCCGGGAAGCCGTCGGTGGTCGGGTACATGTAGAAGGTGTCGCCGAACCGGACGATGTTCGGGTCCGCGTTGAGGCCCGGCAGGACCGGGCTGCGCATCCGCTGCGCCTCCACCGTCCAGGTGCGCTTCTCGCCGTCCGAGCCGGTGACCTCGTACGTGACCGGCTCGGTGAAGTCGTGCAGCGAACCGGAGGCGGGGCTGATGGCCGCGCCGTGGGCGAGGGTGAACTCGGGGGCGAGGGCGGTGACGTCGGCTTCCTCGGTCAGCGGCAGGATGATCCTGCTGTCCGCGTCGTTGATGATCGCGTCGACCTTCAGCGCGGGGTGGGTCGCCGCCGCGATTCCGGTCGTGTTGCCGCCGAGCTCCAGGACCTCGGCGGGCGACAGCGCCCGGTTGTAGATCCGGAAGTCGTCCACCTCGCCGCCGAAGTACGGGTCCGCGGAGTACAGGGACCTGCCGATGTAGCCGGAGTAGCCCTTGGTCGCGTCGTACAGCTCGTACGGCTTGATGGTCACACCGCTCACCCGGGACACCTCGACGCCGTCCACGTAGAGGACCGCGGTCTCGGTCGCGCCGTTCAGGGTGACCGTGACGTGCTTCCACTCACCGGGGGTGAGCTGGGAGCCGCCGATCATCTGGCTCTCTCCCCACCAACTGGTCTTGGAGATCGCCGAGAAGAGCTTGGAACCGCCGTTGGAGGGAGTGGCGAAGAGGTACTTGTTGCTGTCCGGGCCGAGGCCGAAGAGCCACTGGAAGTTGTCCCCGCCCTTCCACTTGGCGTAGGTGGAGACGGTGACGCTCTCGGTGCCCATCAGGACGCCGTTCGGGATCCGGACGTACGGCGAGGTGGTGGAACTGCTCGACCCGCCGGACATCTTGAACGAGCCGTCCTTCACGCCCGTGCCGAAGTCGGGCGTGCGGACGTAGGTGCCGTGATAGCCGTGGCCGCTGGAGTCACGGGCGATGTTGCCGCCGGTCTCGTCGAAGTCGTAGCGCAGGAGCAGGTCGGCGGGGACGTCGGGGCCCTTCTCGGAGACGGTGACCTCGGCGCGGACCTCCAGCGCGGCGCCGTCCGGCAGGCCGCCCTTCACGGTGAAGGTGCCGGCCTGGGCGTACGCCGACTCCGGGACGTCGTCCCAGTCGACGGAGACGGGACGCTTGACGCCGTCGGCGTACTCGGCGATGACGGTGGCCGGGAGGACCGGCGCGTCACCGATGCGTGTCTCGACCTTGATGTCCTCGACGCTCTCCACCAGCTGGTCGGGCTGGTAGGTGCGCAGCAGGCGGTCGTACTCGGCCTGCGTCACCGGGAGCACGGTGCCGTGGCGGGGCTTGGCGGGCAGGTCGTAGCTCGTGGACGGGGTCCAGGTGCCGGAGGCGAGGTCCGTCGTCTCGAAGGGGATGTAGCCACGGCCGCCGAACTCGTCGAGGAACGAGTACCACTTCTCCTCGGTGTTGGACTTGAAGACCAGGGGTCCTTCGGCGGCGTTCATCGCGCCCTTGCCGATGCCCTCCGCGACCGCGGTCCAGGAGGTGCTGAGGAGCGAGTCGCTCTTCTCCTCGAAGATGAACTTGCTGTTGGGGGTGGAGGAGGTGTTGTTCCGCTCGTCCTTGGACAGGCGGTAGTACGTCCCGTCGTGCTGGATCACCGTGGAGTCGATGACCGAGTAGCCGCGGTCGATCCAGACCTTGGGCTCGCTGAACGTGTGGAAGTCGCGGGTGGTCGCGTACATCATGCGGTTGTACGTGTCGCCGGAATGCGCCTCGTTGTCGTACAGCTTCGACGCCCAGAAGACGACGTACTCGCCGAGCTTCTCGTCGTAGTAGGCCTCCGGGGCCCAGGTGTTGCCCGCGCTGTCGGGCGAGACCTTGACCAGGCGCTGGTTGGTCCAGTTCACCAGGTCGGTGGACTCCCAGACCATGATGGACTTGCTGCCGGTGCGCTGCGAGCGGTCCCAGTCGCCGTTGCCGTAGATCCTGAGGTCGGTGGCGATCTGGTAGAACTTGTCGCCCTCCGGGGACCGGATGATGAACGGGTCCCGCAGGCCCTTCTCACCGAGCGTGGAGGTGAGGACCGGCTTGCCGTCGTTCAGCTCGCGCCACTTCAGCGGGTCGTTGCCCTTGCTGAGGGCGAAGTAGAGCTGCTCGCCGTCCGCGGTGCCCTCGCCGGTGAAGTAGCTGAACATGTAGCCCTTGAGGGCTTCCTTCTGCGGCAGTTCCGGCACCTTGGCGGTGAACTCGCGGGTCGCCTTCGCGTCGCCCTTGGTGACGGTGGCGGTCAGGGTGACCGTGGTGTCGCCGTCGCCGTGCGCGGGGCGGTGGACCACGCCGTCGCCGGAGATCACGTCCGGGTTCGCGGAGGACCAGGCGACCTTCGTGCTGAAGGCGCCGGTCGCGGGGAGCGTGAGGTTCCCGCGTACGTCGTCGAGGTTGTGCACGCTGAGCTTCTCGGCCGCCTGCTCGGTGGCGGTGGCGTCGTCGAAGTCGGCGGGGACCGTGATGTCGAAGCTCTTGGTGTCGGTGACGGTGCCCTTCTTCAGGGTCGCCGTGAGCGTGGCGTGTCCGTCGGGTTCGCCGGCGGCGGGGCGGGTGACCTTGCCGGTCGCCGAGACGACGTCGGCGTTGTCGGTGGCCCAGGTGATCTTGGAGCCGCCCGCCGTGCCGACCGTCGGCAGGGTCAGGTCGGAGGTGACGGCGCTGGTGTCGCCGAGGGTGAGGGCGGCCTTGTCGTCCGCGACGCCCTGAACGTCGACGGGGAGGGCGATCTGCTCGACCTCCGAGGAGGCGAGTGCCCGGTTGTAGACCCGGAAGTCCCGGATCCTGCCCTTGAAGAGCTTGTCCCCGGGATAGACCGACTTGCCGACGTAGTTGGCGGTGGTGGTGCCCGAGCCGATGGCGCCGGGAGTGATGGTGACCGCCGTGTTGCGGGCCACCTCCACGCCGTCCTCGTAGAGCACGCCCGTGTTGCCGGTCTGGGTGTAGGCGATGTGCTTCCAGACGGAACGGGTCAGGTTCGAGGAGGTGGAGGGCTTGGTGGTCTGCTCGGTCGACCAGTTGCCGGTGGCGATGGAGGTACGGAAGCTGTCGCCGGTGGTGAACAGGTAGCCGTTGCCCGCGGTGCCGCTGGTGTTGCCGAAGCCGTAGATGAAGTACGGGGTCGCCTGGGCGGAGTCGATCTTCACGTCCATCGAGACGGTGATCGAGTTCATGCCGCTCATGATGTTGTTCGGCACCTTGATGTAGGTGTCCGAGCCGTTGAAGGCGAGGCCCTCGCCGCTGCCCGACCAGCCCGCGGCGCCGTTCACGGTGCCGTCACGACCGTTGCCCGAGGAGTCGGCGGCCACGCTTCCGGAGGAGGCGTCGAGCTTGTACCGGAGCGCCAGGCCGTCGGTGACGTCCACGGGGTCCGCCGCCTGGGCCATGGGCATGGCGGGGCCGGCCAGACCGAGGAACAGCGAGGCGGCGGCGAGTCCGGCGAGACGGCTCGCCCCACGTCTCGCCCGGCTGGGTCGTGCGGTGTTGGTCATGTCGGGTCTTCCCTGCTGAGGCACGGCTTTGTGAGGCAAAGACAGGCAAGGCGGGCAGCGGGACCCCCTCCCCCGGGATTCCGCCGTTTCGTCGGTGTGACGTCGTGTTGCGAGAGTGTCAACTGGGGTGTGCAGGGGCGTCAAGGGTTTTCGAACGATGTCCGACCTGCCGAACAACTTGTTTTCCGCACACACCGGACCGGCCGCTCAGCCGCCTTGAAGAGGTGCCCTGTGCGCGGGACGGCCCTCGTCGTTCGGCACGCGAGCCGTCCTTTTCCGAGGTGCGCCTTCGAGCCGTTGCCGGTGTCCTGGTACGGCACGGCCGCGCACAGGGCGGGCCAGCCCTGTGCGCGGCCGTCCGGAACCGGACTCGTCAGTCGAAGGTGGTCTCGGGAATCTGCACGTTGATCAGCTCTCCCGAGCGCGGGTCGACGGTCATGCCCCGGCCGGGCCTGCGGTTGCGCAGGTGGGCATGGGTCAGGCGGATGCCCAGGACGTCGCCGTCCATCAGGCTCTGGGCGTCCAGCAGCACACCTCTGCGCTGCCGTTTCAGGGCACCGAGCCAGCCCATCGCTCCCGCCATGGTGTCCCCCGTGGCGGCGGCGGCCAGCCCGATGCCGCGTTCCCTGCCGGACTCGGCCAGGGCACGGAGGTCCTGGTCGAACTCCGGCAGCGCCACCAGGTCGGCGTCGTCGACGAGCACCACGCAGGGCTCGCTGCCGCTCTCCAGGGCGGCGGCGAACTCCCGTGCCGTGGGCGCCCGTGACGTGAGCAGCCGGACTCCCGGATGCCCGTCCAGAGCACGCAGCGGCGACTCCCGGGGCGTGAGGACGACGAGCCGGGTACCGGAGGCGAGCAGGGAGACCGCGAGGCCCGCCAGCGTGGTGCTGCGGCCGGATCCGGGAGGCCCGGCGACCACGAACGTCGGCGCGTCCGCGAAGTCCACCCCCACTGGCGCGACGTCGTCACCGCCCAGGCCCAGCAGTCCCCACAGGGGCCGGCGGAACTCCTCCGCCACCTTCTCGTACGCCTCCGTGAAGTCCACCTTCGCGGGCAGCGAGCCGATGCGGACGGGCCGGCGGGCGGCGGGCAGCCCCGCGTCACGACGGGTCGCCTCCTCGCCGATGGCGCGCAGTGCCTCCGCCTGCTCCTGCCCGGTTGCCCCGGGTCCGAGCAGCGCGACCTGGATCTCGGTGCCGTCGGAGGTCCAGCCCTGTCCGGGCTTGATGACGTCGGGCATCTCGGCCGGGCGTTTGCCCACGAGGTGGTAGTCGCTGCGGTCGTTCAGCCGCAGCAGCAGTTTGTTGTCGTTGAGCGCGCTGGCCCGCGAGGCGAGCAGGGCGCGCTCGGACGTGGCGACGACGTGCAGACCCGAGGCGGCTCCCTCGCGCAGGAGGCGGTTGAGCTGGTCCATCAGCCGGCCGCCGTGGTGATCGGCGATGAGGTCGACGAGGGCGTCCCAGCCGTCGATGAGCAGCATGACGTGTGCCGGGCGGGCCGCCGCGGGGACGATCTCGCGCAGCTCCGCCAGATTCGCCGCGTGATGCTCGGTCAGCAGTTCCTGGCGGCGCCCCAGTTCGGCATCGAGCCGGGCGAACAGCCGCTCCAGCCGCTCGGTGTCGCCGCGGAGCACGACGGCGCCGCAGTGCGGCAGCACGCCCAGGGCGGACAACGCGCCGCCCGCGAAGTCGATGCCGTACAGGTGGACGTCCGCGGCGGAGTGGCCACGGGCCAGCGCCCCGGCCATGGTCCGCAGCACCTGCGAGCGCCCGGAGCGCGGGATGCCGATGACATACAGGTGGCCGAAGGTGTCGAGGTCCAGCTGGACCGGCAGTTGCGCCTGGGAGCCGGGCAGGTCCGACAGCGCCCAGGACACCGGCGCCAGTCGGGCTCCGCCGGGCTCTTCAGGCTGCGGCAGGTCGGCCATCAGCACATTGCTGTCGAGCGGGGGCAGCCAAGGGCTGGGCTGGGGCACGCAGTCCAGGAGCTCCGTCGCCTCACGCACCGCCTCGACCAGCGCGTTGAGGTCGGTGGGGAGGTCGTCGTCCACGGCGGCGGCACGGGGCTCGTCGGCGGCATCCGGCACTCCGACGGCACGGCCGAGACGCTGCCACGGCAGTTCGGTCCCCCAGACCTGGGGCCTTTCCGACTCGACCGGCCGCTGTGGCTCCTGGGCCGGCGCGGGCCCGGGCCGGGTCGCACCGCAGTACGCGGTCTGGAAGGGGACGACCGTGCCGTGCCCGAGCCGGGCCAGGGCCCGGCCGGGGGTGTTCGGGGAGATGCTGACGGCGTCCTTGGTGTCGATGACGTCCTGGCTCTCGCCGGAGTCGGTGACGCGCAGGGCGATCCGCAGGTTGGTGTTGGCGCGGATGTCGGCGTTGACCACACCGGCCGGACGCTGGGTGGCCAGGACCAGATGGATGCCCAGGGACCGGCCGCGCTGGGCGATACCCACGAGGCCGGGGATGAAGTCCGGGATCTCCCGGAACAGGGTGGCGAACTCGTCGATGACGATGACCAGCCGGGGCACGGGCTGCAGCTCCGGGTTCCGGCGGCGCATGCTCTGGTACTCGGGCAGGTCCTTGGCCGCGGCGGCCGCCAGGATGTGCTCGCGGCGGAGCAGTTCGGCCGACAGCGAGGTGAGCGCACGCTGCACGAGATGGCTGTCGAGGTCGGTGACCATGCCGAGGGTGTGGGGCAGCTTCACACAGTCCTTGAAGGCGCTTCCGCCCTTGTAGTCGACCAGGACGAAGGTCAGCTCGTCGGGCCGGTTGACCGCGGCGAGCGAGGCCACGAAGGTCTGCAGCAGCTCCGACTTGCCGGATCCGGTGGTGCCCGCCACCAGGCCGTGCGGGCCGTCCTTCACCAGGTCGAAGGCGGCCGCGCCGTCGTAGCCCGCGCCGAGCAGCAGCGAGGTGGACGACGGTCGTTCCGTCCAGCGCGCCGCGATCATCTTGCCGCTCGGCTCCGGCATGCCCAGCAGGTCGAGCAGGCCGACGCCGTCCGGCAGGCCCTCGGAGGCGTCCGGGGTGACGTCGTGGATCGGGGCGATACCCCGGGCGAGGCGCTCGCACCACGCGGGTTCGACCAGGTCGGGGCGGATGTCGGGGACGTCGGGCTGTCCGGTGCGACGCAGGGTCAGCCGGTGGTTCTCGTACCGGACCACCGCGGTGCACTCCTCGGGGAGGAGGCGTTCCTCGTGGTCCAGGCAGAGGGGGAAGATCCGGGCCCCGGGGCCCTCCTTCAGGATGGAGACGACACCGGGGACGTCGCGCAGGCGGCGGGCGCCGTCCATCACGACCAGCACGTCCGGTTCGCTCAGCAGCGCCTTGCTCATGGTCGACTCGGCGGCCCGCTGGCGGGTGCGCAGGGTGGAGACCAGCTCGGCCACGCGGTTCGCCACCGTCTCCGGGTCGTTGCCGATGAGGGTGACGGCGCCGCCGCGGGATCCGGGCAGACCCTCCCGCGTGTGCGGCAGCCAGCAGGCCCACTCCCAGGACTCCTGCGACGCCTTGTCGGTGAGCACGACGATCCGCAGGTCGCGGGGGGTGTGCAGAACGGCGGCCTGGGCCGTCATCCAGCGCGCCAGCGCCTGGACCGGTCCGGTCTCCCCGGCCACGCCCACCACACCGCACGTCTCCAGGTCGACGGCGACGGGCGCGTCCGGGATGGTCCAGTGGACGGCGGTGTGGTTGTCCTCGCGCGCCGAGTCGTCGATGCCGAGCAGGGACGGCTGCTCGGCGGTCCCGATGCGCAGGGCGAGGTGGTCCGGGTCACCGCGGCGCCGTTCCCACAGCCGGTGGCCGGGGCCGACCGCCCACAGTCCGGCCAGCGCCGGGTCGGGTGCGTTCTCGGTCCGCAGCCGCTGCTCCTTGGCGACCCTGTACCGGACGTCCTCCTCCAGGGAGGCGCGGCGCAGACGGTAGACGCGGCATTTCTCCTCGTGGTCCAGGCGTGCCTGGCGCCGCCCGCTGAGGTGGTTCGCCGCCATGAGTATCGGCGACAGGAGCATGAAGATCAGGTAGAAGTACGAGTTCCAGAAGAGGACCATGACGAGGCCGAACACCATCGGGGCGAACGCCACGAGCAGCGGAATGGGCCGGCGCCCCAGCGGCTCGGGAGGTGCGGGCAGCCGGAAACGCTCGGGTGCGAGGTGCGGCAGGATGCGCGGCGGGCGGTTGTAGTCCAGGCCCCCACCGCCCTCCGACGGCACCACCGCGGCGTCCCTCGAGGTCGGTTCGGCCAGTCGCAGCAGGAACGCGCCGAGTTCGAGTTCGGCACCGACGGGCCAGGGTTCCCAGCCGTCGGGGAGGACGGCGGTGTCCCACGGCTCGTCGGTTGCCTGCTCCTCCTCTTCGTCCTCCGGCACGAGCGGCAGCAGCGGGAGGTCGGGCTTGCCCCGGTGCTCCGGCGGCTCGGGGACGGACAGCCGTGCCGCGCCGTCCGCAGGGAGTTCCACGATGGCCGACCCGTCCGGGCGCACGGTGATCCGTACGCCGTCGGACGGAACGCCGCGGCCGTGCAGCGGTACGGCGGAGCCCTCCAGCGGGCCGATGCCGTGGGTGCCGACACCGAGGGCGTACACCCGTCCGGCGTCCGGTCCCCCCACCAGCTGCAGTTCGACGACCGGTGCGTGGTCGACCCGCTGCGGCTGCGGCATCGCGGAGCGCTCGGGCCCGTACTCCAGTGCGGCCCGCGGAACGGGAGCGCCGAGGCCGATGACGCTGCCGTCCATGATCTCGGTGGCGGCCAGCGGCGCTCCGGGGGGCAGTGGTTCGTCTCCCAGATAGCAGGCGGGCGCGGTGGTCGTCGTGCCCGGTGCCGAGGCCTCGGCCCGCATACGGGCCAGGTGCTCGGCGACCTCCTGCACGGGGGTGGTGGCGTCGGCGCTCAGCACGACGTCCTGACGGCTCGAGAGGTCGCCGTCGGTGACGGTGGTGATGAGGAGTTTCACGTCTCCCCTTCGAGTGGTTCGGGGGCGAGCAACGGGACGGGGTGACGCAGCGGCGGCGGGCTACTGCTCGTCGGTGGAGGACGCCTGGGCGGGGCGCGTCCGGGCGGTGGCGGGCTCGGACAGCAGGTCGGCACCGGTCATGGTCCGGGCCGGGGCCGGAACCTGGGGCACGGGTTCCTCCACGAGCTCGGGTGACCGGGGCGCCCGCTGCTCCGGTTGGACGCGCGGTTCGACGGCCTGCTCGGCCGGCCGGTGTCGCTCGGGTGCGCGGCGCGAGCGGCGCCGGTCCGCCCGTACGGCTGCGGCGACGGCCCTGCCGAGCGGGGCGCAGTCCGCGTGCAGTCCGAGTTCCGGGGCGGTGACCCGGCCACGGGCGTCGACGCGGAGGGCCCAGCTGTGCCCGGGTGCGGGGCCGTCGACGAGACAGACCGCGGTGCCCGAGGCGGCGAGCTCTCCCAGCCTCCTGGTCTGCTCCCGGGTGGGGGCGGCGCAGACCACGACCCTGGTGGTGGCGCTGACCGTCTCCTCCGGCTCCGCGGGAGGCGTGTCCTCCAGTTCCCGCAGCACCGTCTCGAGCCGCTCCCCGTGGTAGTGCGGGTGGACACCGTCCGTCACGGTCACCGAGGCTCCGCTGCCGGGTCGGTCGAGCTGCGCGGCCAGTGCCTGGAACAGGCGCGTCCGGGCGGCGGCGTCACCTTCGACCGTGATCATCCGTGGTCCGGCGGCCAGGTCGAGGTGGACGCAGGCGTCGTCCGCCATACCGACGGCGACGGGCAGCGGCCGGACCCGTGCCCCGGCCCGGGGCACGGCGTCGGGCAGGGCCACACCGTCTTCGAGGCGGTCGAGTTCCAGGTACCAGGACTGCGGGCCGGGTCCCTCGTCGGCCTCCCAGGGGGCGGGGGGCTCGGGCAGCCGGCGGGCGGCGATCTGGACAAAGGCTCCCCCCGGCCCGGTCCGCAGCCCGTAGGGGAAGGCCCCGGGCACGTCGCCGAGGGCTGCCCCGGCCGCGTCCAGCAACCGCCGCACCAGCAGACCCGCCCGGGGGTCGCACAGGTGGCGGGCCAGGGTCCGTACTCCTCGGCGGTGGCGCCGGAAGGCGCGCAGCGGCTCGCCGAACGCCCGACGGGTCAGGGCGAGTTCCCGGGAGACGCGACGCCGGCACCGCCGCCAGCCACCGTGCTTGCGTACGAAGTACCGCAGCAGGAGGAACAGCAGCAGAAGCGCGACGACGACGACCAGGATCCCCGTCATCAGCGACTTGTTGGGCTTGGCCAGCGCGATCACGTGCCAGTGGAGCCGTGTACCCGCCGTCATGCCGCCACCAGCGTGTGCAGAGGGTGCCGCCGGCGCAGCTCGCGTATCGCGTGGTGGGCGCGGGACTTCACCGTACCCGGCGGGATGGACAGCGCGTCCGCGGCGTCCGGGCCGGTCCAGCCCAGCATGTAGACGTAGAAGAGCACCTCGCGGTGGGGCGGCGAGAGCCGCGAGAGGGCGTGCACGAGGAAGCAGCGGTGAACCGCCTGGCTGATCGGGTCGACAGGTTCGGCGTGGGTCTCCAGGAGCTCCTGGTGGAGCTCGGGGCGTGCCTGCTCGCGTCGCGTCCAGTCGATCACCAGGTTGTGTGCCACCCTGAACAGCCAGGCCCGCGAGGGCGACCAGCCCGGTGGCTGGTCGGCGGAGCTCAGCCAGGCGCGCAGCAGGGTCTCCTGGACGAAGTCCTCGGCGCGCTGCCGGTCGCCGCGCAGCATGCCGCTGACGTAGCGCAGGAGCGGCCCATGGTGTTGTTCGTAGAGCACACGGACCGGCCCGTCACCGGAAGGAACGGTCTCACCATCACTGGGAGCGCTCCCAGGCATGGATGGGCCGGGCAGGGACGTTCTCATGGGTTTGCCTCCCCCAGTACCGGTCTCGGTCCACGAGCCGGTCCCGTCAGGCGCCGCGCGTTGCGGCATGAGTCGAGCGAAGCGAGTGCAGGTCCCCAGGCACTCCCGCCCCCACAAACGGAATTGGCAGTTCCTGTCCCTGCTGGGGCGTGAGTCTATGTGCGCCGCGACGACTTTCAAGAGGTCTTGAGGTGAACGTGAGGTTCCACATGAGACCGTGATCCGGATGAAACGACCTGGTCCAGACCTGATGTCCGGCCCGTCGGCCAACCTGGCATCCGGTCCGCACAGCCGGCACACCAAAGGGGTGCCGGCCCGGGGAGGGGATTCCGGGCCGGCACCCCTGGATGCTGCGGTGAGGTCGGTCACCTACCAGTCGGGATGCTCTGCTTGATCTGAGCGTCCAGGTTCTTCACGGAGTCCTTGACGGACACGAACTGCTTGGCGAACTCCCTGATGTTCTGCACGGCCTCCGTCACCGACTTGTTGAAGTTCATGTAGGAGTCCTGCAGCGCGGGGCTGGTCTGCGCCAGCACCAGGCCGTTGCCGAGGAGATCCACGACATCCCGCTGCAGGCTCTCCAGCTGGGGCACGAGAGTGCTGTCGACGGCGGTGGTGAGCTTGGCGGCCGTGGCGTCGACCTGCTCGTCATCGACGTGGGTCTTGGGCATGGTGTCCTCTTTTGCGTTACGGTGCGCCCGGTCACGCGACCGGTGCACGGTGGTGATGGTGGAACCGCCGGCGCGCGACCGGGATGGCAGCGCTCCGGTGGGGCCCTGCGGGCACCCGAGGGGGGGATGTGGGCGCCCGCAGGGAGTCATGGGGTGGGAAGCCGGGGTGCACGTCCGTCCGCGGACGGTCACTGCCAGTTTTCTCCGAGCTTCCCGAGCGGGGGTTCGTCGCCGTAGCGGGTGTGCTGGGTGATGGATTCCCTCAGGTACCAGTCCCCGTTCCGGTTCTTGTACCAGATCTCCTGGATCTCGTTGTTCCCGTCGGCGACGTAGCGTGTGGTGTCCGTCGTGACGACCCTGAGCTCGGAACCGTCGGGGCGCATGTAGTCCGTCCGGGTGTTGCCGTCCGGCAGCTCGGTGGGCATCGGCGGGGAGAAGGTGTCGTCGGCCGGGCGCCCTCCGCCGTCGACGAGCGGCTTCTCGACCGTCAGGTACGCGGGGGGCCTGCCCACGCCGTTCGCGGCGTCCTCCTCACCTGAGGGAGAACTGCTTCTGTCCCAGACCATCCCCCACTCGCCGTCCGCCGTCTTGCGCCACGTCTGGATCGCGGCGCCCTTCTCGTCGGTGACATAGCGCATCGATTCCCCTGGGCCATACCCCTCGGGATTGTTGTCCACATAGACCTTGGTGACGGATCCGTCGGAGCTCCGGATCGTCGTCACGGAGTCCCCGTCACCGGGTAGTGGGTGGTGGGTCTCGGAGTAGACCATGCCGTTCTTCTTGTTGGTGACGGTGGTCGTCGTCTCGAGAGGCTGGCCGTTCTTGTCGAGCGCGATCTCGCCGTTCTCGTCGAGCTTGTAGGAGATCTCCGTCCTGCCGTCCGGGGTCTCCCGCACCAGGCCCTTGGGCACCGGTGACGGCTCAGGGACCGGGTCGTCGGCCCACTCACGGTGCCTGCGCAGCCAGCCGGTGTCCTTCTGCAATTCGGAAGCCGGGGTTCTCTCCAGTTCCTCGAGCTCTTCGGCACGGTTTTTCTGGAGTTCCTCCGACTGCTCGCGCAGCGGCTCCTCTTCCTCGTCGAGCCGGTCCTGCGCCTTTTCGTTCTCCGCCTGGTCCTTCCACAGGTCTTCCTGCTGCCTCTGCAGGTCGTCCGATTCCGGCTGCAGGGCGTCCTGGTCTTTCCGCAGATCGTCCTGTCTCCGGTTCAGGTCGTCCTGTTCCTTCGTCAGGTCTCCTTCGAGGACCTTCCGTTCGGCGTTCTGCTCATTCCAGAGGTCCTGCTGTTTCTCCTGGAGCTCGTCCTGTCGCTTCGTCAGCGGTTCCTGTTCCCCGGCGAGTTCCTCGCGCTCCTTGTTCAGGACTTCCTGCCTCGTCGACAGGGACTCGAACTCCTTCCGCTGGTCCTTCTCCAGTTGCTCCAGGTCGTTCCACTTCTTCTCGAGGGGTGCCCCCTCTTCCTCCCACAGGGCTTCCTGTTCCTTCCACAGGGCGTCCTGCTTCCTCTGCCAGGCGTCGAATTCCGCCTGGGTGACGCCCTTCTTCCGGAGCAGGGCGTCCCGCTCCTTCCAGAGGTCCTCCTGCTTTCTGGTCAGGGCGGCGCTCTTGGCGTCGTAGCGGTCCTGTTCCTGTTGCAGGGCGGTCTGCTGTGCGAGGAAGGCCGCCTCCTGCTTCTCGCGGAGGTCCGACTCCTCCTTCCACAACTCCTGCTGTTCGCGCTGCAGTTCCTCCTGGCGTCTCTGCAGCGGTTCCTGCTCCTTGCGCAGGGCCTCGTACTCCTTGTCGAGGGCGTCCTGCTGCTCCTTGAAGGCCGCCGCCTGGGCCTCACGCCGGGCGTTCTGCTCCTGCCACAGCTCCTGCTGTTCGCGCTGCAGTTCCTCCTGGCGCCTCTGCAGCGGTTCCTGCTTCTTCTGCAGGGCCTCCTGCTGCTTGTTCAGGTCCTCCTGCCGCTTCTGCTGGGCCAGCTGCTCGTTCTCGAGGACCGTCCGCTTCTTGTCCAGCTCGGCCTGCTGCTTGTCCAGAAGTGCCTGCCTGGTCCTGTAGCGCGCCTGCACCTCTTCGGCCTTCGCCTGCTTTACCCGGGCTTCCTGCTTCTGCTGGTTGGCCCTGTTCTGCTGCTCGATGTCCCGGCGCAGCATGGCCGCTTCCTGCTGGCGCGCGGGAATGGCGCCTTGTGCGTCCTGGTCGTAGAAGGCCTTGCCCATCTCGTCGAGGAGATTGCCGAGATCGGTCATCACCTGCCAGGCATCGCCGAACGACTTCTTCCAGGCATCGTAGAAATCGGTCAGCGAGTCGGCGGTCTGTTTGCGTGGACCGATGTCCGTCGGGGCGAAGTCGTGGTTGGCGCGCGAGGTGTCGAGCAGCCTGTCGCGGAGAGCCCATATGTCCCGCGCGAGCGAGTACATCAGATCGTAGTCGACGGTTATACGACCCACGTCTTCCGTCCTTTCTCCGGGGCGCGGTGGCGTGACGACTCAGTTGCGTGACGGCCTCGGCGTCGTGTCCGCCCTGTAGACGCAGTCAGGCGTACGAAGGGTTCAAAGGAATTTCGTCCGGACTCTCACCGACCTGCGAGTATGTGGCGTCCGTCACTCCGTTGAACTGCCGGTCCCTCCTTTTACGTCACCACGACGTCATCCGCGAACGCGCGGCCGACCCTCGAGTCCTGGACATCCTGGAGGACCCCGTGGCCACCCCCGACGACTGGAGCCAAGTCGGTTACAACGGAAATCCGGTAACCGGGAATCCCGAAGTCGTCGACGGCATCGCCAAGGGCTTCCGCCACCTCGAGGATCTGGCCGCCGAGGCCGCCAGGGGGCTCGACGCCTTCCTGCTCAAGGCGGAGGACGGGGGCTTCGAGGGAGAGACCGCGGACGGCCTCCGCGAGTACATCCGCAGGGAGCTCCGGACGACGTTCGTGCCGAACGTCCAGCGCTCCTTCGAACAGGCGGCCTCGGCCACGGAGCGCTACGCGAACGCCCTGAGGGACGCCCAGGGCAGAGCGGAGGGTGCCGCGAGGCGAGGCGGGGCCGTGGCGATTCCCCCGGCGGGCATCGTCGGGAAGAACGCCCCGCCGCCCGCGGAACTGACCGCCGCGAAGAACGACGTGCGGGCCGAGGTCGATTTCATCACCGCCGAGGCCAAGATCCTCGAGGACGCCCTGGACGAGGCGGCCGACCTGGTGTCCAAGCCCGTCCCGAAGACGAAGAAGACCGCCTGGCAGAAGTTCTGGCAGGCCCTGGAGATCATCACGATGGTGGTCTCGATCATTGCCATCTTCGTCGCAGGCCCCATAGGTCTGCTGGCCATGGCCCTGAACGCGGCGGTTTTCCTCAAGGCCGTGGCGGACTACGCGGCCGGGAAGACGAACGCCCTCGGCCTGGGCCTGGCCTTCCTGGGCCTTCTCGGTCCGTCGACCAAGGGCCTCACCACCTTCGGCAGGCTGGCGGGGCTGCTCAAGACAGCCGGCGCTCTCGGCCTCAAAGGTGCTCTCGCGGCTCTCAGAGGGGCTCCTCGAGCCCTGTCCGCGGGCGGGCGTCTGCTGCTGCGGAACGGCAAGCTGCTGTTCCACCCCCGCACCCTGGCCACCCTGACCGGTCAGTTTCTGACCAGGGGGGCGTCGAGGTTCGGCGGCCTGGCCTCCACGGGGCTGTCCCGGATATCCGGGTTCATGGCCAGAGCTCCCCGGATACTGTCGGGCGCGCTGCGGTCCATTCCCGGGTTCTTCAGGGGCATGTGGCAGCAGGGGCGGTTCGCGATACGCCGGGACTTCTTCATGTCCACCGCGTTCGTCAGCGGCAGCACGGGCCGGCGACTCGGCGTCTACGCGATCATCAACACGGGCCGGGCCTTCGACCTCGCGGTGTCCGCCCTCCTGCCGGTCAGATACGGGGAACTCGCCAGGTTCGGCTACCGGACCGCCTTCCGCATGGGCTTCCTCGAGCGCGGCCTTCTCATGCGGCCCTCCGTCGGCCGCTCGATCACCCGCGGCGCGGGTTCGGTCGGAAACGGCCTCTTCGACCTGACGAGGAAGGGCCTGCACACACCCGACACCGGACGGACGGGCGGGGACTTCGGTAAGCTGGTCACTCCCGGCACCCAGGCCTGGGACGACGCGCTCGACGAACTGACCGAGTTCGTGCCCCCGCCGGCCGCACTGCCGCGTACCCCGGCCGTGAGCTCCCTGTCCCGCGGTCCCGGGTCGACGCCCAACCAGTTCTCGAGCAGCCTCGACGATCTGGTGGAGCCGACCGTCATCAGCGACCTCGACACGGCGGGCTCCCGCTTCAGCACGCTGCTCGGCAAGCAGGGCGTCGACGTACTGGACCTGGATCGCGGCGGACAGCTGCCCCCGCCGCTGCTCCGGACCCTGGACACCCTCGACACCCTCGACGAGCTGGGCAGGCCGAGCGTGCCCGGCCCCCGGTCCGTGCTGCTGGAGCAACCGCCGAACGCGGTCACCCGGCTGCGGAACCTGGACACCGTGATGGGCCTGGACCGCACCGGAGCGGGCCTGCTGAAGCCCCTCGACGACCTGGAGGACCTCGCGAACCTCGGTCTCGACGGCGACTTCGGCGGCCTGACCGTCACCCAGCTGAGCAAGATCCTCGACGGTGAGATCGACCTCGTGAACGTCACACCGGACGGAGTGGTCCTGCGCATCGGGAAGACCGATCCGGTGGACGTCCAGGTCCGGCTGACGGGCGAGGTGACGGTCCGCGTCCTGAACCCCTCCGAGACCGTCAGCCGACTTCCCTCAGTCGTGGGGAAGTTCACCGGACCGGACGCGCCGGCCGGTCCCGGCATCAAGCTCGACGACCTGGTGCGGCTGCTACCGGACGCCGGTGGCGACACCCGCCGCGCGCGGCAGTTGCTGGGCCTCGGGCCGCTCAGGACCGACCTCGTCACCACGCCGGTCACGACACAGACCGGATTCCCGCCCCTGACCCTGCGGGAGATCATCACGGGCGGAGAGGTCGGCAAGACCGCCACGGACCGCTTCCAGGCCTGGCTGCGGGTGCAGAACGCCGAGATCGATCTGGACACGGCCGGCCGCGAACTCTCCCGGCTCACCGAGCTGCCCGACGTGCCCCCGCTGAACCGCGCCCAGGCCGAACTGGACCTGAGCGCCGCGGAACTGAAGTTCAACCAGGCACGGATGGACTTCGACAGGCTCGGGCTGAACCTGGACACCGTCCGCCAGGACATCACCGTGATGATGACCCGCTTCGACGGTCCGGCGGCCGGCCTGCCGACCGGTGAACTGCGGCTGCTGGACGACGTGGGACAGCCCACCGGCCAGTGGATCACGCTGGAGCCCGGGGCGAGCGTCCAGTGGGTGCTCAGGACCGACGCGGGAGTCGTTCCGCGCACCGACGTGCGGTGGGCCTCCGACGGCTTCGTCGTCACCACCCCCGAGGGCGTCTTCAAGGTCGGACCGGAGGGCAGGCCCGTGCCCCTCGACACGCCGGCCGTGCTCACGGGCCGCGGGCCTGTCAACCTTCCCTCGCCGGGCAGCCTCGACCGGCTGTTCGCCGCTGCCGACCGCTCGGTGGACATCCGGACGATCCGTCCGGAACCTGTCTGGCGCGAGGGCAACGAGACGCTCTGGCGCATCGGCGGCAAGCGGGGGCTGGACCAGATCTTCAGCGAGGGGTTCCGTCCGCGTGCTCCCTTGGAGACCAACCTCGACGTCATGGTCAGGACCGGCGATCCGTCGGCGTTCGTGAGCACCACGACCGACAGCAACCTCATCTGGGACGGCGTGTTCAAGTTCGAGATCGAGGCCCCGGGCGGGATCGACGTCGGCAGGACCTTCGAGCGTGCCCAGGGAACGGAGGCATGGAAGGCGTCGGGCTGGGAGTCCCAGCGCGAGATCGCCTTCCCCGGTGGCATCGCCCCGGAGTTCATCCGTGGCGCGTACCGGCTGGACGCGCAGCACAACCTCGTCGACTGGGTCCCGAACCCCAACTTCAAGGGCAGCAACCCGCTGCCCGATCTGGCGGCGGATTTGAGGCTGTCCGCCGAAGGGACCTCGGGCCTCAACGCGCTGGACTTCCAGGGGCTGTCCGTCGACGACCAGCTGCGCCTGCTGGACCAGCTGGATCTCGGCGGGTCCCAGGGTCTGAACAGGGTCGACAGCCTGGGCGACCTGGACCTCGGCAAACTGTCGGACTCGTTCGATCTGAACCGGTACGACGGACCGTTTCCCGAGAGTGAGCTGCGGCTGCTGGATCCCGGGCACTCCACCGGGCTGCGCCTGGAGTGGGAGAGCATGCCGCGTGCCGGGGGCGGCGCCACGGTCACCAACGCACTGGGGGACGTGCGCCTGCAGTACACCGCCGGCGGTGCTCTGGAGTTCGTCGAGGTACGAGTCCCCGGCAGGGGCGCCTTCCTGCAGTTCGACGCGGTCCCCGATATGAGATCGGTGCCCAAGGTGGTCGGCCCGGACGGCACTCCGTCGGCCGCCGGCGACGTGGTGATCAATCCGGTGCGCGGTGCGCTGGGAGTGGCCACCGGCGTGGAGGTACGGACGCTGGACGGGCTGTGGACCGCCCGGTTCGACCTGGACGGCACACGGCTGTCCGAGCGGCTGACACTGTCCGGCGTCAACGGCGGCCCGCTGGCCGGCGGGCGGCTGACCACGACGTTCACGCAGGTGCCGGGCGGCGGGGCGGCCCCGTCGTTCCGGCTGACCGTGCCGGGTCCGGGCGACGGCACCTTCTCCGTCAGATCGCTGGACGGCGAGCTCGCCCAGCGGCTGCCCGGCGGATTCCAGGTGACCGACACGAGGACCGGCGCCTCGTTCGTCCTCGACAGAGGCGGCCGGTTCGTGGATCTTCCCGCGGAAGGGGCGCCGTCGCCGTCGCGGCTGGACACGTCCGGAGCGACGGTGCCGGACACGAACGTGGTTGCGCGGATGGGTCCCATCGACTTCGGGGGCACACCGACCGAGCGCTTCCCGCTCACCTCCAACCCCGAGGAAAACCTGCTGGACATCGCCGCCACCGACCTCACACGGACACTCGACCGAGCCGGTGCCGTCGACACCCCGGTCACCGATGTCCGGCTGCCCGGACTCGACGAACGGGCCTTCCAGCGCCTGGCGGACACCGGACCGCCGACCGACCTGACGATCACCCGCCTCACCCCGTTCGACGGCGTCCCCCTGTCCGGGACGGGCGACCTGGCGGGCCGGGAGCTGCGGCTCGTGGCCGCTTCCCCCGAGGGCACCCCCGGCTCGTTCGGGCTGGAGGTCGTGGAGTTCTCACCGACCCGGGGCGGGGCAGGTCCGGAGCCGCGGTTCACGGTGGAGCGGATCGAGAGCGGTGGCTTCCGCGTCACCGATCCGGCCGGGACCACCCGGTGGGAGTTCAGCGCCGGCGGCGGCTTCGTCGCCCGCGAGACGGCACTCGTGGACAACGATCTGGGGCTGCCGCCCGACCTGTGGTTCAGGGTCACCAACCCGTCTGTCACGGCGGACGGGACGTCGACCCGGTTCGTGGGGGTGGTCCCCCCCGGAGGCAGACCCGCCTCCCTCACCGATTCCTTCCGGCTCACGCTGGTGGACCGGACGCTCCGGAGCGAGCTGCCCGGCGGCTTCACGCTGACCGACACCGTCTCCGGCGGCCGTTTCCACTTCGACGCCGACGGCAACCTCATGTTCCGGGACCGACCGGCCCACGACGGCTCCGGTCTCTGGCGTTTCACGGAAGGCGCGCCCGACACCCCGCCCGTCCGGCTCGACGACCTCGGCGCCCCCGGCGACGGGCTCGGCCCTCTCGCGGACGACGTCCTGGACGACCTGACGGAGAACTTCCACCGCACCCTCGACGATGCGTCGGGCGGCACCCGCCTGCCCGACGCCCCGGATCTGTCCTTGAGCAGGGACCTGCGGATGCCGCACGGGACGGGAGACCGATCCGGCCTGCCGCTCATCCGGTTCGGTTCCGACGATCTGCCCGAACTCGATGATCCGCGCATCTGGGCAGCCCTGGACGAGCACTGGCGGACGGTTCTGGACGCGGCACCGGGCACACGGCTGACCGGCATGGACGAACTCGCGGACTTCGACATACGGACGGTGAGGGTCCCCTCCACCGACACGGCACCCGGGTCGTTCCGCCTCGAACTGGTCAACCGCACCCCGGAAGCGGACGGGACGATCCGCGGAGCGGACTTCACCGTCGAGCGCGCCCCGGACGGTGGGTACGTCGTCACCGACCCGACCCGGACCACCACGTGGACGTTCGCCGAGGACGGCCGTTTCCTGGGACGCGAGACGATCCTCTCGGGAGACGGGCTCCCGGCCGATCTGCAGCTCAGGGTGACCGTCGTCACCGACGGGGACGGGACGGCACGTACCGTGGTCGACCTGACCGGTCCCTCCGGCTCGGTCAACTCGGTACGGCTCACCCCCGTCACGGGAACGCTGGCCGAGCGCCTGCCCGGTGGCTTCACCCTCACCGACACCGTCACAGGCAGCCGCTTCCACTTCGACAACACCGGCCGCCTCGCGTACCGCGACCTCCCGGCTCGAGACGGTTCCGGCTTCGACCGCTTCGCCGAGGGCGTGCCGGGCACCCCGCCCACGCGGCTCGTCGAGCCGCTGGCCGAGCGTTTCCCGCTCACCTCCATCCCCGAGGAGGACCTCGTCGACGAGGCCGTCCTCGACGACGTTCTGCGCGAGGGACTCCGGCCCGAGGAGATCACCGAGCTCGCGCCGATCTTCGAGCGCACCCTCGACGAGGCATCGGGCTTTCGCATCCCGCCCTCAGGCACGGCAGCGGACCTGTCGGACATCACGGGAGCCACGGACTTCCTGCATGCCGCGGACGACGCCCAGGCCTTCCAGACGCTCGATCTCCCCCGCCTCCAGCAGCTCGCCGACGGTGCGAGCGACTCGCTGAACAGGTTCGGTCTGAGCCCCGATCTCCTGCACGGCGACCTCCGTGGGATGACGGGCCAGGCCCAGCTCACGCTGCGGCGGGAGGCCGCCTCGGCTCTGGGCGACTACCTCGCGCTGCCTCCTGAGATCCGTGTGAGGGACATCGACGCCTTCGCCCGGGGAGAAGGCGGCCGCACCGTCGGAGACTTCACCGTCTCCGTCGTGCCGCGAGGGGGCCCCGGAGGCAGCCGGTACGTCCTCGTCCACAACCCCACCGGCCTGACCCACGGCTACGGCTTCAACCGCGAGCTCCTCTACCAGGAGATGTTCGTGAGAGGCGGCCCCGCCGAACTGGACGGGATGAGGGTCGGCCTCACCGGCCGTGCCGCCGGTGGAGGCGAGTGGACCCCCAGCTCCATGGAGTTCGTGGGCTCGCGGCCGGGTGACCTCTCCCTCACTGTCACGCCCCTCGTGCCGGACGGACTACCGCGTGAGCTCCGCGGCGGGTTCACCGTCACCGACGCATCGGGTGCCGTGAAGTGGCACTACGGCCCGGAGGGGAGAGTGGCCCTCCGGGATGTCGGGCTCCCCGCCGACCGGGGCGGCCTCCGCTTCGACATGGGCGCGCCCGACGGCGTACCGCAGGCACTCGACAGGGCGGGTCTCCCGTCCACGGCGCTGCGCGTGGAGCGGCTCGACGACGGCCGGATCGCCGCGTTCCCCACCGGACCGGCGGCCCACAGGCTGGAGCGGGCGGTGTTCGACACCCATGGCGGGACACTGCTGGAGGAGACCATCGCCGTACGCGGCAAGGGCGGCAGGTTCACCGGCGAGTTCTGGAACATCGACCACGTCGCCGGCAAGGCCGTCCGCACCGACGCCGACGGCACTCCGTTCACCGACGCCTTCAGCACCGCCACCGTGGAGAGGCCCGGCACAGGCCAGTTCAGGCTGACGAGCACCACTCAGGGCAAGGTGCCCCTCTTCGAGCGCGAGGTCCTCAGGAACGGCAACACCCTGCACGTCGACTGGCGTCCGTCCGGCCGCGCCCGGTGGACGGAGTTCGACGCCGTCGGCAGCCGGTTCCGGCACGGCCAGCGGGTCGGGGACGTGGACCAGCGCACCTTCCACGACGTGACGACCGGTACCTGGCGCGTCCTCAACACCATGGACGTACGGACGTACACGAAGGCCATCGACGGTGGGCTCGTCCGCGCCGAGAAGGGGGCGGACGGCCACTGGACGTGGCAGCGCTTCGACAAGAGCGGCACCGAGGTTCTGTCCGGCGACCGTCACTGGAGCTGGAACCACGTGGCCTTCCAGGACACCTACCGCGATCCGGTCACCGGGCTGGAGACGGTGGCCCAGCAACGCGGACAGACCTGGCCCTTCGGCGGGGTGGTGCACGGCTCGCGCACGTACTCGGAGCATGCGGTGATGCCCGGTCTGGCTCCCGCCGGGGGCCGTGTCGACCCCGGCGACGTCACCGGCTTCTCCCCGTTGAACGTCCAGGTCGAGCGCCTGGAGACACTGGCGGACGGCGGCAGCCTGTTCGTCCGGCGGTTCGCCGACATGCGTCCGCCCGCCTTCATGTGGAAGGGGGCCGCGGGCCGCAACCCGTTCGACGGCTTCTTCAGCGATCTGTTCGCCGGTGAGTCACTGGGCCGGGTCAGCTTCTGGACCGAGACCGCCGCCGACGGCACCGAGGTGACCGGCGTCCGCCTCAACCCGACCGGCGCCAACTGGGTCGACTTCGACCAGTACGGCCGCCTCGTGCGCGAGAGCCGGAAGCTGGAGAACGGCCAGGTCATCGAGGTCGGACGCGGCCTGGAGGACCCCGCCAAGTGGGCGCCGGTCCCGGAGTTCCGGAGCGGCGGCTCGTACGAACTGCACTGGAAGAACACGACGACCGGCCAGACGGGCACCCGGCACGTCGACGGCAACGGACGGTGGAGGGACATCTTCACCGACGACCAGGGCATCGAGCGGGTGCAGCTGCGCAGCGAGGGCAGGGGCACCCGGGAGTACCTGCACAACGCCCCCTCCACCGAGGAGCTCCGCCTCAACGACGACACGGGATTCTGGGTCGACAAGAACACCCAGCAGCACATCTCCGGCCGCCGCGACCTGGTGGACGACAAGATCGTGGAGTCGTCCGGCAGCCCCTACCGCACCAAGTGGACCTGGAAGGCGTACGACCCGAGCGCCCCGGAGACGGTCATCGGCGAAGGCATACGCCGACAGAACCGGGGCTCGATCTACACGCACCCCTGGGACGACTCGTTCAAGGACTTCGACCTCGACGGCAACCTCGTCCGAGAGCGCAACGCGACCGACACCGGGAGCTCCTGGATCGACGCGGTGAAGCAGGACGACGGCACCTGGAAGTGGACCAGGCGGGGGGCCGACGGCACGGTCAAGCCCGGGGACACGGGCGTCCGCGTCTACGACGACATCAAGGCCGGCCGTTGGCGCGACCTCATCGACGACCAGGTGGTCAGACAGCGGGTCGACGACCGGGTCCGGGAGTTCAAGTACGAGATCGTCGCCCCCGAGCCGCCTGCAGCGCCCACCGCGCCCCTGCGGAGAGGGTCGTTGCGTGACCTGCTCTCCGATGCCGCCCGCCACTTCGAGACGCCCGCCACGGTCCGCGTCGACCGGGACGTCTGGAAGGAGTTCGACGCCGGCAAGGTCTTCCGCGAGAGGATCGCCGTGGACGGCGTGCCGGGCCGCCACCGCGTGATCGACAAGCAGTGGGGCCAGTGGGTCGAGTTCCAGAACGGTCACCTGGTCCAGCGGCGGACCCCCGACGGACGGATCTGGACGACCGACGCGTTCGGCCGGTGGGGCACCTCCGGCCCGGCCACGGTGTTCCAGCGCATGACCGGGACCCTGCCCCGGGTCGGCGGCGATGTCGGTCTGCACGGCAGCCGTGGCTGGACGCAGATCGGCCGGGAGTTCGACTGGCGTGGCCTGGACGCCGAGATCATGGGCCATATGCGGGAGATCCAGGACGTGTGGCACGGGACGTTCACCCGCGTCAAGGACGGCGAGGCCCTCGAGATGCCGATGTGGCAGCGTGAGCTCCGCAGCGGTCTGCTCTCGTTCAGCACCACCTTCGTCACCGACTTCGGGGCGAGCCTGGCCATCACCGCCGCGGTCAACGACGGCCAGCTCACGAGGGACGACTACCTCAAGGCGCTGATCACCGGTGGCGTCGGCGGAACCTTCACCAACGGGCTCAACCTGCTGTACAACCACACGCGGCTGGGCTGGCTGAAGACCAGCATCGGCACGAGGGACTGGGGCGGGCATCCCAACCAGACCCTCGCCACGCAGACCGACGACTGGGTGACCGAGTTCGCCGCCCAGGAGAAGGTCACCCGCTGGCGCAACGCCACCTACGCCAACACCGTCGGCCTGGGCACCTCGGCGCTCAGCGCCTTCGTCAGCAACTCCGTCAACGCGGCGATCTTCGGCGTCAACGGCAACGAGACCAAGGGCTGGGACGCGCTGGAAGCGGGCGGATGGGGCGCGCTGGCCTCCGCCTTCGGCGGCGTGACCACCAACCTCGCGAAGAACGTCTGGCACCTGACCGCCGGCGGCAGGGTCTTCCACAAGGGCGGCTGGGGCGAGTACGCGGCGAACCTGGGCGAGTCCGCACTGAGCCGGTACTTCACATGGGTCCTGAACGAGCGGGACGACAACGACGGCCGCTTCGACCTGCCCAACGCCGGGCGGAGCTTCCCGACCCAGGCCCCCACGACCCCGCCCGTGGCGCCGCCGTCCCAGCAGCAGAACCAGCAACCCGCGCCTGACGCGCCCGCCGCGTTCACCGCAGACGATTTGGAGCTCCCGTGACCGCCACCGCCACCGTGCACCGGGTCGCCCCCAGGGGCCGCGGCGCCCACCGCAGCATCACCGCCGCCGTGCGCGCCGCCTCCGACGGTGACGAGATCCGCATCGCCCCGGGCGAGTACGTCGAAGTGCTGGTCCTGGACCGTGGGGTGTCCCTGGTGCCGGACGAGGCGCCGGACCACGCCGTACGGGTGCTGGCGGCGGACCCCGGTCGGCCCGCCCTGGAGATCACCGCCCCCGGTGTCTACGTCGGCGGTCTCGTGCTGACGGGGCAGGACCCCGGGCTGCCCGCCGTCCTGGTGGCCGCCGGCGGGCTGGAGCTGGACGGCTGCGAGATCTCCGGCGGCCGTGTCGAGGCGAGCGGTGACGCGGCGCTGACGACGCGCGGCTGCCATGTCTCCGGTGCCGCCCTGGCCGGGGTGCACGCGAACACCACCGGCCCGGCCGAGCTGGTCAACACGGTCGTCGAGGACATCGACGGCACGGGGGTCGTCCTCGGCTCCGCCACGGCCGCGGAGGCCACCGGGCTGACGGTGCGCCGGGTCACGGGCTCGGGAGTCCGGATACGGGGCGGGGCCGGGGCCGTACTCCGCGACTGCCGTATCACCGCCCCCGGCCGCAGCGGACTGCTGGTGGAGGACGACGCGACCGTGACCGCGCTGGACTGCCGGGTGGAGGAGACGGGCGCGGAGGGCATCCGGGTGCTCGGGAGCTCCCCCCGCCCCGGAGAGGCTCCCAAGCGTCCGGCGGGCGCGGAGGGCGGAGTGGTGCTCGCCGACTGCCAGGTGCTGCGGACCGGCGCGGACGGGGTGTCCGTCTCCGGTTCCGGTGACGTGCTGCTGATGAACTGTCGGCTGCGGGACGGCTCCGGTCCCGGGGTGAGCGGCGACGAGGACGGCAGGGTCGTCCTGGTGGACTGCCAGGTGGACCGGCCGCACGGCTCCTGTCTGGTGGCCCGGGGCAACGCCCGGCTGTCCGCGGAGGACACCTCGATGCACGGCAGCCGCGCCAACGGCCTGCTGGCGGGCGACCGCTCCCAGGTGAGGCTGGCGTCGAGCGATGTGACGGACTGCGGCTTCAGCGCCGTACACGCCTGCGACGACGCCCGGCTGTCGCTCACCTCCTGCCGTATCGGCACCACGCCCGAGCACGGCGTCCGGGCCACCGACCGGGCCGAGCTCACCGTGGAGGGCGTCCGGATCAGCGACTGCGGGCTGGCGGGCCTGCAGATCGACGCCGCGGCGGGCGCACGGGTGCGCGGTCTGTCCGTCGTACGGGGCCGTACCGGGATCAGCGCCGAGTCCACCGGGACGGTCGTCCTGGAGGAGTGCGATGTCGCGGACGCCGAACGCGCGGGCATCAGCTGCGGTACCGGCACGTCGGCCGTGCTGCGGGACTGCCGGATCACCGGCACCGGCACCGCCGGGCTGGTGGTCGGCGAACGCGCGACCCCCAGCATCGAGGGCTGCACGGTGCGCGACGCCGCTGGTTCCGGGCTGGTCCTGGGCCCGTCGGCCGAACCACGTGTCCGGTCCGTCACCGTGGCCCGTACCGGCAAGAACAGCCTGTTCGTCGGCGAGAAGGCGCGCGGCACCTTCGAGGAGTGCGTCTTCTCCGGGGCCGGCACCGACGGCGCCGCGTTCCCGGCCCTGCATGTGTCGGCCGGGAGCGCGCCCGTACTGCGCGGCTGCGTGGTGCGGGACACCGAGGAGGACGTGGCCGCGGAGAAGGGGGCACGGCCGGTGTTCGACGACTGCCTGTCGCGGAACGTGACGAACCCGGCGCTGCCGACCGGCCCCAGGGAGGCCCTGCCGTCCGCCGCGGGCGCGGACACGGCCGCCGCCGGGACCGGCGCGCGGGAGACCGAGGCGCCTGCCGAGGACACGCTGGAGGACCTGCTCGCCGAACTCGACGGCCTGGCGGGGCTGGATCGCGTCAAGAACGACGTGTCGTCCCTCGTGAAGCTGATGCAGACGGTTCGCCGCCGTGAGGAGATGGGCCTGGCCCCTCCCCCGCTCAGCCGCCATCTGGTCTTCACCGGCAACCCGGGAACCGGCAAGACCACCGTGGCCCGGCTCTACGGACGCATCCTGGCCGCCGTCGGCCTGCTGGAACGCGGCCATCTCGTCGAGGCGGACCGCTCGGCGCTGGTCGGCGAGTACGTCGGACACACCGGCCCGAAGACCACGCGGGTGTTCGAACAGGCCCGGGGCGGGGTCCTGTTCATCGACGAGGCGTACTCCCTCACCCAGTACACCGGTACCAACGACTTCGGCCAGGAAGCGATCGCCACCCTGCTGAAGCTGATGGAGGACCACCGTGACGACGTGGTGGTGATCGTGGCCGGATACCCCAAGGAGATGGAGGTGTTCGTGCGCTCCAACCCCGGTCTGGCCTCGCGCTTCACCCGCACCCTGCTCTTCGAGGACTACGGTGCCGCCGAGCTCGTCAGCATCGTGGAGCACCAGGCCGCGCAGCACCAGTACGAGCTGACCCCGACGGCCCGCGAGGCACTGACGGCGCACTTCGAGACGGTGCCCCGGGGTCGCGGCTTCGGCAACGGACGCGCCGCCCGCCAGCTGTTCCAGTCGATGACGGAGCGGCAGGCCTACCGCGTCGCCGAGCTGCCCGAGGCCTCGGAGTCCGACCTGATGACCCTCACGCCCGAAGACCTGCCGTAGGTGTCCCAC